>CAXSDR010000162.1:0-2333 GCA_964236445.1 uncultured Motilibacteraceae bacterium | reverse complement strand
GTAGACGACAGTCTCGCCGACGTTGAACGTCATGCAATTCCCCTTTCCCAGCCTCAAGGTTAGCACGCGGACGTCTCGCTCGGCACCCGTTGGAAGGGGCATTCGCGCAGGTCAGAGGCGGTCTGTCGCCCGCCAGCAGGGTTGACAGGAGGCATTTCGCGTGCTGCAGACGGGGGTCAGCCCGCAGGCAGGCCCTGCAGTTGCACCACTGCGCGCCACCGTCTGCTTGCGCTGAGTGCAGCGCGCCGACCCCAGCAGGCACGCCCTAGGCTGAGTGGGTGACCCGACTGCTGCTCGGCGCTCGGCGCCCCCCACTTCCCACCGGTCTGCCTCGTGGATTGTTCGCCGTCCCGTCTCGCCGTGCCGCCATGACCGCAGGGCTGCTCGCGATCGGCACCCTCTCCGGCTGCGGAGCGGGGCAGAACGCCGTGACGCTCCGGCCCTACGCCGCGGCCGACGGCCTGCAGGCGCACAAGGGTGACATCCGGGTCATCGACGCACTGATCGTGACGGGCAAGGACGGCGCGGGCGCCCTGTCGCTGACCATCGCCAACCTCGGCACCTCCCAGACCGCCACCCTGCGCGGCATCGACGTGGCGGGCAAGGCCGCGAAGCTCTCGGGGGGCCCTGGAGACGTCGCCCCCGGCGCCGTGCTGCGGGTCGGCACCGGTGGCCCGGTCGGCGTGGCGCTGGCCACGGGCGGCATCAAGGCCGGCACCTATGTCCCGCTGGTGCTGCACTTCGCCGGCGCCCTCGGCGACCTGGCGATGAACGCCACGGCGGTGTCGGACAGCTCCTACTATGCGACGGTGGGCCCGAGTGGCGGTCCCTCAGCCGGCTGACGGCGGACGACATCGCCGTCGGCGCCTGGGTTCTGCGGCGCGCTCAGGCTTCGTACTTGTAGCCGAGCCCCCGCACGGTGAGCAGGTGGCGCGGCGAGCCCGGATCGGGTTCGATCTTGGAGCGCAGGCGCTTGACGTGCACGTCGAGGGTCTTGGTGTCGCCGACATAGTCCGACCCCCAGACCCGGTCGATGAGCTGCATGCGAGTGAGCACCCGGCCGGTGTTGCGCAGGAGCAGCTCGAGCAGCTCGAACTCCTTGAGCGGCAGCGAGACGCGCCGCCCCGACACCGTCACCACGTGGCGCTCGACGTCCATGCGCACCGGCCCCACTTCGAGCGCCGGCGCCTCCGGCTCCTCCGACTCGGCACCCCTGCGCAACACCGCCCGCATCCGCGCCACGAGCTCGCGCGTGCTGAACGGCTTGGTGACGTAGTCGTCGGCGCCCAGCTCGAGCCCCACCACCTTGTCGACCTCGGAGTCCTTGGCGGTCAGCATGATCACCGGGACGTTGCCCCGCACCCGCAGCGCGCGGCAGACCTCGGTGCCGGGCAGCCCGGGCAGCATCAGGTCCAGCAGGACGATGTCGGCGCCGCTTCGGTCGTATTCCTCCAGCGCACCCGGGCCGCTGGTCGCCACGGCGACCTCGAAACCCTCCTTGCGCAGCATGAAGGACAGCGCGTCGCTGAACGACTCCTCGTCCTCGACAACGAGCACGCGGGTCATGGAGCCTCCTGAGGAGCGGGTGCGACGAGAACGTCTGCGGGGGGGTCGGCAGCAGCCGGGGCTCCGATGGGCAGGCGGACCGTGAAGGTCGAGCCCGACCCCTCGACGCTCCAGACCGTCACCTCACCACCATGGTTCTCGGCGACGTGCTTGACGATCGAGAGCCCGAGGCCCGTGCCGCCGGTGGCACGCGAGCGAGCCGGGTCGACGCGGTAGAACCGCTCGAACACCCGACCGAGGTCAGCCTTGGGGATGCCGATGCCCTGGTCGGTGACGGCGACCTCGACTCCATGGTCGACCACGTGCGTCGAGACCGCGACGCGGGTCTGCTCGGGGCTGTAGCTGATCGCGTTGTCGATGAGGTTGCGCACGGCGGTGACCAGCTGGCTCTCGTCGCCGAGCACGCCCAGCCCCTCGACGCCCCCCGTGACGAGCTCGATGTCCTTGGCAGCGGCGGCCAGCCGGCAGCGGTCCATGGCGTCGACGACCACGTCGTCGACGGAGACGAGCGCCGCCTCCCGCAGGGGGTCGTCACCCTGCAGGCGGGAGAGGTCGATGAGCTCCTGCACGAGATCGGACAGACGCTGGGCCTCGTGCTGCATGCGCGCAGCGAAGCGGCGTACGGCCTCGGGCTCGTCGCTCGCCCCGCCGACCGCGTCGGCGAGCAGGATGAGGGCACCGACGGGGGTCTTGAGCTCGTGGCTGACGTTGGCGACGAAGTCGCGGCGCACCTCGTCGACGCGCCGCGACTCGGTCTGGTCCTCGCC
>CAXSDR010000161.1:0-2477 GCA_964236445.1 uncultured Motilibacteraceae bacterium | reverse complement strand
TGCTCCTCATCGGCGGCGGACTCAGCCACCCCCACCTCAAGTAAGAAGAGCCAGTGAAGTCCGCACGCCACCGCTGCAACGGCCGACCAGGCCCTTCGACCAACCCCATACCGGCGGGGAACTGGCGGGCCTGCTCCACATAGGCGCGTGCTGTCGGGCCGTCGTGCAGCATCACGACCGCATCGGCGTTGTCCACGCGCAGCGTGACCCGT
The DNA here is from genome assembly GCA_964236445.1 of uncultured Motilibacteraceae bacterium. Lineage (GTDB taxonomy): Bacteria > Actinomycetota > Actinomycetes > Motilibacterales > Motilibacteraceae > CAXSDR01. Next base: position 2,265 of record CAXSDR010000161.1, on the reverse strand, counting down.
AGACCGAAGTTGCTTCGGTCGTCGGTGTCAACCGCCTTCGAGCTCATTCGCTGCGCTAGGACAATCAGCCGAATGCCGACCTTCGCGCCCTCCTTGACCAGGCGTCCGAACCCGCGCTCGATCCTCGGCGTGAGCCGGTCGGAACCGGTCCTGCCTTCCGCGTCGTCCTGCGAACGGGCGGCCGACAGCGCGCCCGGGTATTCCTCCATCACCACAAGCAGCAACGGGCACGCGGCGTCGAAGGCGTCGAGCTTGTCGTGCCCATCGGCCAGCAGCCGGGCGATCCGTCGATCCATCTCCGCGACGATCCCGGCGAGGACGACGACTGCCCGGGCCATGTCCGCAGTGCCGGTGGCGATCCACTGCCCGCCTCGCCCGTTCTGCCACGGGGCGAGCAGGATCCCCGACGGGTCCACCCCGCACACGAGCACGTCAGGGCGGAACGCGAGGCCACCGAGCAGGGTGTAGCTCAGGGCGGACTTGCCGGACCGGGTAGCGCCCTGCGCCGCGATGTGCCATGGATCCACGGGGTCGAGCACGATGTCGGAGCCGTCTTCTCCACGGCCGAGCAGTACGGCGCCGCCGACGAGGTCCGCGCTATGACGCTCTGTTGCGGCCATTGGCTGAGCGCCTCGGTCGGGGCCCGACAGGCGCGTTCCGGCCAGCGGGTCGTGCAGTGTGAAAACGAGGTTCAGCACCGACGGCGCGTGCAGAAGGCTGCGCAACGAGTGCGCCCCGACGGCATCACGCAGCTTCGCCGACACCGCTGTGATGTCGTCGACCGACTGACCCCGCCGTGCCTGCACGCGCAGCGTCAAGGAGCCGCCGTCCGTCAGCACCCGAACCAGCGGTGGGTCGATCCAGGCGCGCTTCTCCTTCGCAGTGCCCTGCCCGCCGAGCAGCTTCGCTCCCAGCCTGTGCGGACGGTCGTCTGCACGCTCAACCCGCAAGCGCGAGCGATAGAGGGCCAGTTGCGACGAGCCCAACGACGGCACCTCCACCGCCGGTAGGGCCCCGACACTGCCCGCACGTAGGAGCCCGGCGACCAGGTCACCCACACCCCGCAGGCGACCGCCGGCAGCAGCGCGATCCCAGCGAACTCCCACGTGAGGCTGCCCGAGCCCAAGAACACCACGGACGCGATAGCGAAAGCCCACCACAGCGACCAGCGACGGTGCCGCAGCAGCCACCGCGCGGACTCCGACACGACGTTCCACGAGGACCGCAACACGGCGAGCATCAGGCGTCCCCACCGGAACGCGCACCCTTGACCGGCGCGACGGCACCGGCGAGGCTCTCGGCCACCCACGACTCGACCAACGCCTTTGCTTTGGTGAGGCGGACCTCGACGCGCAGGCCGTCGAACTGCACCGGGCTCAACGTCGGCACCAGCGGCTGATCGGCCGCACCCACGGACACCATCGCGGTCGTCGACGACACCCGACCGAACGACGTCTGCTGATACAGCACCTCGACGTTCCACAGCGGGAACCCCGTTGCCTCATCACGCGCCTGCGTTTCCGACGGCCGCCGAGAGCCGTCCGGGAGCACCGCCCACTCCTGCACAATCCCCACCACTCCGGTGGCGATCATCAGCTGCTTCTTGCTGTCTACCGCGTAGCTCGGCATCGTTCGACCCTTCGTCCGGGGGCCGCTGTTGGCCCCAGAACAGATCACCGCAAGACGTAGGGACGCCGACACCTCACGAAGGGACGCATGGGGACGTCTTCAGGTGATAGAAACGTCCCAACCGAAGGGCGTCGATGACCAACGAGCGACTACGTGCTGCGATCGTGGCCAGCAGCCATGGCTTGCCGGCCGTGGCGGACAAGATCAATGTCGACCGCAAGACCGTCGAGCGTTGGATCACCACCGGACGCGTTCCCCACCGAACACACCGGCTGGCGTTGGCTCAGCTGCTCGGCCAGGACGATGTGTTCCTCTGGCCCACCACCGCCTCCGACGTACGCGCGCAATCAGCGAGCGAGGCCGAGTTCGTGACGCTCTACCCGAACCGCGGCGCCGTGCCCGTCGAGACCTGGACAACACTCACAGCGTCAGCCACGGAGGCCATCGACCTCCTTGCCTTCGCAGGCAGCTTTCTGCACGACGCGGTGCCTGAGTTCTGCTCGCTGCTGGCCGACCGCGCCAGTCAAGGCGTACGCGTCCGATTGCTCTTCGGTGATCCAGCGAGCCCCGCTGTCGAGCTACGCGGCGAGGAGGAAGGAATCGGCGACCTGCTGTCAGCTCGCTGCCGCCTGACGT
>CAXSDR010000160.1:0-3029 GCA_964236445.1 uncultured Motilibacteraceae bacterium | reverse complement strand
GTGCACCGTCCCGCGGTTCTGCTGCTCGACGAGCCGGCGTCAGGGCTCGACCCCCGCAGCCGGGTCGACCTGCGCGACCTGCTGCGGCTCCTCGCGGCCGAGGGCGCAGCCGTGGTGATCTCGTCGCACGCCCTCAGCGAGCTCGAGGAGGTCGCCGACCGCGTGGTGTTCGTGCAGGGCGGGATCACGGTCGGCGAGCACCTGATGGGCGACCTGCCCAGCGACACACGCCGCCCCTGGCATCTGCGTGCCCTCGACCTGCCGGGCCTCGCCTCGTGGCTCACGGCGCACGCTGTCGCCCACTCGCCAGTGGGCCCGGCCGGAATCGAGATATCGCTCGCCGGCGACTCCGACGCGGCTGACCTCGTCACCGCGCTGGTGCGCGACGGCGTACGCCTCACCGGGCTCGCGCCGGCCGGTGGGTTGCTCGAAGCCGCCTACCTCAACCTGACGAAGGAGCGCACGTGAGCGCCGTGTCGCTGGAGGGCGTCCTCACGGTCGCGCGCGGCGAGCTCAGGCAGCGCGTGCGGGCAGGCCGTTGGCGCTGGGTGCTCGCGAGCTGGTTCATCCTGCTGCTCGGATTCGCCACGCTGCTTCGGCTCGCGCTGACGACCGCACTGCAGCCCGACCAGAGGGTCGGTCCGCCGCTGTTCGGCGGACTCATGCTCATGGTGCTGGCGCTCGCGCTTCTCGTGGTCCCCGCCCTGACCGCGCAGTCGGTCAACGGCGACCGGGAGCGCGGCGTGCTCGCCCCGCTGCAGCTGACGCTGCTCACGGCCTGGGACATCACGCTCGGCAAGCTCGCCGCCGCCTGGGGAGCGGCGCTGGTATTCCTCGCATTCGCGCTGCCCCTGGTCGGGTGGGCCGTCGTCGAAGGTGGGCTTGCGTTCGGCCACGTCGTCGTCACGGTCGGCGTCGTCGCCCTGCTGCTCGGTGTCCTCTGCGCGGTCTCGCTGGCGCTTTCAGCCCTGCTCGCGCGCAGCACCATGTCGGCGGTGCTGTCCTACCTCGTCGTCTTCGCCATGACCGTGGGCACGCTGGTCGCGTACGCCTTGGCGCTCGTCACGACCCAGACGACGGTGCACAGGTCGGAGTATTCGACGACGGTCACCCACTCGGAGCGTGTGTGGTGGCTACTGGCTCCCAACCCGTTCGTGATCCTGGCCGACGCCGCACCCCGGCTGGCCACGCGCCGCGACCCGACAACGCATCAGGTCGTCTCCGAACCGCTGGATCCGCTGGGCTCGATAGGCCAGGCCGTACGCGACACCCGTCGCTCGCCGAACGAGCAGATCGCCGTCTACGGCGCGGCGCCGCTCGCATCCCCCGCCACGATCGCATCGCCGCAGCCGTTCGCCACGCCCGAGGCCGCGCTTCCCCCGCCGAACGTCACCTACGGCTCGACCCTGGTGCGCTACCCACGCGGCCCGGGGCCGGTGTGGCCCTATGGCCTCGGCTTCGACCTGCTGGTCGCCGCCGCTGCTCTCTGGCTGACAGCGAGACGGCTGCGTGCACCTACGCGCAGGCTGGGGCGCGGCGTGCGGGTTGCCTGACGGGGGTGGCTCAGCGCAGCTCGTTGACATCGTCCTCGGTTGCTACCGGACCGGTCGATGGAGCGTGGGTCGGTAGACCAGCTCGTGGATGTGGCCGTCGAGCGTCCGGCAGTCGACCAGCTCCAGGTCGAAGTCGGCCGCGTCCTGGAAGATCGGGCTTTCCCCCGTCCGGCCGGTGATGACAGGGAAGACCGTGACGTGCACGAAGTCGACGAGGCCGGCGGCCATCAGTGCCCGGTTCATCGAGAGGCTGCCGTGTGAGCGCAGCGGAACCTCGGACTGCTCCCTGAGCCGCGCGACGACGTCGACGGCGTCGCCGCCGACGACGGTCGCGTCCGGCCAGTCGAGGGGTTCCTGCAGTGACGTGGACACCACCGTTGTCGGGAGGTTCCGCATGCGGGTGACCCAAGGGTCACGCACGTCAGACCCATCGGTGCTCGAGGCCAGCATCTCGGCGAACTGCCGGTAGGTGTTGGCCCCGAAGACCATCCGCTGATCGATGTCATAAAGGGCAAGGCGATGGTCGAGCAGCTCGGGGCCCTGCTTGCCCCAGTAGCCTCCCCAGTCACCGTGGCCGCTGTTGGAGCCATAGCCGTCGAGGCTGCTGAAAACGTCGAAGGTGTAGGTCGCGGTCATGTCTTCTCCTTGCGTTCGAGCGTGCCGTGACCCGTAGACGGGCGCGACGCCCGGAACTCATCGAGGAATCCGCAACGCGTCAGGAGACCGCGGCTTTCACCAGCTCGACAAGTTTCTGTTCCACGGCGGGGCTCCACCTCTGCAGCGCGAACGACACCGGCCACACATCCCCGTCATCCAGGTGTGCAGCGTCCTGGAACTCGAGCGTGGAATACCTGGTGTTGAACTTGCCCGCGTTCTTGAAGGCGACGACGACTTTGCCGTGCACGTCGGTGTAGGCGGGCATTCCGTACCACGTCTTCGGGGAGAGCTCTGGAGCGTTGGCGCTCACCGTCGCATGCACGCGCTCAGCGAGCACACGATCGGCGGGCGCCATCTTCGCGATCGCGTCGAGCGCTGCGTGCAGCCCGTCGGCCTTCTTGGCGCTCTTCTTGCCCTCGGCGCGCAGTTCTGCCGCGCGCTGCTTCATTGCCGCACGCTCTGCAGCGCTGAAGCCGTCCGATTCGGTCTGCGTCGTGTTCTTCGGCATGCTGAGGCCACCGTTCTCCACCCATAGGCTCGACGTGGTGCCGGGCCGCTGCAACAGCCAGGCTAGGCGGTGAGCCAGGGCGGCCACTTCTCCGATCCTGATCGAAACACCGACGGCAGGCACGCAGTGACCGGACAAGAGCAGCCACCGTCATCGCAGCACGCGGTAGCAGGATGCACGGTCGCAGCGTGCGGCCGGAGCGCGGATCATCGCGACGTCGGTGTGGCAACGTCCCGACGTCGTCGGTCGGACGGCCCTCAGAACCCCGTGGTCGGGCTCGGTGCCAGCGCCTGGGCGGAGGTCTCGGCGAG
>CAXSDR010000159.1:0-3340 GCA_964236445.1 uncultured Motilibacteraceae bacterium | reverse complement strand
TTAGAGGCTCAACCGTTCGTGCTCTCCACCATCACGCCCGCCACGAGACCAATCAGCACGATGAGGTAGCCACCCGCGATGGCAGCACCGCGAAACCGCGCGGGCGGGATGAAACCGAGCAGCGCTACGACCAGACCCAGGAGCGCACAACCCCACGGCAAGCCAATCGCCAGCCCCTGACCGCGGCTGGTGCAGATCAGGCTGGGGTCGCCTGAGGCGCAGGAATCGCTGCCCATGGGAAGGAACGTCCCGATGGCCGCCGCCATGCCGGCGAAAGCGACCAGGCCGAGGAAGGCGATGACCGCACCGATCAGAAGCGCGGTGGATCGACGCGTCCTGTCGCCGCGATCGGTCACGCGCGACAGGCTAGCTCGGCACCATGGCCAGCCTTGAGGGGGCAGTGACGGCGCGTTCTGACAAATCCGACGGTTGAAGGCACATGAACAGGCAGCCGAAGGAAACCTGATATCGAATTGATAGTCTATGGTGACAGGCGTCGGGAGAGTCCCGACACCTTGTCCGCGGAGCTCGCGATGACTGTCTCGCCCACCACAACTGTTGCGCCGGACCCCGGTCCTGCTCTGCGCCAGGCCGCTCCCGACATAGCCGAGCGGCGGGCGGAAGGTGTCAACGGCCTCGTCATGCTGCTCGGCCTCCTGGTCGCCGGCATCCTCGCCGTCGTGCTCATCGTTCTCGGCGCGGCCGGTCTGTCCGACGGCAGCCGCTCCCATGGCGGGCCGGCCGTCGCGGAGGTCCTCGGCTGGGCGCTCGTCTTTCTCACGCTGCTGGCCTCGCTCGGGCTCACCGCCGTCGCCCCCGGCCAGGCCCGAGTTGTCACGCTGCTCGGGCGCTACAAGGGCACCATCCGGACCAACGGCCTGCGCTGGGTCAACCCCTTCACCCGGCGTACGCCCATCTCCACCCGCATCCGCAACCTCGAGACGGCCGTCGCCAAGGTGAACGACGCCGACGGCAATCCCGTCGAGATCGCGGCGGTCGTCGTGTGGCACGTCGAGGACACCGCGCGCGCATCATTCGCCGTGGACGACTTCGCGCGATTCGTCGCCATCCAGAGCGAGACGGCGGTCCGCCACGTTGCGACGAGCTACCCCTACGACGCCCACGGTGGCGAGCGCTACTCGCTGCGCGAGAACGCCGAGGAGATCACCGCGCAGCTCTCGAGCGAGATCGCGGTCCGGGTGGCCGCCGCCGGCGTACGCATCGTGGAGTCGCGCATCACCCAGCTGAGCTATGCGCCCGAGATCGCCAGCGCGATGCTGCGCCGCCAGCAGGCGTCCGCGGTGGTCGCTGCCCGCAGCCGCATCGTCGAAGGCGCCGTCGGCATGGTGAAGTTGGCGCTGCAGGGTCTGTCGGAGCAGGGCATCGTCGAGCTCGACGAGGAGCGCAAGGCAGCGATGGTGAGCAATCTGCTCGTGGTCCTGTGCGCCGACCGCGACGCCCAGCCCATCGTCAACACCAGCTCGCTCTACCAGTGAGCGCGGGGTGCCCTCCGAGCGCAAAGGCCTGCTGCTGCGGCTCGATCCCGCCGTCCACGATGCGCTGACCCGCTGGGCCGGAGACGAGCTGCGGAGCACGAACGCCCAGATCGACTACCTCCTGCGCCGCGCCCTCAAAGAGGTCGGGCGGCTTCCTGGCGGCGTCGAGCCGACCAGGGGGCCGGGCCGGCCTCGTACGACCGGAGACAGCAAGCCTCCCCTTCCATGATCATGAGCAGGTCCGTTGCCGTATCGGCAACGGACCTGCTCATGATCATGGAAGGGGCTAGCGCGCGACGGCAAAAAGCCCGATAGTGCCGACGATGTAGAGCACCAGCACCACCAGCGAGTCGATGCCCATACGGGCGATCCGCCGCTGCGGCCGGAAGATCAGACCCGCGGCATAGACCATCGTCAGCAGCATGGACAACGCTGTGAGATAGATGTCGCTCGACTGGGCCTCGGGCAGCACCGCCTTGCCAGACAGCAGCGTCGCGAACAGGAACAGCACCGGCAGGAACGCGTTGCCCCCGAAGATGTCACTGATCGCCAGCTGGTAGTCGCCGTTCTTCACAGACGTCAGCCCGGTCGACAGCTCGGGAAGTGACGTGGCGGCCGCGAGGACCGTGGCCCCGAAGAGCACACCGGACAGCCCGACGTCGCCCGCGATGGCGTCGCCGCTCACCTCCAGCACGACTCCCGCGACCAGCGTCACGAGGGCGGCGAGGCTGAAGATCGTCGCGGACCGCGCCGTGCTCACACCCCGAGACGTGGCGTCCTGCTCCGCCTTCTGCTGGCTGTGACCCCGTGGGGGCTCCTGGTTGTCCGGCGCCTCGCCGGACTCCTGCCAGGGCAGGGAGGTGCTCGCCCGCTGCAGCAGCAACAGGCCGACCACCCAGAGGACAGTGATCAGGACCGGGCCGGGAGTCAGCCGCCACAGGATCAGACCGGCGGGCAGCTGCGTGCCCGTGATGACGACGGCCAGCACCCCCACGACGAGGGCGGCCTCGAGAACCAGCACGAGCGAGGCTGCCCGGTAGGTGAGGGGCCTCCCGCCGCGTACGCCGAAAGCGTCGAGCGCGACGAGGACCACGGTCTGGATCGCGATGCCGCCGAGGATGTTGCCGACAGCCACGCCGATGTTGCCCGAGAGCGCGGCGCTGACGGTGATGGCGATCTCGGGCAGGTTGGTCGCCACGGCGAGCAGTACCAAGCCGCCGAGTGCGGAGCCGAGATGCAGCCGGGTGGCCAGCACGTCGGTGTGGTTCGACAGCGAGATACCGGCCAGCCAGACGGCGACAGCCGCGGCGGCGAAGATCAACAGCGTGAGGGGTAGGGCAAGACTCGACACGCGACACTCCCGACACGGAGATCGCCGGGCCCGGGCGGCCACAGCGTCTAGCCGTTGTCCCCACCGGCCCGCGCCAGCAATCGGCACTAGGCTGGCGACATGTTCGTCGGCACGCTCGAGGCGGACCTCCGGCTCGGGGACGTCTCCTCCCTCAAGCAGAAGCGCTCCGTGATACGCCCGATCATTGCCGAGCTCCGCCGCCAGTTCAGCGTCTCCGCGGCTGAGGCGGGTGATCTCGACCTGCACCGGCGTGCGCTGATCGGGGTCGCTGTCGTCGCTGCGGATGCGGCTCACGTGGGGGCCGTGCTCGACTCGTGCGAACGGCTGCTGGCCGACCGGCCCGAGACCGAGCTCCTCGCCACCAGGCGTCGCCTGCGCAGCAGCGAAGACGACTGAGTGCGCCCGTCGATGTCCTGTTCCTACTCATCCGGAGGTCGTCATGGTTGACGCCGCACGTGCCCGCAGGCTTGCCGAGCGCATCCAGGTCGTCGTC
>CAXSDR010000158.1:0-3342 GCA_964236445.1 uncultured Motilibacteraceae bacterium | reverse complement strand
GCGCAGGGCGATGCGGACGTCGGCGGCCGCGCGAGCGACGGCTGTTGCTGCTGCGGGGTGTCCAGCTGCGCTCAGGGCGCGCGCGTGTTCGGTGTGACGCTGGCAGGTGCGGTTGACGGCCTCGACCAAGGCGAGGGCTTCCTCGAGCTGGTCGTAGAGGGCGCTGAGTTCGGGGTCGGTGAGTTCGGTGACGGTCTTTCGGCGCGGCGGCGTCGTCGTCGGTGGTGCTTCCTGCGGGAGTGTCATGCGAGCGCTCGCACCGCGTTGACGGCCGGGCACAGCACGACGGGGGCAGAGCTGTTGACCCAGATCTGCCAGGCGGTGAGCACCACGAGCCCCAGGGCGATGCCGACGGTCTCGACGAGAGAACCGGTGGTGAACAGGTCGAGACCGAAGCGGCGCCGCTGTGAGATCCACGTGAGCGGCACCGGGACGCCGTGGTCGGTCAGGGCGTCGCCGGCGATGTGGACGAGCACGCCGCCGGCGACCGCGAGCGGCAGCCAGGCCGGGCCGCCGGCGCCGTGATGGATGAGTAGCCACGCCGCGCCCCAGGACAGGACTGCGTTTCCCACTGCTGTGCTCTCGGTGCGCCCGGGAATCGCGAACGCACACGCGCGCAACGCGAGACCGATGGCCAACGCGAGCACGAGAAGTCGGCTCGCAGGGTAGTGGGCGGCGCCGGCGGCCAGGGCGCCGAAGATCAGCGGTGCGACGAGCGCGTCATGGGTGCCGCCGCGGTGGCCTCGGGCGAGGATGCCGATCGCTCGTGCTGGGGTCGAGGTGAACGGGCCCCACATGCGCGCGACGGTGGAGCGTGGGTGGTCGAGGTCGGGGAGCATGGCCATGCCGCCCCAGACGGCGAGCCATCCGATCTGCGCGGTCGCGCCGTGCACGGGTGCCCATGGCAGGGTCGCGGCTGCAGCGGCGAAGCCACTCAGCGCGTGCGTGTGACCCATCATCTGTGGACCTGAGGAACTGGCCGGCGCGGGCGGTGGGCGCGTGCGGTGCCGGCAGCGCGTTGGGGTGTCATGCCGTCGACGCCAGCTCGGTTGTCGATGCCGCGGGGCGTGGCGCTCGGCGGGTCTTGCGCTTGCGTCGCACGGTGTAGCCGGCCTCCTCGAGGTCGTTGAGGACACCGAAGCCGACGGCGTAGAGGTCACTCGAACCGGCTCTGATGCCGAGGCTCTCGGTGAGCACGGCCACGGCCCAGAGGTCAGCGCCCGGGTGGGCGCCCATCAGGACAGGGCTGTCGCGGCGGGCGTCACCCCATGACAGCGGAGAGGAGAGCTCACCGGTGTGTGTGGCGTCCACGTGCAGCGTGAGCTCGCGGCCGACGAGTTCGGCAGCGAGGAGTTCCGTCTGACCCCACAGTGCGGCGGTCACGGTCAGGGGGGTCTCGTCCGGCAGTGCCTCGAGGCATCGGCGCAGTTCCGCGACGGTCATCGTGGTGCCCGATGCGCGGGTGTTGGCGTGTAGGGCTGTGAGGGTCACGGTTGTCTCCTTCACGAGGGGGTGTGCTGGCTCTATCGCTGTAAGGCGCAGTGCGAGGCCCGGCTCAGACCGTGCAGTCGGGGTCGTCTGCCGGCGTGCACCTGCGACGGGGCAGCTGCGGGCACGAGGGATCGTTCGACGCTGCCCGTGGCTGTCGCGTCGGCTGTGTCGACGACCACCAGCTGCGTGAGCTGCTCGTGCTGCAGGTCGTAGGTGCCGCCACGTCGGCAGAACTCCCAGCCTCCGCCGGCGATGAAGCCTGCCAGGAAGATGAGCGCTGTCAGGGCGATGACGAGGGTGCTCACTGCGGGGTTCCGGTTGCCTGGGCCGCGGCGAGCTGCTCGCGGCGGTGTCCTGCCACCTCTGAGGAGTTGGCCAGATTCGTCCGGGCGGCGGCTTCGGCGCCACGGCGTACGGCTTCGTGGACCGACTCGTTTCGCTGGGGCGGCCGCCACGTGCCTATCCGCCCTAGGTGCTTGGTCTGCTCCTTGTAGAAGTCGTGCACCTCGGCCGCCTTCTCGCGCAGCACGAGATCGGTTCCTGCGCCGGCTTCATCGCCAGCACCGGTGCTGTTGCGGATCGCGGTGGTTCGGGCGTCCCACAGCCGGGTCTGCAGCTGGCTGTGAAAGCCGCGATAGAAGTGAGCGCGGTAGACGCGGCCGTCGACGGGTTGCCCGTGCATGCCGGCGGTCTTGTGCTCTCCGCGGCGCAGCGTGTGGTCGGCGTCGGTGACCATCGCGACGGCGCAGACGGCGAAGAGCGCCTCGACGATGTCCAGGTCGCTGGGCAAGCCGAACGCGACGACGTGCAGGTTGCGCCACCCGACCGTCACGACGACGTCATGCGGTCCGGCGATCGCGCAGTAGAGCTCCACGAGGTAGGCGTTGTATCGGGAACGTTCGTTGCCGACCACGACACGGCGCTTCTGCGGGGTCTCTCGTTCGGTCTTGCTCGCGTGGTGGGCGCGGGCGACGGCGAGCTCCACGCCGAGCGTGGCGGCCATGTCTTCGGCCATGCGCAGGGCGTGGCTACGTTCCTCCTCGGTGGCGCCGGAGTCGGCGAGGGCGAGGATCTTGCCGAGCCGGTCGAGTGTCTTGCTCATCGTTGGTCCTCCGGGCTGTTGAGGGTGGTCAGGACCTGCGGCCATCGCTCGCTCAGAAGCTGCAGCGTTGAGCGCTCGGCCTCCATCGCCAGGACCGCGTCGGACCACAGGGCGGGGTCTCGGATCGCGTCGATCTCGTCTTGGATCAGTCCCTGCAGCACGATGGGGTCCAAGGCGTCGAGCTCCCACGATTCGTGCAGGCCGGTGTCGCTGACGTACTTGTGAAAGCGGGCGTCGGTGGTCTTGGCCGGGTTCGGTGGGGGCGAGTAGCGCTCGACCTGGTCGCGGTTGAGCGCGATCCGGTGGATGGACCACGGTGCCTGCTGCTCGGTGATCAGGCCGCCCTGCTGGCGCATGTGTTCGCGCATGTGCAGCTTGATGTCGCGGTGCGTGACCGGGCGGGGCAGTGCCTGTCCCCACGTGGCGAGCCAGTCCTTGGCGATGAACAGGCGGAGTCGCTCTTCGATGTCTCGGGTCATGTCGAGCCCGGACGGGTCGTGGTCGCCGATGTGCAGGACGGTGACGCGATCGCCGTTCTCGATGTCATAGCGGATGCGCTGTGCGGCCGACCAGAGCTCGCTGACGGACGTGTAGCCGCGGCATGAGAAGTACGGGATCGAGTTGAGGTCGCACACCCCCTCGATGACGCCGATCGCGGCGTCCTTCTCGACCCAGACGTGGACCCGCTCGTGTTGGGTGTGCCACAGGTCGGTCCGGTACTGGGTGGCGGCCCGGTCGATCAGATCGCT
>CAXSDR010000157.1:0-3406 GCA_964236445.1 uncultured Motilibacteraceae bacterium | reverse complement strand
GGCGACCGGATCCCTGCCCTGGTCCTCGAGGATGCCCTCGTGGCTGATGGTGTCGATGCATACCGTCTGGCCCGAGCTGATGCGCAGCACGGCCCGGGACGTCGCGTTGGGAAGCAGACCCCAGCTCACCTGGTCCGCACGACTCGCCAGATAGTGGTCGGCCTGCCCTGCGGTGGGTGCGGGCACGGTCACGCCGGGGACGTTGACACAGCTCTGTGTCCGGCGCGTTTCGGCTGCTGGAGGGGGGCTTGAGCATCGCACCGACGGGAACGGCACGGTGATGACATCAACTCTGGGCCGTGGGCTCGTCGCCGGTGCGGTCGGCACGACCGTCATCACCGCAGTCACCTATGTCGACATGGCGCTGCGCGGGCGGTCGCCCAGCACCGTCCCGGCCGAGGTGGTCGACAGGTTGCTCGGCGCGGCCGACACCGAGATCGCAGGCAGGGGCAGGACCCGCGACAACCGGCGTGTCGCCCTGGGCGAGCTGTCGGGGATCACGATGGGACTCGGCACCGGCGTCGTGGCGAGCATCGCGCGTTCGGCCGGCTACCGACCACCGGCTCCCGTGGCAGCGGCACTGATCGGCGCTGCCGCGATGGCCGGCGCAGAGGGGCCCGCGGCGGTGCTCCACGTCACCGACCCGAGGAGCTGGGACGCGGCTGCTTGGGTGGGCGACATCGTTCCGCACCTCGCCTACGGCGTCGCGACGCATGCCACGCTGGCCGCGTGGGACAGGCGCGGGGCTGCCGGCCTCGCGCCGAAGCCGGCCCGCGTGCCTCCCCTGTCGGTGCGCGCTTTCGCCATCGGCGTGGCCAGCGGCGGTCGCAGCTGTGCGGGCCTGGGGGCGCTCTCGCTCCTGACGCCCTCGCGGTCGGCGCAGCTCCACGTCCTCAGCAGCCGGCCGGCCTCGGCGCTGCTGTCGCTCGCCGCGGGCAGCGAGCTGGTCATGGACAAGCTGCCGACCACCCCCAGCCGGCTAGAGCCGCCAGTGCTCGCCGCCCGCATCACGACAGGGAGCGTCGCGGCCGGTGCGCTGGCCCGTCGCGAAGACCGGTCGCCTGTGGTCGCTGCGGTGCTGGGCGGAGTAGGTGCTGCCGTCGGCAGCTATGCCGGTGCCGCCTGGCGGCGCCGCTTCGCCACGGGCTCGCGGCCCGACTGGCAGGGTGCGCTGATCGAGGACGGTGTCGTGCTGCTCCTCACCACCTATGCCGTACGCCGTGTCAGCTCATCCTCGGCAGTGGACCCGGTCGTCGTGGGCCCCGCGCGCGAGTTGATGGGGCTCTGAGGTTCGCAGCGGGCCCTCGGCGTGCGATCAGACGGCCGGCAGGCCGATCGCCTCATCCACCCGGTTCAGCGAATCGAGATCGTCCGCACCCAGCCCGCGGAGCAGGTCGATCGCGGTGGCACGCAGCTGACCGACGATCATCACGACCGCGAGCGGCGCAGAGCCGGTCAGCAGCCCGCGTGCCGTCCTCACCGCCGCCAAGGTCTCGTCCTCGGCACTGATCGCCTCTTGACGACCCTTGCCGACAAGGTCGGTGAGCGTAGCGACCAGGGCGACGTCGACGGCGCGCACCGCGTCGGCGAGCGCACGCACCGAGGCGGGCAGGGCGTCGGGTGCGGGCTGGTGGAGCCGGGTGAGCGTGACGCACGCGCGCGCCAGGACGCGGACGTTGCGGACGATGTAGTCGACCTGGTGGGCCGCTTCGTCCAGCGAGCCGACGCGGCCGAGTCGTTCGCGCCGACGCGCGTGGAACCACAGTGCCTCGCCGGCAGCCGTCACCGCGGCCTGCAGTGTCTTCACCGCGGCGTCCGCGCGCCGTGCCCGCTCGAGGGCTTCTCGGGTGGCTTCTTCGCTGTCCGCCACGAGCGCGGCGGCAAGATCCTCGAGGATGTGCGCCACCTCCTCGCACACGGCGTGGGAGTCGCGCGTGAGCGGGGCGAGCGGGTCTCTGGCCACGACGACCTGGCTCACCACGAGCGCGACCGTTCCTCCCACGAGCGCGTCCGTGAAGCGCAGCGGGATGGGTGCGGAGTGCGAGGGTGGCGTCACCACGGCGATGTAGAGCGCGGACACGGTCGCTTGGACGGTGAAGACGGTGCTTGCGCCGAGGGTGACTGCGCCCGTCAGCGTCACGGCGATGACCACGAAGATGGTCCAGGCGGAGTGCGAGCCCAGGGCCTGGACCACCACGTCGGTGACGAGCACACCGCCCGCCACACCGAGTAGCACCTCCAGTGCGCGGTTGACCCGCTGGCCGCGTCCCTGCCCGAGCACGATGAGCGCGGCCGCGGGCGCGAAGAAGGGCTGCGGATGGTGCAGGAGGACCGTCGCGACGAGCCAGGCGACGGTTGCTGCAACCGTGGACTCCACGATCGCGAGCCACCCCGTCGAGAGCCGTGACGTGCTGGCATGCAACCAGCTGGTGGCGCTCACGTCGTCTCCGTCCGCTCGACCGGTGTGGGGCCATTGTGCGACGCGCGTCGAGCGAGAAGCTCGCCCCGCCTGTCCGCTGACCGCCGGACCGCAGCGTTCGGCGGGAGCGACCGGAGGGCGCCGCTTGTCCTGAGCCGGCTGGGGCCGTACGCAGGGCGACGATCCACGCTGGGCAGGCACTCGGCATCGTTGCCGGTCAGCCCAGCACGTGACGTGCAGATCCGTGGCCGGGCAGGGATGTCGGCCACCACTGAGCCACCCAGGCTTGCCAGGAGTCGAAGCCCGCCGGTGGCGGGTCGATGTCGGCTGTCCCGAGCTCGGTCGCATCCGGCGGCTGGAAGGTCGGCCGCCACCGTCGGAGGTCCGCCTGGGTCATCTGGAAGGTGGTTGCGGCGTCGGTCAGCGAGCGAGCCTGAACCCGGCGCCACTGCTCCTGCTCGTCCACATGCAGGTAGACGAGCTCGCTCGTTGCTCCGACCGAGCCGGCCAACGCTCGCAGCGCCGAGCGCTCGTCCTTGCCCCAGACGCCGAAGTCGAGCACGACGTTGACGCCGATCCGCAGCGCGGACAGCCCGAGCCAGATCAAGCGCCCCTCCAGGACGTTGCGCTTGCCCTCGGGCTGCTCTTGTCCGAAGAGGGGGATCATCCACTCGTCGGGTGTCAGCCGCAGGGCGTTCCATGTTGAGGCGAGCCCACGTGCCCGGCTCGTCTTGCCTGCCGAGGGAAGGCCCACCATCACGAACATCCGCGGGGCGCAGGTCTCTGTCGTGGGCAGCGCTTGGACAGGTTCCTCGTTGGTCACAGGAGATGGTAGTCGGCGTCGGGGCGCGTGCAGGTCGGTCGCGCACACGGTGACTCGCTGCTATGAGCAGGTCCGGGTTGCACCTGCTGATGTGTCCCCGTGGCCCGGACCGGGTCGTCGCGTCTGCCCGGTGCTCGTCCTGCCACGAGCCTCCGGCCGACTAG
>CAXSDR010000156.1:0-3420 GCA_964236445.1 uncultured Motilibacteraceae bacterium | reverse complement strand
GAAGTCCGCTGATGGACCGAGGATCGGCAGCCCCAGACGGCTCCTTGACACTTTCACCACTACCGTTCTGCTGTGTTCGCCATTTCCCAGGGCCAATCGGGTAGTCCGGACGGGTTGAGCTGGGCCCAAATGCCCGACCCTGTGCACGCTGCAGACGAGGTCCTGGTCGAGGTCGTCGCCGCAGGCGTCAACCGCGCGGATCTGCTGCAGAGCGCCGGGCACTACCCACCCCCGCCAGGCGCCTCATCGGTCCTCGGCCTGGAGGTCAGCGGGCGGATCCTCGCCGTCGGCGATGCCGTCCCGCACGACGCCGGGTGGTCCGGCGGTGACGAGGTCTGCGCCCTGCTGGCGGGCGGGGCGTACGCCGAGCGAGTCGCCGTGCCCTTCGGCCAGCTCCTGCCGGTGCCCGCGGGCATCGACCTGGTCAACGCGGCGGCACTGCCCGAGGTGCTGTGCACGGTCTGGTCGAACCTCGTGATGGTCGCCGGCCTGAAGTCCGGCGAGACGGTTCTCGTGCACGGCGGCGCGGGCGGCATCGGAACGGCGGCTATCCAGGTGGCGGTGTCTCTCGGTGCGCACGTCTTCTGCACTGCCGGGTCGGTCTCGGGCCTGGCGCGGTGCCGCGAGCTCGGGGCAGAGCTCGCGATCTCCTACCGCGATGAGGACTTCGTCGGTGTTGCTCGCGATGCGACGGATGGCCGGGGCGTCGATGTCGTGCTCGACGTCATGGGTGCGTCATATCTGTCCCGCAATCTCGACGCACTCGCACCTGACGGACGGCTCGTCGTCATCGGGCTGCAGGGCGGCGCACGCGCGGAGCTCGACCTCGCGGGCATGATGACTCGCCGGCTCTCAGTCTTTGCGACGACGCTACGGGCACGACCCGAAGCCCAGAAGGCCGAGATCGTGGCGCAGGTGCGCGCACACGTGTGGCCGATGGTCGCGGCCGGGCGCGTGCGCCCCGTCGTGGATTCGACGTTCGCGATGGCGGATGCCGCGACCGCGCACCGGCGCATGGCCGCCGGTGGCCATGTCGGCAAGCTGCTGCTCGTTGTGGGCTGAGCGGCTTCGCTTTCCGATCACGGACGGGCGACGTAGCCGGTCTTGTCGTCAGCCGAGAAGCCGCAGGCCTTGTAGAACGCATGGGTCGCAGGGTTGCGTGAGCCGGTCATCAGCATCGCCTTGTAACAACCCGCTGCCCAGGCGGCGGCGAGCGTGGCAGACATGATCTGCTGACCGAGACCCCTCCCCCGCAACGACTTCTCGACCACCACGTTCTCTATGACGGCGTAGGGCGAGGCCGCGCGAGTGATGTTGGGGATTACGTTGAGGTAGGTGGTCGCGACCACCGCACCGTCGACATCGAGCAGGAACAGGTGGAGGCCGGGCGTCTGGAGGATCTGCGCGTAAGCAGCGGAATCCGACCCGTCCTGCATGACGGGGTCGTTGGGGTGCATCTGCCGGTAGAGCCGCAGGACGGCCTCGAGGTCAGCGGCGCGGGCGGCACGGAACACGGTGTGCAGGCTAGCCGGGACGTGCGCCAGGCTAGGTCGCGGGATGCGCCTGTAGCCGCGATGCCTCGTGGAGAAGCAGGGCCTTCATCTGGACGTCGGTGAGGCGGTTGTGGGTTCCCGCGTCGCTCGCGAGCTTGTAGGACCAGCCGTCCTCCGACCAGGTGACCGCCGCGGCGTGCCCGACCACGTCTTCTGCCAGCGCGGGCCGCGGACCGCGTGCAGAGAGGCCGTCACATCAGGCGCCGATGCCGGCCGGAAGAGGAGACCCAGGGTCATGGAACCGTCGGCGGGGTCACGGTAGTAGACAGAGGCGTTGTTCAGCGCAGTCGCACCGTCCGGACCCAGCACGCTGACTCCCGCGTCACGCGCAGGCTGCTGCAGGCACGACCAGCTCACGTCACAGGCCAGCGCACCACCGGTCAGGCGGGTCAGAGCCGGGTCTGCGACTGAGGGCGCCGCACGTCCGTGCCGTGGGGCGTCGTGCGCAACAGCTGCGCCCGTCGCCAGGAGGACGAGAGCACCGGCCGCAGCTGCGAGCATGTTGCGCATCCGCGTCATACCTCAGTTCGTCGGACGTCGGGCAGCACCGATCGAGCGCCCGAACGATGCACTCACGGCTGATGCCTCAGACCGCGTCGAGCACCTTTCCAAGTCGGGCCATGCCTTCGGTGATCTCGTCCGGGGTGTGGGTCGTGAACGACAGCCGCAGGGTGGCACGGTCGGGATCGGCGGCGAAGAACGGTGCGCCGGGCACGAAGGCGACGTCATGCGCCAGCGCTAGCGGGAGAAGACCGGCAGTGTCCACTCCTGCGGGCAGGCGTACCCAGCAGAACATGCCGCCGTCCGGGTCGCTCCACGTCGTCCCGGGACGTGTCACGGCGGGCAGGGCAGCGACCATGGCGTTGCGGCGGGCGGCGTACGCGGTGCACAGCGTGCGTACGTGCGCGTCGAGGTCGGCTGCGGCGAGATAGGCGGCAGCGGCCGCCTGGTCGATCGTCGAAGTGTGCAGGTCGGCGGCCTGCTTGGCCACGGTGAGGGCGGGCAGCAGAGCACCCGGAGCGTGCAGCCAGCCCAGCCTCATGCCCGGTGCGCCGATCTTCGAGAAGCTGCCCAGGTGGACCACCCGGTCCGCGACCGCCGGCTCGGCGGCCAGGGGGGCCAGGGCCTCACCGCGGTAGCGCAGCTCGCCGTAGGGGTCGTCCTCGATCACCCAGACGTCGTGCTCCGCGGCCAGCTCGGCGACCGCGGTGCGGCGCGTCGCCGTCAGCGTGCGCCCGGTCGGGTTGGCGAAGGTCGGCACGAGATAGAGCAGCGTCGGGTGCTCCTGCTCGAGCACGCGGGCAAGGGCGACGGGATCGATGCCATCTTCGTCACTGGCCACCGGCACGACGCGCGCACCGGCGAGACCGAACGCCTGCAGAGCCGCGAGGTAGGTCGGATTCTCTACCGCCACCACCGCACCCGGGTCCAGCAGCGCGGTGGCGACCAGGGTCAGCGCCTGTTGTGATCCGCTCGTGACGAGCAGGTCTGCCGCTGTGGAGGCCAGCCCGCGTCGGGTCATCCGTTGCGCCACGAGGGCCCGCAGGTCGACGTTGCCCTCGGTGGGCGCGTACTGCAGGGCGCGTCGCGCATGCGGTCCGGACAGGATCACGTCGAAAGCGGTTCTCAGCCCGTCGAGATCGAACAGCTCGGGGGCGGGGAGGCCTCCGGCAAAGGAGATGACCCCTGGACGGGCGATCAGCGCCAGCAGGTCTCGCACGGGCGAGCTGGCTACTCCGCTCAGTCGATTCGCCAGGACGACGTGGTGACGACTGCTCATGCCACAAGGCTAGGCCGCGCGTCCAGCCGGCCGCGGCTAGCGAAGGAAGCGCAGCGCTACTCCTGCAACAGTGGCCGAGCCGACTAG
>CAXSDR010000155.1:0-3694 GCA_964236445.1 uncultured Motilibacteraceae bacterium | reverse complement strand
TCAACGAGAACGACACCGTCGCCACCGACGAGATCCGGTTCGGCGACAACGACCGGCTCGCCGCGCTCGTCGCGCAGCTGGTGCAGGCCGAAGCGCTCGTTCTGCTCAGCGATGTCGACGGGCTCCATGACGGCGACCCGCGCCGGGGCGCGAGCGCGCTCGTGCCCTACGTCGCAAACGTCGACGAGCTGCAAGGCGTCACGATCGGTGGCACAGGGTCGGGTCTGGGCACGGGCGGCATGGCCACCAAGATCGAGGCTGCCCGGATCGCCTGCGGAGCAGGCATCCCCACGGTGCTGGCCGGCGCCGGCGCTGTCGCCGATGTCCTGGCCGGCAGGCAGGTGGGAACGCTGTTCGCGGCGACGGGGCACCGAAGGTCCAGCCGCTTGCTCTGGCTCGCGCATGCCACGACGCCCCGCGGGCGCCTGCACCTCGACGGGGGAGCGGTGGAGGCGGTCGTACGCCGTCGCGCCTCCCTGTTGCCGGCAGGTGTCACGGCTGTGGACGGGCGCTTCTCATCAGGTGATCCTGTCGACCTGGTCGATGAAAACGGTCACGCCGTAGCCCGCGGTCTGGTCAACTTCGATGCGGGGGAGCTGCCGGCTCTCCTGGGACGCTCGACCCGCGAGCTCGCGGCGCAGCTCGGCCCCGCCTACGAGCGTGAGGTCGTGCACCGTGACGACCTGGTGCTGCTCAAGCGACGGTGAGCGGCTCAGCGATGCGCAGGAGGTGATGCGGGCGATGACGGCGAGGACGGAGCGGCCCATGCCCGCGCAGCGCCAGCTCTACCACGTGACGCTCACCATGGGTGGGCCCGAGGTCGTCGAGGAAGACCTGCGCGACGGGCTCGAGCGCCTGGCCGACGAGAACCCGTTCATGCTGTGCGCGAGGTTCGCGGTGGGGCGCGCCGAGCTGCGTTATTGGGAAGAGGCGCGCTGCGTCGACGACGCGGCGGCTCTCGCCCTGCGGTTCTGGGGTGAGCACCGGATCAGCGCAGGCCTGCCCACGTGGCAGGTGCTGGGCATCGAGGTGATCGAGCGCACCACCTACCAGTGGCGCGTCGGACAGGACCTCAACGTGTCCGCGCTCGTGCCGGCAGGGCGCGTCATCCCGTTCTGACCGCTCCTGCGCACCTACCCATGCCGACCTCAGCGGCTTGACAAGCCGTCGAAGCCGCGCTTCTCGCCTAGGCTTGCGCCCGTGGACGACTCCAGCAACGACGTGTTCCTCGCCGCCAGACGCGCCAAGGATGCCTCGGTGGTCCTCGCGCCGCTGGCCCGTGCGCCGAAGGACACCGCGCTGCGTGCCATGGCGGACGCGGTGGAGGCGGGCGCCGCCGGCGTGCTGGCCGCGAATGCCGACGACGTCGCCCGCGCCCGCGAGGCAGGCACTCCCGAGGCGATGATCGACCGCCTCACCCTCACCGCCGCCCGCATCACGGCCATCGCCCAGGGCCTGCGTGACGTCGCGGCGCTGGCAGATCCCGTCGGTGAGGTCGTGCGCGGTTCCCGGCTGCCGAACGGCATCGAGCTGCGCCAGGTGCGTGTGCCGTTCGGAGTGATCGGCATCATCTACGAAGCGCGCCCCAACGTCACCGTGGACGCCGCAGGTCTCTGCCTCAAGTCGGGCAACGCGGTCCTGCTCCGCGGGTCGTCCTCAGCCCTGTCCTCGAACGTCGCCCTCGTCGCCCTGCTCCGGCAGGGCTTGACCGACGCGGGACTGCCAGCCGATGCGGTCCAGCTGCTCACGGGCGAGGGTCGCGAGCCGGTCAGGCACCTGATGCGCGCCCGCGGGCTGGTGGACGTCCTGATCCCGCGTGGCGGCGCGTCGCTGATCCGCTCGGTCGTCGAGGAGTCCACGGTGCCCGTCATCGAGACGGGCGTCGGCAACTGCCACGTCTATGTCGATGCGGCGGCTGATCTCGACATGGCGCTCGCCATTCTGCTCAACGCCAAGGTGTCGCGTCCGAGCGTGTGCAACGCCGCCGAGTCGCTGCTGGTCCACCGTGACGTCGCGGACGCCTTCGTGCCGCGTGCGGTCGAGGCGCTGCAGGCTGCGGGTGTGACGGTGCACGGTGACGCCGACGTCGCCAAGCGCGCCGAGAACGTCGTGGCGGTGACGGACGAGGACTGGGCTGCCGAATACAACTCGCTCGACATCGCGGCCGGCGTCGTCGACTCGATCGACGACGCGATCGGCCACATCCGCCGGTTCGGCACCGGCCACACCGACGCGATCGTGACCGGCTCGCAGTCGGCCGCTCGCCGCTTCGTCGCACAGGTCGACTCCGCGGCGGTGGTGGTCAACGCCTCCACCCGTTTCACCGACGGCGGCGAGTTCGGCTTCGGTGCCGAGATCGGCATCTCGACGCAGAAGCTTCATGCCCGCGGGCCCATGGGGCTGCCCGAGATGACGTCGACCAAGTGGGTCGTCACGGGAGACGGGCACGTCCGCGGTTAGTCGGTCCTGACGTCGAGGCAGACCCGGCGCATATGCCACTATTCGCGCCATGAGGTCCTTGCCGCTCCTGACGTCGTTCACCACAGCAGCCGAGCAGAAGAACGATCTGCCTGCCCCCGCCTGGGTGCTCGGGGTCGTTGCGTTCGGGCTGCTGACGGCACTGCTGATCGTCACACTCACGTTCAACCGCGACCGCTAGCCGGCGGCCGCGAAGACTGCTCAGGTGGTGGTGAGCGCGCTCTCGCAGGCCGCGAGCGACCAGCCGACGGCGGCGAGATAGGCCCGTGACAGCTCGAAGCTGTCGATCGGCAGCTCGCCGAGCACGGACGCGTCGCCGCCCTCATAGGCCAGCACCGCGTCGAGCACGCGGCCGAGGGGACCCGCCCGGTGCACGAGCGCGTCGTGCAGCTCCGGTGCAAGCGGCAGGCGCTCGACGACGAGGTCCATCGTGAGTCCGAGCAGGATGTCGAGGCTCGACAGCAGCCCGACGATGAAGGCCGACTCGGGGCGCACCCCGCCCCACTGGCTCGCCACGAGCTCGCACGTACGCGCCCGCGTCATCGCTGTCGTGAGCTGCTCCTCGTCGGGCTTGCCGGCGTCGGAGAGCACCATGAGCAGCATCCAGGAACGCAGCTTCTGCAGTCCCAGCATGACGAGCGCGTCGCGGATCGTCTCGATCTGGCGTACCGAACCGGTGGAGGCCGCGTTGGCCGCCCGCAGTACGCGATAGTTCAGGCCGAGGTCGATGCGCACGATCGACTCGATCTCCTTGAGATCGATGTCGGGGTCGGCCAGCTTCGCCAGGAGCTGCAGCGAGGCCAGGTGTGACGGTGCGATGGTCCGCGCGGTGACGACGTCGGGCCGCAGCAGGAAGTAGCCCTGGAACTGGTCGAAGCCCAGGCGGTGGCACAGTTCCATGTCGTCGACGGTCTCGACGCGCTCCGCGACCAGCTTCGCGCCCGGCGCCTGCTCCCGCAGCCGTTCCACGGTCTCGGCGAGCTGTTCCGGCGTCGCGCCGGTGATGTCGACCTTGATGTAGGCGCAGAGTGGCAGCAGCGCGAGCCGCTCCGGCTCCCACGCGAAGTCGTCGAGGGCGAGCGCGTAGCCCTCGCGCTGCAGCCGGGCTGCGCCCGCGAGGGTCTCCTCGTCGGCGAGGATGCTCTCGAGAAGTTCGAGCACGGCCGTCTCGGGGGCGAACGGCACCGGCAGCAGGCCGATGAGGAACGGCCGGGTG
>CAXSDR010000154.1:0-3717 GCA_964236445.1 uncultured Motilibacteraceae bacterium | reverse complement strand
TCACGCTGCGGGCGACGCTGTTCGTCGGCTGGCCCACCGGCGGCCTTCCGTCCCCCATCGAGGCGCCGGGCGCCGCGTTCCTCAGTGCCGTTCGTCGGCAGCTGCCCTACGTCGCGGCTGCCGCTTCGATGCGAACGGCCTCTGCACGCTGCGGGACGGCTCGCTGCTGTTCGACCGCTGCGGCCCAACGCCGCTCAGCTGTCCTTGACCGCCATGGTGTAGCGCACCTCTTGACGCAGGCTGATGAGCCCGTTCTCGTCGGTGGCCTGCACCAGGGCGTCGCGCGCGGCGGCGCGTACGTCGCTGCGGCGGTCCTCGGGCACGGACTCCCACATGGCGCGCTGCCCGTGCGACCACGACCACTCGACCCAGTGGTCCACATCGCGCAGGACTGCGGTTGTCGTGGCGGTCACCGTGCGTACGTCGGAGAAGCCGGCGTCGGCGAGCAGCGCCTCGACCCCGGCGTCGCTGCCGAACGGGCCTGACCTGCCGCTGGTGCGTGCGTCGAGCAGCTGCTTGGGCAGGTAAGGCGTGAAGACGTCGTCGACCGCGATCCACGCGTCGTCCTGGGTCCCGAACGTCGAGACGGCGAGCCGGCCGTGAGACACGAGCAGCTCGCGCCAGGCGCGCAGTGCGGCCGCGGGATCCGGGAGGAAGAAGAGGACGAGCGACGCGGTCAGGGCGTCGAAAGACTCTGCTGTGAGGCCGGGATCTGCGGCGTCCATCACGGTCACCTCGACGTTCGTGAGGCCGCGCTGCGCGATGTCGACGGCCAGCGCGTCGATCATCCCGGTGGACAGGTCGATGCCGGTGACGTGTCCGGAGGCCCCGACGACCTCGGCCAACGCGAACAGCACTGCACCACGGCCGCAGCCGACGTCGAGGACACGTTCACCGGCTGCCGGCGCCAGCTCCTGCACCAACCGCCGCGCGATCGGGGTGAACCAGGCGACGCCGACGCTGTCATAGGTCTGCGCCGAGCGGTCGAAGACGGCGGCGACGGCACGGCTGCGTGGCGAGATGTCTGAGGTCACGCGCATATCGTGGTGCACGCGGCCGCGCACTGACAATGCACTGACAACGCACCTCAGTCCTCGTGGCGCAGCGCGGGCCACACCGCCGCCCAGCCGCCCACCGGCGTACGGCACACAGCGATCGGCTCGCCCTGCTCCTCGTTGTCGACGTCGACACCGTTGTCCAGCCGGCCCGCTGCGGAGCAGGACGCGAAGAGCCCCCGCGCCCGAGTGACCTGCCCGCCGACGACCACGGCCACGTCCGCGGACGCGGGCGGCCTGGCCTGGAAGTAGAGGTCGTTCTGCCCGCTGTAGACGCGCGGCAGATGCGAGGACGGGCCATAGCGGTCGAGCGCCCCGGCCTCGCCGTAGTTGCTCGCGACGATCACGGCTCGCGCGTGCTCGGCGGGCGGCAGCGTATCGACCACCTCGGCCACCTGACGCACATAGGCGCGCCACCCGATGGAGTCCTGCGCGATCTGGTTGACCCCCGGCACCGGTGTGGCGCCCACTGACGCCAGCGGAATCAGCGGGAGGCCGAGCACCAGGCTGACCAGCGCGTTGAGGGCTGCCGCCAGGCCGACGAGCCGTCGCCGCCAACGGAGCCCGGCCGCCCAGCGCTCGACGGGAACGCAGCCCACGGCGAACAGCACCGCCACGAGGCCGAACGGGTAGTAGACCTGTGAGCCCATCAGATAGACGAGAACGAGCAGCACGGGGAACGCGGCGGCGACGAAGCGGACCGGGCGCCACTCGGGACGGCGGGCCATGGCCACGAGCCCGGACACCCAGAACGGCACGAGCGGCGGTCCGAGGAGGAGGAACAGGAAGGGCCACATCGACACGTGCACGTCTGCGGCGTTGTTGCGCGCGAGGGCACGACCCATCGACAGCTGCGGCCAGCTGTGCGTGGCCTGGTAAGCGAGGTTGGGCGTCGCCACGACGAGGGCCAGTGCGGCGGAGCCGAGCACCCACGGCGACCACAGCAGCGACCTCGGCCCGACCAGGAGCACCCCGCCCGCGAGCGCGAGAAGCAGCACGGCGACCAGGAGCTTGTTGTAGGTGCTCACGCCCACCACCGCGCCGACCGCGAGCCACCAGCGCGGGTCGCGCCTGAGCTGCGCGCGGAGCGTGAACAGCGCGACGGCGGGCCACACGGCCATGTCGATGGTCGCGGTGAGAAGCACGTGACCGAGGATCAGCGGCAGCGAGGCGAAGGCGTACGCCCATGCGCAGAGCCCCTGCGCGGCGCGCCCGCCGCCCATCTCGCGGGTCACGAGCGCCATGACGAGCACCGACAGGACGGTCGCCATCGTCGCCGGGATGCGGATGGCCCACGCCTGGTCCGCGATCGCGCCGAACAGACGCGCGAGCAGGGGAGTCAGCGGGGGCTGGTCGACGTAGCCCCAGGCGGGGCGCAGCATGCGGAAGTAGAGCTCGTCGCGGTGGTAGCCGTAGCGGTTGCTCACCACGGTGAGAACCACGGCGAGGGTTGCCATCGCCGTCAGGACAGGGCCGCGAGCGAACTGCGGCGGCGTCTGGCCGGACGCCGCATGTCCTGACGCAGAGGCAGCCGGCACGGCTCGACCCTAGCCGCGTCGGCTTCGGGCCTGCGCGGAGCAGCAGTTGTGGAAGCAGCGCAAATGCAACCGTGGGGTTGCTCTGTGTCGACAGATGTGCAACTGTGCAGTTGCACAAATCGAACGAGCACAGACCGAACGACGACGAGGAGCTTCAGGTGACCATGGACCGGATCGAACGCGAGACACTGATCGCTGCACCGCTGGAGCGGGTCTGGCCGCTCGTCGCCGAGCCCGGATTCTGGTTCGCCGACGAGGAGAACCTGACCGGCAGGGCCGGCGTGGCCGGCGAGTCGACGCTCGTCCGGAACGCCGCCCACGGCAACTCACCGGTCCGCGTGGAGAAGCTGGACCCGCCGACCTACGTCGCCTACCGCTGGACCAGCGCGTTTCCCGGGGAGGACGTGCGCGAGGACAACAGCACACTGGTGGAGTTCACGTTGACGGCCGAGGGCGACGGGACACGGCTGCGCGTCGTCGAGAGCGGTTTCGCGGCTCTCGCCGGCTCCGAGGAGCTGCGCCTCGCGTCGTTCAACGACCACACCGGAGGCTGGCCCGTGGTGCTCGAGACATTCACGAAGCGCGCAGAGCATGTAGTGGTGTGACGGAGGCAGCCCGCCGTGACGTCGACAGCGTGCTCGTGGCGCTCGCCGATCCCACGAGACGTCAGCTGCTCGACGTGCTGGCTGCACGCGGCCAGGTCAGCGCGACGACGCTCGCCGGGGAGCTGCCCGTCACGCGGCAGGCGGTCGTCAAGCACCTCGCGGTCCTCACCGACGCCGGGCTCGTGGCCGGCCGGCGGGTCGGCCGCGAGGTGCGCTACACCGTGCAGCCCGCCGCGCTCGACGTGACGTCGCGCTGGCTGGCCGGGCTCGCGGCCGACTGGGACCGCCGACTCGCCACCGTCAAGCGCATCGCCGAGGCAGCCGAGCGCGACGCGCGGTAGACCCCCGACACGTCAGCCGTGCCGACGAAGGGGCCGAGTGCGGCTAGGTCGGCCGCTGGTCCAGCCGCACGGTCGCCTTGCGGCCCTTGATCGTGGTCCGCCGCAGCGCGTTGATCACGTCGTCCGCCGACGCGGTCGGCACCTCGACCAGGGAGAACCGGTCGGTGATCTCGATCGC
>CAXSDR010000153.1:0-3869 GCA_964236445.1 uncultured Motilibacteraceae bacterium | reverse complement strand
CGACGGGCCCCGACGTGGCCCGCTTCCTGGTTGCCTACGACGGTCTCGGCGCAGCAGTCGGCTGCGGGGGCCTGCGCCCGCTCGACGAGCAGATGATCGAGGTCAAGCGGATGTACGTCGCTCCTGCCTTCCGTGGGAGGGGACTGTCGCGGCGGATCCTGGCTGCGCTGGAGGCGGCCGCAGCCGACGACGGATGGCGGATCATGAGGCTGGAGACGGGCGACAGGCAGCCGGAGGCGATCTCGCTCTGACCTGTCGTCGGGATATGCCCAGATCGAGCGCTACGGGGCCTATGTGGACGACGATTGGTCGCTCTGCTTCGAGAAGCAGCTCGTCGATGCGCCTGCGGTCGAGCGCGCGAATGTTTCCGACCCGGGCGAGGCCGTGACACATGGTCGGGGCAATCTTGCACTGTGACATCCACCCCCTCCTCCCCGCCCCCCGTGTGGGCCGCCGCGCCGGACACCGCCGAGCACGTACGCCTGGCGGAGTCGCCGGGGTCCACGAGTCCGTGGCGGCACTGGGGGCCCTATCTGGCCGGCCGCCAGTGGGGAACGGTCCGCGAGGACTACTCCGCCGACGGCGACGCGTGGACGTCGTTCCCGTTCGAGCACGCGCACAAGCGGGCCTACCGCTGGGGCGAGGACGGTCTCGGCGGGATCTGCGACAGGTTCGGCTTCCTCAACTTCGGTGTCGCGCTGTGGAACCGGCGTGACCCGATGCTCAAGGAGCGGCTCTACGGCCTGACCAACGGCCAGGGCAACCACGGCGAGGACGCCAAAGAATACTGGTGGGCGATCGACGGGACGCCGACCCACAGCTGGATGCAGTGGCTCTACCGTTATCCGCAGGCCGAGTTCCCCTACGCCAGGCTGCGTGAGGAGAATGCGCGACGCGGCAGGGACGAGCGGGAATACGAGCTCGGCGACACCGGCGTCCTCGACGACAACCGGTTCTTCGACGTCCTGGTGACCTATGCGAAGGCAGCACCCGACGACCTCTGCATCACCATCGCCGTGACGAACCACGGCCCGGAGGCCGCACCGCTCGACCTGCTCCCCCAGCTCTGGCTGCGCAACACCTGGGCCTGGGGACGCGACACCCGCCGCGGCGGCCTGCACCAGCTGCTTCCGCCGACGCTGGCGGTCGGCGGCGTCGAGTCGGTCGAGGCCACGCACGGGCAGCTCGGCACCTACTACCTCAGTGCCGAGGGCTCACCCGTGCTGCTCTTCTGCGACAACGAGACCAATGCGGTCGACCTCTTCGGCGCCGCACGCAACGCCACGAGATATCCCAAGGACGGCGTCAACCGGCGGGTGGTCGAGGGAGACAGGTCCGCCATCAACCCCTACGACCAGGGGAGCAAGGTCGCGGTCTGGTACGCCTTCGACGCCATCGCGCCGGGCGCCACGGTGACCGTGCGACTGAGGCTGTCGCACGACGCGCCGGAGGTCGACACGTTCGGCGAGGGCTTCGCCGCGGTCCTGGCCGACCGTCGCCGGGAAGCCGACGAGTTCTACTCCCAGGTCGTGGCTGCCGAGGTGAGCGACGACGACCGCCATGTGGCGCGGCGAGCCTATGCGGGACTGCTGTGGGGCAAGCAGCTCTACCGCTACGACGTCGAGCACTGGCTCGAAGGTGACCCGGTGGGCGAGCCTGCGCCGGCAGCGCGACGGGCGAAGGGTCGGCGCAACACCGACTGGAGCCAGGTGGCGCTCGCCGACGTCATCTCGATGCCCGACGAGTGGGAATACCCCTGGTTCGCGGCGTGGGACCTCGCGTTCCACGCCATCCCGCTCGCGCACGTCGACCCCGCGTTCGCCAAGGAACAGCTCGTCCTCATGTGCCGCGAGTGGGCCATGCATCCCAATGGCCAGCTGCCTGCCTACGAGTGGGAGTTCGGTGACGTCAACCCGCCGGTGCACGCATGGGCGGCCTGGCACGTCTATCGCATCGACGGCTACCGCGACCGCGAGTTCCTCATCCGCGTGTTCACCAAGCTTCTGCTGAACTTCTCATGGTGGGTGAACCGCAAGGACAGCACGGGGTCGAACATCTTCGAGGGCGGCTTCCTCGGGATGGACAACATCGGCCTGTTCGACCGCTCCGCTCCCCTGCCACCCGGTTTCCGGCTGGAGCAGTCCGACGCGACGAGCTGGATGGCGTTCTACTGCCAGCAGATGTTCAAGATCGCCCTCGAGCTGGCCCGTCATGACAAGGCGTGGGACGACACGGCGACCAAGTTCCTCGAGCACTTCCTCGCCATCGCGAAAGCCATGAACGCGTTCGGTTCGCGGGGAGTGTCCCTGTGGCACGAGGAGGACGGCTTCTTCTACGACGTCCTCGTGGCTCCGGACGGCCATGCCGAGCCGATGCGGGTGCCGTCCATGGTCGGGTTGCTGCCGATCCTCGGTGCGACCGAGGTCCCTGCCTGGATCAATGAGGAGTGCCCCGACATCACCGCACGGCTGCGGTGGGTGCAGCGTCGACGGCCCGAGCTCGTCGGACCGCTGCTGTTCACCAAGGGCCCGGGCGACCGCAAGATGCTGCTGTCCTTGCTCGACCCGGTGCGGCTCAAGCGGATCCTCACGCGCATGTTCGACAACGAGGAGTTCTTGTCACCGTTCGGCATCCGCTCGATGTCGGCCTCGGTGCGCGGCGGTGTCACCGCCGATTTCGCGGGGCAGAGCGCCACGATCGAATACGAACCCGGCGAGTCGAGGACCGGACTGTTCGGTGGCAACTCCAACTGGCGCGGGCCGGTGTGGTTCCCCGTCAACGTGCTGCTCGCCGACAAGCTGCGGACCTATGGCCGCCACTTCGGCGACTCGTTCACGATCGAGATCCCGACAGGGTCGGGCAACCAGAAGACGTTGATCGAGGCGGCGGACCTGATCGACAACAGTTTGACGTCGCTGTTCCGACCGGTGCACGGTCGTCGGCCGGCTGACGGCGACCGGATCGAGGCGTCGAGCGATCCGCTGTGGAGCCAGCACCCCACGTTCAGCGAGTTCTTCAACGGTGACACCGGAGAGGGGCTCGGCGCGACGCACCAGACGGGCTGGACGGCGTTGGTGGCGCACCTGGTCAATCCTCGACTGCCACCGGATCCGCGGGTGAAGGGCTGGGCCTGACGCGGCCCCTACCGCAGACAGTGAGGGAGCCACGGGGTTGCGCTTCGCGTCGGGTGGTGGATGGTCCGTCTCGGGGTGACTGGCCATCCGAAGGTGCCCTACGTCAGCAGTTGCGCGAGTTCACTGTCGAACCAGCTGCACCGCCGAGTCGCGGACCCGTCGGCTTGCTCGCCAGCCGCTATCAGGGGTGCGGCAGCGGTCCGGGGCATGGCAGCGGGACCGGGCCGGGCAGCGGTGGCCCACCGACTCCCGAGGGCGAGAGTGGAACAGCGGGCATCGGCGGGGCGAGGGCTTCGACCTCGCGGCAGTAGTGCTGCCACCGCGCGTATGCCTCCAGTCTGGCTGACTGGGCAAGGTCTTTGAGTCGGTTCTGGCTCTGCGACAGGTCGCCGGTGGTCCGGTCTGCTGTCGGCCCGCGCCACGCACCCGACGCGACCAGTGGGCTGACCTCGCGCACCACACCGTCGAGCGCCTGCTCCATGTCGGAGGCAAGGCCATAGATCTGCACTGACTCGTGATAGAGCCGCTCCGCGTAACCCACCCGTGCACCCCCTCACTTGCGGACCGTCAACGTCGACGCTAACGCAGACGGATCCGCTGCGGCGACGTAAGACTGCGCCCGCACCGGCGTGCGTCACCCGTGCGGGTGACAGAGCCCTTGCCTTCGAGTGCCCGGCGGCGCGTACGTCATGCTGTGCGCCATGGGGGAGGTGTCGATCGATCCGGATGGCGTGG
>CAXSDR010000152.1:0-4291 GCA_964236445.1 uncultured Motilibacteraceae bacterium | reverse complement strand
CCGTCGAAGAGGAGATAGCGGTGCTCGCGCCCGCGTTCGGCGAGCGCCTCGACCACCTGCTCGGCCTCGATACGCGGCACGTTGCTGTCGTTCTCGCCGTGCACGACGAGCAGCGGCGCGACGAGCTCGTCGATCGCGTGGATCGGGGAGAGGTCGCGCAGGAGCTGACGGTCGCGGTGCGGATCGCCGTATTTCGACACCGCCGCAGCCGCGATCCACGGCTCGGTGTGGGCGTAGAACGTCTCGAGGTCGGACATGCCGCAGACGTCCACGCCGACGGCGAACAGCTCCGGGAAGCGCACCAGCGCGGCGAGCGTGAGATAGCCGCCGTAGGACCGCCCCGCACACCCGACGCGGTCCGGCAGCGCCGTGCCGGTCTGCACGAGGTGCTCGACGCAGGCGCGTACGTCCTCGAACGCGCCGTAGCGCCCGCCCAGGTCGTCGGCGTGCACGAAGTTGCGCCCGAACCCCGACGAGCCGCGGACGTTCGGCGCGAGCACCGCGACACCGGCCGCGGTGAGCGCGTGGAACAACGGGTCGAAGCCGGGGCGGGCCTGCGCCTCGGGGCCGCCGTGCAGCCAGATCAGCGTGGGCCAGGGCCCCGGGTGCACGTCGGCGGCGGGCGTGTGGAGCCAGCCGGTGAGCTCGAGCCCGTCGGCGGACGCGAACCGCTCGAGCGAGGCGGGGTGCACGCCGGGCGGCGGGTCATAGCCCGCCGGCGTCGGCAGCCGGGCCGTCGTGCCCGAGTCGACCACGCGCAGTGAGCGCGGCTGCATAGGCCCCTCGACCGTGATGACGAGCCGGTCGCCCTCTCGGGACACCGTCGGATGGGAGAGCAGGCCCGCCGGCAGCGACGGCACCTGCTCCTCGCGCCCCGAGACGAGGTCGAGCCGGGTCAGGTCGCTGGTGCCGCCCGCGACGTTCCACAGCAGGATCGCCGTGCGGCGGTCGGCGCTGAGCACGGCATCCTCGAGCTCCGCGTCGTCACGGCCCGCCAGCACGGTCGTGGGGCCGCCGTCGATCGGCACCGCGACGAGCGCCATGAGCTCACGGCCCATGTCGGTGATGGCGTAGACGCAGGAGCCGTCGGCAGAGAACCAGCCACTGTCGGAGCTGCCGCCGTGGGGCTGCACCGGGCGGGCACCCCCACCCAGCGGCCTGCACTCACCGGTGCTGCGATCTGCGACCAGCAGCCACCGCGCCCCGCGGGGGCCCTGGCGCAGCAGGGTGCGCTTGCCGTCGGCGCTCACGTCGACGAGGTGCAGCAGGTCACCCGACAGCAGCGAACGTCGGCGGCCGTCGAAGGGATCCACCAGCAGGGCGGTCGAGGCAGCGCCCGACTCCGTCACGCCGAGCAGCGCCCGACCGTGGCGGGGCGCCGCGGGGGTCCAGGGCCCGAGCACCGCGGTGTGCGTCCCGAACCCCGCGACCTGGCGCAGACCGCGACCCTCCGGCGTGACCACCCAGACCTCGGCACGTGGCCCGCCGCCAGGCGCGGCGCTGAGCGCGAGCCAGTCGCCCTCGGGCGACCAGCTCACCTGGGCGACGAACGCCGGGCCGGTGTCGAGCTGCGCGGCCTCACCGCCATCGAGGCGCTGCACCCAGACCTGCGGCGAGCCGCTGCGGTCGGAGACGAAGGCCACACGCTCCCCGTCGGGTGAGAGCGCCGGGCACCAGTCGGCGCCGGTCGTGAGGCCGAGCGGTGGGTGCAGCTTGAGGGTGGCCGACTCAGGCACCTCAGGCGCCCATCAGCCAGGAGTCCTTCGATCCTCCGCCACGCGAGGAGTTCACGATCATGCTGCCCTCGGGCGCGACGCGGGTCAGTGCAGCCGTGGCGACCGTCGCCTCGTCACCGAGCAGCACGAACGCCCGCAGGTCGACATGGCGTGCGGAGAGCCGTTCCCCGTCGAACGTCGGATGCGTCGAGAGGCCCACCGTTTCCTGGGCGATATAGCGGAACGGTGCCGTCAACAGCTGACGACGCACGGCCGCGAGCTCCTGCGCGGAGGACTTGGGCCCGATGACCACGCCCTCTCCGCCGTAGCCGTCGACCGGCTTGATGACGAGCTCGTGCAGGCGCGGCAGGACCAGCTCGAGCTGCTCGGGCACGCCGCACAGGAAGGTCGGCACATCGGCGAGCGTCGGCTTCTCGCCGAGGTAGTAGTCGATCATCGCCGGCACGAAGGCATAGATCGCCTTGTCGTCGCCGACGCCGTTGCCCGGCGCGTTGGCCAGCGTCACGGCGCCCGCATCGATCGCCGCGAGCAGTGGCGGACCGAGCGGCACCCGGTCGGCGCCCGGGGAGTGCAGCAGCGTGTCCTCGCCGACCCGCAGATAGAGCACGTCGACCCGGCTGCTCGACCCGTGGCGCACCAGCTTGACGATGCCGTCCTCGACCGCCAGCTCGTTGGGCGTCGCGACCGGGACACCCATCTCCTCCGCGAGCATCCGGTGCTCGAACCACGCCGAGTCGTCGGGCCCGCTGCTCAGCACCACGACGCCGGGCGAGTCGGGTGCACCCTCGGGAGCCGCCTGCTCGAGCGTGATGCGCAGCTGGCGTGGCGCCTCGTCGGGATCGAGCAGCGCCGGTGGCCGCGGCAGGTCGGGCATGACGGCATCACTCAGCCGCCGGCTCTGCACGGCATAGCCGAGCCCGGACGGGATGCGTACGTTGTCCTCGAGCACCGCCCAGTGCCCGGAGCCGTCACGCACCAGGTCCATGCCCGAGACATGCGCCCGCACCTTCTGCCGGCGCATCAAGGCACCCACCGGGCGCAGACCCGGTGCGGCGTCGATCACCCACGTCGGCACGATGCCGTCCTTGACGCAGGCACGCTCGTCATAGACGTCATGGAGAAAAGCGTCGATCGCGCGGGCGCGCTGCTTGAGACCCGCCGTGAGCGTCGCCCAGTCCTCGGCGGGCACGATGCGCGGCACCAGGTCGACCGGGAAGAGCCGCGTGCTCGCCTCGCCCGGCACGCCGAACGTCACGCCGTTGGAGCGCTGCTCGTCGTCGCGGGAGATCTCACGGCTGCGCATGCCGCTCGCTCCGAGGCGGTCGAGGACTTCGAGCACCGGCGCGTACGTCGCGGTCGGCTTGCCGTCACCGCCCACCGCCTCGTCGGACAGTCCCGGATATCCGACCAGCAGCCGGCGCGAAGCGGTCGGCGCCGCGGTGCGAAGCGGCTCGCCGCTCGTCCGGACCAGCAGGTCGTCGACGACGTCGGAGAGCCTGCCGCGCCGTTCGTAGGCACGGCGTTGCAGGGCCGCGGCGCTTCCCCGCGAGAGCGCGCGCACGGCGAGGTAGCGCACGTGCTCGAAGTCACCGGACTCGTCGAGGTAGGGACGTAGCTCCTCGACGAGGTGGGTGACCGCGGACGCCGCCGGGATCGGGTGCGGTGACACGGACAGGTTGATCAGGTCGCCTTCCAGCCCGGAGCGGGCCGAGCGCCACATGGCAGCCCGCATCAGCGGCGGCGGCACCATGACCGCAGGCTCACCCGCCAGGACGGCTTCGCGCTCGCGCGCGACGAGGGCGCGGAACAGCCCCGCCAGCAGGACGACGTCCTCCACGTCGGGGCACGCGTCGGTGACCCGGAGCTCCAGGGTCGGCAGGTGGGCCGAGGGGCGTACGTCGAAATAGATCATCTTGCGGTCGGCGATGGCCCCCGAGGCGAGCAGGTCGTCGACCAGCTTGTCGTGCTCCGCGGCGGTCGTGGCCCCGCTCTCGCCCGACGTGGGCCACCGCTGCCAGACGAGGGACCGCATGCTGGCATAGCCGGTGTCGGCGCCCAGCCAGTAGGGCGAGCTCACCGACAGGGCGAGCAGGATCGGCAGGCGCGAGCCGACGCGCTGCGCCACGGCCACCGCGACGTCGCGGTCGGGCAGCTCGACGTGCACCTGGGTGCCGCAGATCAGCTGCTCGCGCGCCAGCAGCTGGTAGTCCTCGACCATGCGGTGGTAGCGGGTCGTCGGCGTGACAGACAGCCTCGCCTGGTCGACGAGCGGCACGGTGCCGGCCGCCACGATGCCGAGCCCGCAGGACGCCGCGACCTCGACGGCCTGGCGACGAAGACCCACGAGGTTGTCGCGCAGCTGCTCCAGACCGGTGCAGACGGCGCTGTTGGTCTCGACGACCGAGCTCTGCAGCTCGGCGGTGAAGCAGGCGTCCGGCAGCCGGTCGAGCATCTCCGGCGCTCGCGCGACGAGCTCGCGGCTGCGCAGGTCGACGACGTGGAACTCTTCCTCGACACCGATGTTCGTGCCGGTCGAAGCCATGCGCGACCTCCCG
>CAXSDR010000151.1:0-4369 GCA_964236445.1 uncultured Motilibacteraceae bacterium | reverse complement strand
CGTCGACCACGACGTCGTCCAGCACGACGTCGTCGCCGTCTGTCGGGGGGGCCACAGCGGCCGGCGACTTGGCGACGGCTTTGACGGCTCGCCCGTTCGTCGGCTTGGCCGTCTTGGTGGGCTTCTTGGCGGCGGGCACGTCGTCGTCCACTGCTGCGAGAGCGGCGCCACCGGGACGGCTCTTGGGCGCGACCGCGCTGGTTGCCGTCGCACGCCGGGCGGAGGTCGCTGCGACCGCGCGACTAGGAGCTGCCGGCTGCGGTGTGTCCAATGCCACGACGACCCCTTCTTCGGTCAGCGCCCGCAGCACTGCTTTGACTCGTGAGGTCGACAGGTCGATGCCCTCGCACGCTGCCCGGACCTGCGCCGCCGAGACGCTGCCGTTCGCCTTGCCGTTCACGAGCAGTGCCTGAACGTCGGGGAGCGCGAACTCCGGCGGGAGGGGACGAGGGTTGACCGACACGAACGACCTTCCGATGGACGGACTGCAGGACCACGAGCGGGCAGCAGCGATGTGCTGCAGCAGACGCTCGGTTGCACGGTTGGACGGCCGCGACCGACTCGGCCAACACGCCATTGTGACACGTAGAACGCGATCGTGGAGAGCGGCACCAGCGCGTACGCAGCGGCTCAGCCGTCCTCGGTGAGTCAGCCGGCGTCGTCGGCGCCGATGAGCGCCTTGACCGCCAGAACAGGGCACGGCGCGTCGAGAAGAACCCGTTGCGCGTTGCTCCCGAGGATCAGCTTGCCCACCGGAGAGCGCCGGCGTAGCCCGATCACGATCATGTCGGCACCCACCTCTTGCGCGACGGCGATGAGGTCCTCGGCCGGTTCCGCCCCGCGCACGAGCTGGCGGACCTCGTAGTCCACCCCGACTTCGTGCAGGGCAACACCGACCTCGACCAGCTCCTGCTCGTAGCGCGCGTTCTCGTCGTCGTCGAGCTCGCGACCGCGATAGGAGGAGATCACGACGAGCCGAGCGCGGCGTGACAGCGCTTCCTCGGCTGCCCGGCGCAGTGCCGCTCGCCCCTCGGGCTTCGGCACATAACCGACCACGATCGTCACGCGACCTCCTGCACTGGCGAGAGCGGGGTTCAGCGAGACACCCCGCCGGCCCGCTCACGCTACTGGCCGCGACTCCAGTGCCGTCCCGGGCCCGTCGTGCTGATGTTGGCGTCAGCCTCGCCCGGTGCGCTTCTGGAGCTCGTCGATCGCGACGCTCGCTTCGGCCTTGGTCGGCTACTGGGGCTCGGCCTGCCTGCCTCACGCGCCAGCGTCGAGAGACAGCTCAGCTGGGCCCCGGTCGCAGGCTCGCCACCCGTGACCCAGTCCGACGGGTCCTTCTGCGTGGAGCGCCGCTGCTGGTCCTCGCTCGTGTCCTTGATGGTGTTCCTACCCACCAGCCGACCCCTACGCGCGTGGGCCGAACGGGTGCCGTGGCTGGACGCATCGACCCGCGCCGTTTACGCTCGTCTCGCCCACTGTCCCCGGTGGGCGCCTTGCGTGCGACGCCGAGTCCTGCCCGGCACGCGGGCCCTCTCGTTCTTTCGGGCAGGAGCGGGGGAACCACTTCTCCGGTCTACGGCTACGGCCACGACCTCGGGGTGAAGCCGCATCTGCGGCCGGGACAGCTCCGTCCCGAACCCGACAGCTCACTTCGCAGGCGTACGGAGAGGCGCCGCGCGTGTCCGCTGCACTGGGAAATCATCGTTATGAGGGCCGCCACCGCGCCGAGCGTGTGACGAGCCACCGGATCCCGCTAGCGCTCGCCGCCGTCGCCGCGGGCGTCGTGACCACCACCGTCGGCAGCCAGATGGCAGCCAGCGCCCTGCAGGGCGCGGCGCCGAGGACGACGAGCGCCCCCGTGCAGCAGCACACTCCGAAACTGGTCAAGGGCGCCCACGGTGTGTCCGTGCGCTACCTGCAGGCGCGGCTGGGGCTGCATGCCACCGGCACGTTCGGCTGGTCAACGGTCCGCGCGGTCAAGGCCTTCCAGGCCAAGGCAGGTGTCCCCGTCACCGGTGTCGCGGACTCCGCCACCTGGCGCGCGCTGCCCGCCCTCAAGGTCGTACGCGCCTCCCGCGCCGCCACCCGCACCTCGATCGACGACGACGGTCTGAACTGGGCGGCGCTGGCCAAGTGCGAGTCCGGCGGCAACCCGCACGCTTACAACGCCGCCGGCTACTACGGCCTCTACCAGTTCAGCCTCGGCACCTGGCACGGCGTAGGCGGCAGCGGTTCACCGAGCGAAGCCAGCGCCGACGAGCAGACCTACCGGGCGCAGCTGCTCTACAAGAGCCGCGGCCGCTCACCGTGGCCCGTCTGCGGGCGATACCTCTAGCTGGACTGCTCAGCGGCACCAGCGGGGTCCGGGGTGCCGTAGGGAACGTGTGGCAGGTTCTCGCTGGTCTCGCCGTCCTCGGCACCCGAGGGCCCGTGTGGCTCTTGTCCGAGACCCTCTTCGGGGACGATCGTGCTGACGGGGGTGAAGGGCACTTGACGCGGATCGATGCTCATGATCAACGCCTGCCCCCGGAGCGCACAACGCAATCCACCACGCGGAAGCGATTGGGGCTGCTCGCGCGTTGTAGAAGGCACGATGACTACCTCGCATGCACCTCAGGACAGCGCGCCGGCGCAGCTGCGCCCGCGCACCCGCCGAGCGGGCGGCAACGCCACCGCTGCAGCACCGCAACCTGTCGCACCTTCCGCTCACGAAGCAGCTGAGTTCGGCGATCTGACGTCGGACAGCATCCGGGACGCATCTGTCGCGGAGTCCGACCTGGACGTGGCCGCTCCGACCTCCGATCTCGTGCGCCTCTATCTCGATGACATCGGGCGTACGCCGCTGCTCACCGCCGACCAGGAGGTCGAGCTGTCGGCCCGCATCGAAGCGGGCCTCTACGCCCAGCACGTTCTCGCTGGTGATGCGCTGGCCGGCGACGGTCCTGCTGACGCCCGCCGTGACGAGCTGGCAGCCCTCGTGCGCGAGGGTGACAGCGCGCGCGACCAGATGCTGCGAGCCAACCTGCGCCTTGTGGTGTCGGTCGCCAAGAAGCACAGTCACCGTGGCCTGCCGTTCCTCGACGTCGTGCAAGAGGGCAACCTCGGCCTGGTGCGGGCGGTCGAGAAGTTCGACTACCGCAAGGGTTACAAGTTCTCCACCTACGCGACCTGGTGGATCCGCCAGGCGATAGGGCGCGGACTGGCTGAGCAGGCACGCACGATCCGGCTCCCCGTGCATGTGCACGAGCAGATCGGCAAGATCACCCGAGCGCTGCGCGAGCTGTCCGCCGAGCTCGAGAGGGAACCCACGGACGAAGAGGTGGCGACTGCGCTCGAATGGGACGTCGAGACCGTGGTCTCGCTGCGCAAGATAGGCCGCGATTCCGTCAGCCTGGACACCCCCGTCGGCGACGACATGGAGACCAGTGTCGGCGAGCTCGTGGTCGACAGCGACGCCGTGGCAGCGTCGGAGCTGGTCGAGCACCGCGCGATGCTCGACGAGCTGCACCGCGCCCTAGCGGTCCTGCCGCCTCGCGAGGCCACCGTGCTCAGACTGCGCTACGGGCTGGACGGTGGGCACCCGCGCACACTCGACGACATAGGACGCACGCTCGGGCTCACCCGTGAGCGCATCCGTCAGCTCGAGAAGGAAGCCCTCGCCCGCCTCCGTCAGCGCGTGCCGGGTCAGGACCTGCTCGACTGGGCCAGCTGAGGCTCGAGACTGCCGCACCTGACGGCTTGTCGCCACTGCGAGATGCTGGCAGCATGACCACACCTGACCTATGGGCTGTCGCCGTCGTCATGGTCCTCGGACTCGTCGGCGTCCTGGTGCCGGCCATCCCCGGACTGCTGCTCATCGAGGCGACAGCGATCGGCTGGGCCATCCTGGAGGGCTCGGGATCGGCACGCTGGCTGATCCTGGCCACGGTCTCCGCCATCCTCGGCGCCGGCACGATTCTCAAATATGTCGTTCCGTCGCGGTCGATGCGTGGAGCCGGTGCCCCACCGCTGACCCTGCTCGTCGGCGTCGTCTGCGCCATCGGCGGCTTCTTCATCGTGCCGATCGTCGGCGCTGCACTCGGCTTCGTCGTGGGTGTGCTTCTCGCGGAGCTCGTACGTCTGCGTGACATCGGCTCGGCCGGCCGCTCGACCGTGGCGGCGCTCAAGGCCATCGGTCTCGGCATGCTCGTCGAGCTGGCCGCCGGCATCACCGCCATCAGCGTCTGGGCGGTCGGAGTTCTGGCACTTCACGCCTGAGACCCAGGCAACCGGCGTTCCTTGTGCATCCTGAAGAACCGAGCTGAGGACGGCGATCATAGCGGTGGGTATGGGTGAGGGCCCGTCGCTCACCTGGGGGGTGTGC
>CAXSDR010000150.1:0-4578 GCA_964236445.1 uncultured Motilibacteraceae bacterium | reverse complement strand
GACCCCCTCACCACCCTCGACTGGGCATGCACCGTCGCACGCCTGCTCGCCGCCGGCACCGGGGCCCGATAACCCGTCGGCGCGATGCTGAAAGCGGTCAGGCAACGCATGCC
Organism: uncultured Motilibacteraceae bacterium; assembly: GCA_964236445.1. GTDB lineage: Bacteria > Actinomycetota > Actinomycetes > Motilibacterales > Motilibacteraceae > CAXSDR01. The sequence continues at coordinate 4,465 of CAXSDR010000150.1, read as the reverse complement.
TCAGGGCAAGCCGTGCGGAGGCTTCAGCCGAGGTCGAGGTCTGCCAGCTCGTAGGCGGCGCGGTAGTCCAGCCCGGCGGCGGCGACCGTCGGGCGTGCGCCCCGCTCGACGATGACCGCGACGGCGACCACCTCGGCACCCGCCTCGCGCAACGCGTCGACCGCCGCCAGCACCGACCCGCCTGTGGTGGACGTGTCCTCCACGGCGAGCACGCGGCGACCGGCGACAGCTGGGCCCTCGATGCGACGCTGCAACCCGTGCTGCTTCTCCGACTTGCGCACGACGAAGGCATCGAGGCGTCGGTCCTGCGCGGCTGCGGCATGCAGCATCGCCGTGGCGACGGGATCGGCACCGAGCGTCAGACCGCCGACGGCGTCGTAGTCGAGGTCCGAGGTCAGCTCGAGCATGACGCGGCCGACGATGGGCGCCGCCTCCGCGTCGAGCGTCACCCGGCGCAGGTCGACGTAGTAGTCGGCTTCGCGCCCGCTCGAGAGAACCACCTTGCCGTGCACGACGGCCTTGTCCAGGATCTGCTGGCGCAGCGCGCCCTTGTCATCTGTCAAGTCGGTCACGCAGCCGAGCCTAGGCTGTCAGGCCGAGGCGTCGGTCAGCCGCTGCAGCTGCTCGGCAGTGAGCTGCAGCTCCGCGACGGGGAGCAGGTCGGCGAGCTGCTCCGGCGTACGCGCACTGGCCACCGGCGCGATGACGGTCGGCTGGGCGGCGAGCCACGCCAGAGCCACGGCCGCGAGCGTCGTCGCGGAACTCTCGGCCACCTCATCGAGCGCCGCCAGCACAGCGAGGCCACGGGGGGTTGCGAGGTGCCTGGCAGCGGGGCCGGCGCGCGGGCTGTCGACCGCATCGCTGCCGGGACGGTACTTGCCCGTCAGGAAGCCCCTCGCGAGCCCGTAGTAGGGCAGCGCCGACAAGCCGTTCTCGATGAGCACCGGCGTGAGATCGCGCTCGTGCTCGGCGCGTTCGACGAGGTTGTAGTGGTTCTGGGCAGCGACGTACGGCGCGAAGCCTTCACGCCGGGAGACGTCGAGGGACTCCTGCAGGCGGGCGCCGGTGAAGTTCGAGGCGGCGATCCAGCGGACCTTGCCGGCCTTGACCAGGGCGTCGAACGCACCCAACGTCTCCTCGAGGGGCACGCTCGGGTCGTCCTGGTGCGCGTAGTAGAGGTCGATGTGGTCGGTGCCGAGCCGCTGCAACGAGGCCTCAGCCGCCTTGGCGATCGTGGGCGCCGACAAGCCGCGCAGATCGGGCAGCTTGGCGACTTTGGTCGCCACGACGATCTGGTCGCGGTTGCCCCGGGAGGCGAACCACTCGCCGAGAATCGACTCGGACTCACCGCCCGAGTTTCCCGGCACCCAGGACGAGTAGGTGTCGGCGGTGTCGACGAAGTTGCCGCCGGCCGCGGCGTAGGCATCGAGGACCGCGAAAGAGACCTCACGATCGGCTGTCCACCCGAAGACGTTGCCTCCGAGATTGAGCGGAAAGACATCGAGGTCGCTGTTGCCGAGAGCGGTCATGGCAGGGACAACACCATGGGGTGAGCCACCGCATTCCCGACCTCGCGAAGTCCGCGAATTTCCGGGTCGGGCCGCGTGCCGTGGCGTGCATGCGCTGCAATGTCCTCATGACCAGGAACGTGGCCACCACGCCGTGGCGTCTCTCGGCGGCGGGCGCCCTTGCGGCGCTTCTGCTCGGTGCCTGCAGCGGAAGTGGCGAGACTGCCTCCGAAGGAGCCGGCGGTGGCTCGAGCAGCGGGGCAGGCTCGGAAGCAAGCGCGACGCAGGCGCCGGACCCTTGCGCGCTGGTGCCGAAGGCCGAGCTCGACGACGCCATAGGTAGGGACACGGAGAAGACCAAGGGCCCCCTGGACCAGGCACGGGGCCGCACCTGCACGTGGTCCTTCGAGTCCGGAATCCCCTCGCCCGGCCGGTTGACCATCTCGGCGTGGCACGGCAAGGAGTTCTATGCACCGGAGCAGCTCGGCCTCATGCCACTTTCTGGTATCGGCGACCAGGCGGCCGGGCAACCCTCGAAGGGCCTCATCATGGTGCGCAAAGGTGACACGGTGTTGCAGATCTTCGTCATCAGCAAGCCCGACCGACTGACCTCAGCTGTCACCACCATTGCGAAGACCGCAGCTGACAACGCCTGAGCCAGTGACGACCGTCGCCTTCCTGCCGGGCCTTCTCAGTCACGGCCAACCGGGCTGGGGCAGCGCCCCCGCGTCCCTCCCCGGTCTGGCGGTGACCGTCGTGAGCCCGGCGGACAACGCGTGCACACAGCCGCCGTACGCCATGCGCTGGGTCGCTACGACGGCTGAGGCGCTGCACCGGGAGACCACGGCACCGTCCCTCGTGCTCGTCGCACGAGGCGCCGCCGGCGTGCTCCTGCCGCAGCTGTCGGTCGCAGTCCGCGCACGCGGGCGCCGGGTGGCCGGCTATGCCTTCATCGACGCCTGGCTGCCTCGCGCCGGTGCAACGCTCGGCGACCTCGCGGACGTGCCCGAGGCCGCTCGCGCGGAGATCGTGCCGGGGCCCACAGACTGGCCAGATGCGCCATGCGCCTACGCGATGACTGACGAGTCGTTCGCTCAGCAGGCGCGCGTCGCCCGGCTGCGGGCTTGGCCGGTGGTGGTGAGCGGGCCGGCCCGAACGTTCAACGAGTGCGTCGGGAGCGTCATAAGAACTCTGCTTCCACAATGACAGGGCCGAGCATGACGTTCAGGCGGCCGTGCCAGGCAACGCCTCCAAGCACGCACGCAACAGCGGGCGGGACTTGTAGTTCATGCCGCTGATGCCGGCGAGCCCGTGACGGGCTGGTCGCCAGCTCGACCCCAGGCGCGCAGTCGATTCTCGTCGCGAGCGACGAGAGCGGTCACAGACCCTCGGCGACCAAATCGCAGTGTCGGTGAGTCGGCTGGAAAAGCCCCATTCGTTGTCAGGTGCGAGTGCGCTACGACGCGCTCTCGGAGGTGCTGGCCAGGTTTCTCGTGGAGGTCATGGCGCCGACTGTGGGAACGCGAGGCGCACCGGACACGGGGACGAACCAGGTCGCAGGCATCAGGCGCGTCGCGGCGACGATGAGGGCAAGGAAGCAGACCGAACCGGCGCCAGCGAGCACGGCATATCGCAGCTGCGCTGAATGGTGCAGAATCAGCGGAAGAATGGTCATGGCGTATGCCGGTGGCAGCACCACACTCGCCGTCCTGAGTGCGAAGAACACGGCGATGACGGCTGTCAGCCCTGCCAGCCAAAGGCCCGGCAGCAACAGATGACAGAGCACGCCGACCACCGCCGAAAAAGCCAACAGAAAGCTCTTGGTGAACGCGGCCGCGCCCCTCGCCTTGAGCACCTCGAAACCTGCCACGATCACAGGTGGCGCCGCAAGTAGCGGCGCATGCGCCGTATCAGCGAATACGAGCCAGACGAGGGCCAGGACGGCAAACACGACCAGCAGTCCGGCGCCCGGCACAGGCACCGTGATGCGAGCAGGTGCAAGGCCCCGGGGGGTCGACCGTCGCTTGTCCAGGTGCACGACCGCCGCCAGCACCGTGCACGTGACGAGCACCGCCCAGGGGAACGTCGGGCCACGAAAGCCGAGCAGCAGGGGAAGCAATCCGGCTGACAGGGTGGGAACCATCGCTGACCTGCTCAGCCGCAGAACCACCATGACGCCCACAAGCATCGACGTCTCTTTGCACCACATGGGCAGAGACGTGGCGTTGAGCGATACGGCCGCTACTGCGGCAAGCGAGGGCATGACGACGATGTCGGCAACCCTCGCCCGCCACAAGGGGAGCCGGTGAACGAGTGATCCCACCACGAGCGCTCCGTACTCCGGGAAGACGATGGAGGGTCGACCCAGCACGGCGCCGGCAGCCAGCATCAGGGCGATCAGGAGGAGCGGCGTCGTCGCGTTACCCAAGTCCTGTCGAGCACGCGAAGCAGAAGTGGTCGAGATCATCGCTTCTCCTCCGACAGCTCGGGCATCTCGATGGGTACGTCACTGGCGCGCCCCACTCGAGCCATGACGCGAAAAGCAGATGTGTGTGTTGTCAAGTCCGGCGCACGTCATCGCGACGTATGCCGCAGAGACGCGGGATCCCTTGAAGCAGTAGAGCTGGATCTCGTCAGTCAGGCCAGGCGCCGCCGGCCCGGTCAGAAGTCGGAGCCACTCGAACCACGTCGCTCCTTGGGTCCGGCCTGGCTTGAGACCCTCGACCTGGACGACCGGGCTGGCACTCTGGCCTGCCCACTGGGCTTTGCTTCGCACATCGAGCCGAACCACGGTGGGGTCGTCAAGCGCCGCCACGACGTCTTGCAGCGTGATGCGCGTGTCTGCGCGTATGCGCCGCAGATGGGACCGGTGTTGCGATCTCCGGACTCCTGTCCCCATGCGCTAGGAGCAAGCGCCGTGGTCGCCAGTGCAGCCGAGCCGGCACCTAGCACAGCCC
>CAXSDR010000149.1:1188-4649 GCA_964236445.1 uncultured Motilibacteraceae bacterium | reverse complement strand
CGCGTGACGGCGAACAAGGGATGAGAATGCGTCCACCTCGATCCATAGTGGCGATGACCGCAGCAGCGACCCTGCTGACCATCGGTGCCACTGTGCCCACCGTTGCCTCGGCAGCGACGAAGACAGCGGTCGAGGCGGACGCCGCCACGCCGCCGGCGCCGTCGGACGTCCGCGAGGTCAAGCCCGGCACGAAGTTCAAGCTCGACTCGGGGTTGCAGGCTGCGCAGCTGCCGAGCAGCAGCGCGAGGTCGATGGCTCCCTCAGTGGCGACGGCAGGGGTGACCCCACCGGTCGGCACGGTCAGGCAGTGGCTCGGTCTGGACGACTACAACGGCCTGCTCTACCGCAAGAACTACACGCTGCGCGCCGTCGGCGCGAAGATCGAGGTCTGGGTGGCCAGTGACTCCGACGCCACCTCGACCGGCACGGCATTCCCCGCCGGCGACTGCCGCAACAACACGCCCAACTCGACCACCGTCACGGACGGGCAGGCTCAGGAGCTCGCGGACCAGTTCGACAACAACATGTTCCCCAAGGAGTCCGCAGCCTTCAGCGTCGCACCCGACCGCGACGGCAGCCACGCGCTCATCAAGGGCGACTACACGGGCGCCGGGGACAAGATCGTGACCCTGGTCGACAACGTCCGTGACGACAACTTCTACACGTTCCCTGCGGCGCGGACCTATATCGCGGGATTCTTCTCGTCACAGTTCAACGAGTTGCTCGACCGCAACGTCATGACGATCGACGCTTTCGACTGGCTGCACCGCACCGGTGCGGCGCCGCCCAACGACCCGACCGCCGATCTGTGCACGAGCCGGCCCGGACTCCCGTTCCTCTATGAAGGAACCTTCGCGCACGAATACCAGCACCTGCTGGAGTACTACCAGGACCCCTCTGAGGTGAACTTCGTCAACGAGGGTCTGTCCGACTTCGCGATCTCTCTCGTCGGCTACGGGAAGACCACGGCGAACGTCGACGAGCCGGGTACAGAGAGCCACATCTTCTGCTTCAACGGCTACGGTCTTGTCCAGACTCCCTACAACACCAACCCCCGTGACTGCGGTGGCGCCGAGAACTCCCTGACGTTGTGGGGCGACGAAGGCAGCGGCAGCGAGATTCTTGCCGACTACGGCAACGCCTGGTCGTTCATGCTGTTCCTCTTCGACCGCTACGGTCTCGATTTCATGTCGGCGCTGCATCGCGATGGCGCAGCTCAGGGTCTGCAAGGGGTGCAGGCCCAGCTCGACCACTTCGCTCCCGGCACCAAGGTCTATGACGTGGTCCATGACTTCCAGGTCATGAACCTCGTCGACCGCGCAGTCGACGGAACGAAGAAGGGCAAGGTCGTCGGCGCCAAGCGTGAGGACATCACGACAGCAAGCCTCGACGCGTCGGTGAACCTCAGCAACCCGTCGTCCTACAAGATTGCGGGTGCAGCGCCGAATGGCGCTGACTACGTCAAGCTGCACGATGCGGCCGGGCATCTCATCACGGGCAAGAACGTCGACTCGATCAGCTTCCACGGCGCAGCGACGCTGCCATCGTTGCCGTTGGCCTGGAGCGTCAAGACCGACGCGCCGGGCCGTGAAGGCAACCCGGTGCTGTGGTCGGGCAACGAGTCCAACACCGATGCCACGGCGGTGGTGTCGGCGGCGGTCCCCGTGGCCGACCCGACGCTGACCTTCAACGAGCGTCACCTGGCGGAGGAGGGCTATGACTACGCCTACGTCCAGGTCTCTACCGACGGCGGGAAGACCTACACACCTCTGGCGAACGCCAACACCGTGGATGGCCCCTACGGACCTGCCTTCAACACGGACTCCGACTGGGCGACGCAGACGTTCGACCTGAGCGCGTACGCCGGCCAGACGATCCTCATCGGGTTCCGCTATGTCAGTGACGGCGGTGTCAACGACGGTGGCTGGTTCATCGACGACGTGACAGTGGGTGGCGCCGTGATCAGTGACGGCTCCAGCCTCGCGCCGTTCAAGTCCCCGACCGAGATCAGCCCCACTGTGGTCCACAACTGGAACCTTCGCCTCGTGGGCTTCGACGGGCACGACGTCATCGTCAAGGAGTTCGACGGATCGAACGACGTCTATCTGAGCTCGAGCTATCTCAGGCAGTTCCGCAAATACACCTCGATGGTCGCGATCGTCTCCTATGACGACCCGACCGAGCAGGTGCAGCAGTTCGCGCCCTACTCGCTGCAGGTCAACGGAGTGATCCAGCCCGGAGGCTCGTCGGGTCTCTGACCTCAGCAGCGCGGAAGGCCCCCGGCAGCAGCCGGGGGCCTTCGTGCGCGTCACCGAGATTCGAGCAGGCAACCGAGGAAGGCGCCGCGACGAATGCTGCGGATGACGACGACCCGGTGGCACCTCGACCGCAGGTCCGTGCTGACCGGGCTGGCGCTGCTCCCCTTGCTCGGGGCCTGCGCCCACGAAGGCGGAGACGGCGGCCGTGGGGACCGCCGCCCCGAGACCCCCGACCCCACCGCCTCTGGCGCGAGTGGTGAGTCATCGTCGATGAGCACCGTGTCGTACGGTCCGCATCGCAGCCAGTCGGCGGACCTCCACCTGCCCGCAGGTTCGGCAGATCGCCTTCCCGTCGTCGTCGTCATCCACGGCGGCTACTGGACCAAGCCTTACGACCGTCAGCTGGGCCACCCGCTCGCGCTGGACCTGGTGAAGGCCCGTGTGGCAGCGCTCAACATCGACTACCGGCGCATCGACGAGGGCGGCTATCCCGCGACTCTGCTCGACGTCGCGGCGGCCATCGACGCGATCCCGACCCTGCACCACCGGCTCGATCCGTCCCGGGTCGTCGCGCTCGGGCACTCGGCCGGTGGTCAGCTCGCCGTCTGGGCAGCGTCGCGCGCGGCGCTACCGCACGGCTCGCCTGGGGCGCGACCACGCGTCACGCTCGATGGTGCCGTGTCCCAGGCCGGCGTGCTCGATCTCGTCGAGGCTGCGAAGCAGCAGCTGGGTTCGGGTGCCGTCGCCCGACTGCTCGGCGGCTCTGCGCAGGACGTGCCCGACCGCTATGGCGTGGCGTCGCCCTGGGCTCTCGTGCCGTGCCCCGCCCCCGTCGTCGCGGTGCACGGCACCGCGGACAATGTTGTTCCCCTCGCGCAGAGCCGCGGCTATGTCGAGCACGACCGGCTAGCCGGGGGTGCGGCGCGGCTCGTGGAGCTCGCGGGCGTCGACCACTTCGCGATGATCGACGTGGCGAGCGACGCGTGGGCCGTCTGCCGCCGGGAGGTGCTGGCGATGGTCGGGGTCGCCGGCTGACCAGCCGGCTGCATGATCGAGCTCGATGACGCGAGGGCCCAGGGTGCGCATGATGCGCCAGCCACCGGAGTAGGTGCCGGCCTGATCGCCGCCGCACACGCCAGGACAACCCACAGCGGGACGTCGAACTCGCTCAGGTGCCCCGTGATGATCAGGGCGAGCGTGATG
>CAXSDR010000149.1:0-1088 GCA_964236445.1 uncultured Motilibacteraceae bacterium | reverse complement strand
TCCTCGACATGCGCCCCGCGCGTACGCCCGCCCACTCGCCCGGGCGCGGCCTTGCTTCAGCGCTCGGGGGGCGCGGCGTCGCTGAAGTTTCGCAGGTCGAGAACGAGGTGGCGGTCGTCCGCGGCCGTCGGGCCTAGCAGGAGATGGGCCTCGGCGTCGAGCCGGGCCCGGGCGAGGGAGCGGCGGGCGGCGCCTAGCCAGCCGCACGTCTCGCAGCTGGCGTGCGCGAACGCGCCGCGGTGGGCCACCGTCGCGGCGTGTGCGGGTCCGGGCGACGGCATGGATCCGACGGTAGCGCCTGAGCCGAGTGAGGCATAGATGATGACCCTCAGTGACCATGGTGGCGGGGGCGCACGCTGCCTACGCTGGCAGGAGCCCAACGACCGCGCGTGCGAGGAGGTGGATGGCCGTGACGGACTTCGAGGTCAGCGTCCAGGACCCCGCAGTGCTCGCGGAGATCGAGCTCTACGGCGAGCTGGTCGTCGCCGCGACCGGCAGCGCGGGGCCGCTGCCCCAGCAGGAGATCGACCGGCTACTGGGGCTCTTCCAGAGCTGAGAAGCCCGGTGGCTCAGCCGAACCGGCCCGAGATGTAGTCCTCGGTGGCCCGCTCCACCGGGTTGGAGAACATCCGCGCCGTCGGGCCCGACTCGATGAGCTTGCCGGGCTTGCCGGCGCCCGCGATGTTGAAGAAGGCGGTGGTGTCGCTCACGCGGGCGGCCTGCTGCATGTTGTGCGTGACGATCACGATCGTGTATTGCTCCTTGAGCGTGCCGATCAGGTCTTCGACCGCCAGCGTCGAGATCGGGTCGAGCGCGGAGCACGGCTCGTCCATCAGCAGGATCTCGGGTGCAACGGCGATCGCCCGGGCGATGCACAGCCGCTGCTGCTGCCCGCCCGAGAGGCTCGCGCCGGGCCGGTCGAGGCGGTCCTGCACCTCTTTCCACAGGTTGGCGCCCTTCAGTGAGGTCTCCACGACGTCGTCGAGCTTCTTCTTGCCCTTCACGCCGTTCAAGCGCAGGCCGGCCGCGACGTTGTCGTAGATCGACATCGTGGGAAACGGGTTGGGGCGCTGGAACACCATGCCGAT
>CAXSDR010000148.1:0-5115 GCA_964236445.1 uncultured Motilibacteraceae bacterium | reverse complement strand
AGGCGGCCGCCCGCGCCGCTGCGCGCTGGTCGCGGTGACCCGGGCGAGCGTGGCGTTCGTCCGCGGACGGGTCCTGCACGCCGCCGCGGCCGCCGACCTGCTCGACCCGCCGCTGGCGAACCCCACCAGCCGCAAGGCCTTTGGCTTCCGGGTCACGAACGAGCTGACAAGCATGACGCCGTACGACGTCCCTCAAAGGTTCGCGCGGATCTTGGACGCGACCCGCGGCGCACGCGGTCGCCGGGTGTTCGGCGGCATCCGCTTCCGGACCCGCTTCGACACCAGCAACATCGCCCACGGCGTCGCGCTGTTCGGCGCCGCTGGGCCGCACCCGGACGTGACTTCGTCCATGCAGGAGATCACCGACGACCTGGTGGACGCGCTCGTTGACCTCGGAGTGACCATCGAAGACGCGCCCCCGCTGTCCGCACTCACGATCATGTGACCCCGCCACGTCGGTCGCTTGGGTACAGCGTTTGGCCATCAAGAGCAGCTCTACGCCCGGCCGGTGTTTGCGCCCGAGCGTCGTCTTGAGCTCGACCAGTGTGTCCGCCGATGAGGTCGGCATCGGCGTTCATAACGGCGCTGCCGGCGAACGTCGGGCCGAGCCATGTAGGCCCCGCTTCCGCGAAGGCGTGCAGCTCGGGAAGTAGCTGTTGTCTTGCGAGTTCGGCAAGCGCGCGCAGCTCATCGACTGCGCACGGCGGAGCCAGGTTCAGCAGGTCTTCGGCGGTGGCGTCGCTCAGCTCAGCCAGCGGGGAGCCCTGCGCCACCATTCTGGTGCGGCGGTAGACCTCGATGACCCACGTAGGCAGTTGGTGAGGGCGTCGCCGACGACGGTGATGTGGTCGGCGGCGGTGTTCGACCCGGCGTTACCTGGACGCAGCAGCACCACCGCGAGCGGCTCGCCGGACCCGTGCGGGCCGTGATCGGCGAACGCCCACAACGGGTGAAACCCCAACCCTCGCTTGTAGGTCGGCGCGGCGTGTTCCTTCTCCGAATGAGATGTCACCAGCGTGGCGTCAAGGTCGATGGTCTAGCTCAGGTCTGGCTCGGTCTAGCTCACCAGCGACCCTTACCTGCCTGATCACCTGCTGCGCCCGTTCGGCTATATCGGCGAGGACCTGCGCAACCTTCCCGACGTCGTCACCGCGCAGGCTGCTGATACTCCCGCGTACGGTGACCCCATGACAAGACGGTGGCGGGTCTGTCCGGTGCTAGCGGCGGCGATCTGTGTGGTCCTCGGCGGAGCCGCGCCGAACGCTCGGGCAGCAGGTGAGATCCCGTCACCCGGGTGCACGCCGCCGGCCTACTCCACCGACACGCCGAAGCCGCGGGCCCTGCCGGCCCTGAATTACGGCTATCTGCTGCATGCGGTCGACTTCGCCGGAACCTGGTCGGCACGGCCGGAGCCCGCCCTCGTCAACTCCTCGGGTGACCCCTTCGGACAGACGTCGGTGTCGGCCGCGGTGACCGAGCGGTCGATCGTCTTCCTGCGCCGCGAGGTCCACGCGCCCGACTGGTCCGGGTCGCAGCAGGTCTGGCGGCTGACCGACGACGGCTCCGCCGCAGCGGCATTCGGCCTCCTGCGCCAGCGCGAGCTGTGCCAGATCAGTCCCGGCCTCGGGAGAACCGTCAGTGACGACCGCAGCGATGCTCAGACGGGCAGCGTGGTCATCGAGTCGCGGGACCCGACGCGCAAGCCGTCGACCGGCACGTTCCGCCGGTCGACGTGGACCGTTCTCGCGCGCTCCGGTGCCCTCGTCGCCGAGTTGCAGCTCGCCGTGACGGCGACCCCTCTCGAGCTGCAGTCCGTGGACGTCGGCCAGGTCAGCCGCCAGCTGCGTGATGCCGTGGCTTCCCGACTGCTCGGGCAGGTGCCGGCGCAACCTCTGCGGGTTCCGGTCGATGCAGCCAGGCAACCACCGCTGCCTGCGACGTTGCTGACCGCCGCAGAGCTGGGATCCGGCTGGAGCCGCGAGGCGCAGACCTTCACGGGCTTCGCCGGCGGCATCGACGCCTTCGGGAGGTCGGGGCGGTGCGTGTATGACGTCGACATCTCGGCATCGGCCATCCGCGGGTCGACATTGCATGCACCGCACGACACCAAGCAGGCCGTGGCCAGCTATCAGACGGTGTTCACGCTGTTCCGGGGTTATGGCGCGAGATACATGGCCTTGGTCCGCCGCAACATCGCCCTCGGCTGCGCACAGGTGCAGCTCGCCGTGCCGGCCGCCACACTGCGGGGCATCGGCGACGACGCCTTGCTGCTGACGGCCGCGAAGGGAGTCTCGGGCGAGCCGGCGCTCATCGTCGTGAGGAGCGGCGACCAGGTCTCGCTCGTGGGGCTCTTTGGTTCGGCCCACAAGAACACCGTGGCGTGGAAGGTGCGCGTCGCGAAGCGGATGGCACAGCGTCTGGGGTCGTGAGATCGCCGCAACCGCTCGCGGCGCCACCCTCACCCTTTCGTCCCTTCCTTCTTGGCCTTGGCGCTGGCCGCCGCCGCTGGCGCCGGCGGGGCGGGCGCGACGTCAGGCACCAGCTGGCCGTAGGACATGCTGACCTCGGCCATCTCGATCTCGGCGCTGGCCTGGATGAGGGCGATCAACTCGGGGTCAAGCCCGGGAGAGAACTCCTCCGGGCGCTCGACCGCGATCGTCAAAGGAACACCCGCGGGCATCTGCTCGCTCGCGTCGAGCATGGTGCCGTCCTTGGACGGCGACATCCCCTGGTAGATCCGCCCGGCCTCTGAGAGGTTGTCGAGGCTGAAAGTGAACTGCTTGCTCTGCAAGCCGAGGTCCAGCAGCTTCTTGACCTCCGGGAAGCGCTCGGCATTGGTCTTCGGGATCGGCAGCGTCTTGTTCCACGCGATGCCGAGCGTCTCCAGAGCCTTCGCGAAGGCGTTCTCGTGCGCCTGGTCGCGCACGATGAGATAGGCGATCGTGGACCGCGCCGTCTTGTTGGCCGTCATCTCGTAGAGGCGGCACTTCTGCAGGCGCCCTGTCGACTCGAGCATCAGGTTGTAGAGCAGGTCGAGCACGAGATTGCCGCTGTTGTAGACGTAGGACCCGCTCCACGGGTTGCCCGCGGCATCGACAGGGCGCGCACCCTGAGCGGCGACGAGGTAGTGGTGGATGTTGCCCTCGGACAGCGCGGACTCCAGCGGCGTGGCACCGCGCGCACCGGGCTTGTCGAGCGGGTCCGTCGGCTTGCCCTGATAGCGCGGCGAACCATCGAGCAACCGCGCGATGGTCGTGCCGATGAGTTCGACGTGGCTGATCTCCTCGGTGCCGACGCCCTGGATGAGATCGCGGTAGGGCTTCGCCGCGGGGCCGCGGAAGTTGATCGACTGGAAGAGGTATTGCATCATCGTGCGCATCTCGCCGAACTGACCGCCCAACCCCTCCTGCAGGGCGTTGGCCGCCGCGGGGTCAGGCTCGTCGGGCACGATCTCGTTGATCAGGCGCTGCACGTGGAGATACATGGCCGGTCCCATCGTCGGGTGGCGCAGCTCGCGCTGCCGTGGCGCCAGCCTTACCCCGGCGATCGCACCTCAAGCCGCCCGTGACCGCCGGAGCATTCAGGCACCGTTCAGGATCGACGGCTTAGGGTCGGATGCATGCGTACGCCCCGGATCGCCGAGCCGCTGGCAGCGAAGGTTCCCGAGGTCACCGCGCTGTTCTGGATCATCAAGGTCCTCACCACCGGCATGGGTGAGGCGGCATCGGACTTCCTCGCGAAGACGAACCTCGTCCTCGGTGGCCTGGTGGGGGCCGGCGGCTTCGCCCTCGCGATGTGGCTGCAGCTGCGCACACCTCGCTACGCGGCGCCCACCTACTGGTTCGCCGTGAGCATGGTCGCGGTGTTCGGCACGATGGTCGCGGACCTGCCGCACAAGGTGCTCGGCCTGTCCTACTGGATCACCAGTGCGGCGTACGCGCTGGCGCTCGTCGTCGTCTTCGTCGCGTGGCAGCGCCGCGAGGGCACCCTGTCGATCCACAGCATCGTGACCGTGCGCCGCGAGCAGTTCTACTGGCTCACGGTGCTGGCGACCTTCGCGACAGGCACGGCCGTCGGCGACCTCACCGGCATCACCCTGGGGTGGGGTTTCCTCGCGTCCGGCCTGCTCTTCGCGGTGGCGATCCTCGTGCCGCTCGTCGCGTGGCGGCTGGGGACCAACGCGATCGTGGCGTTCTGGACGGCATACGTCCTCACCCGCCCGCTCGGGGCCTCATTCGCCGACTGGCTGGGCAAGGAGCCGTCGATCGGCGGCGGCCGAGGCTACGGCGACGGGCCTGTCGCGCTCGCGGCCCTGGTGCTGATCGTCGCTCTCGTGGCGTACGCCGCCCGCTCTGGTCGCGACGTCCAGCGGCCGGTGGCCGAGCCGGCGACTGCAGCGGCCGGCTTGTCGTAGCACCGCCTGGAGGCAACGGAAGAGCACCGCCGCGGCGTCCTAGGACAGAGCCCGGACCGCGCGGGTGCTAGGCGAAGGTGGCGGAGTGTTATGGCGATCGTGACGACGCAGCTGTCGCGGTGGCGTACGACCTTCCAGCGTCCGGGTCCCAACAGCGTCGTGACCCTGAGCAACGGCGACACGCGTGCGCGCCTCGGGCTGCTCAGCCAGGACGGCACCTTCACTCCCTGTGGCGTCCGGCATGCCCGAGTCGGTGTCCTTCACACCGGACGGCAGCCAGTCGGCTTTCACGACGACGGAGACGCGGACGGGACGTACGACCCTGGCCATCGCGACCTCGCCGACGTTCCGCGTCCTACGGTCATGGGCGGTCGAGTTTAGAACCGTCGTGACGGCCTGCACGTCGAATCGCCCGCGGCTAGCCAGCTGCGCACATGGCTGCTCGACCCGGTCTCGGGGTCAAGCGGTCCGTGCGGCGCTGAGGCGTCAGTCCGCGAGCAGGGCGTCCAGCCTTTCGTAGCCCTCGCGCACACCGACCTCCATACCGCTCGCGATGAACGCGTCGCGGTCCGCGAAGGAGTCGACCAGCGAGGTGCCGACGAGGCGCGTCCGTCCGTCGCCGAGATCGGTGAAGACGAGCTTCTCGAGGGTGACTGAGTCGGGCATCCCCTCGTAGGTGAAGGTCTGCACGATCAACTCGT
>CAXSDR010000147.1:0-5278 GCA_964236445.1 uncultured Motilibacteraceae bacterium | reverse complement strand
CTAGCGTGCAGGCGGGGCACCGCACCCGGTGCCCCGCCCACCACGCAAGGAGACCAAGTGAAGCGCAGTTCATCGCGCACGGTGGCGCTGCTCGCCGTTGTCGCCTCCGGCCTCGCCGGTGCCGTTGCCACCGGCGTCACACCTGCCGTCGCCAGTGACGGCATCCACAAGACGCAGCCGACCAACGTCATCTACCTGCTTGGCGACGGCATGGGGATCACCCAGGTCGCTGCGACGCGCGAGCGCTACCGCGGCCCCAACGGACAGCTCGCCATGGAAGCGTTGCCGGCGAAGGGATTCGTGAGCACCTACGCCGTCGAGCCCAGCTCCGGCCAGCCGGGTGCGTCCGACTTCGTCCCCAATCTCGTCACCGACTCCGCCGCATCAGCGACCGCCTGGTCCTCCGGGGTCAAGAGCTACAACGGCGCGCTCGGCATCGACGCCAAGGGCAACGTCGTCACGACGCTGATGGAGCTGGCTCACAAGGAGGGCTACCGCACCGGCAACGTCTCGACCGCTGAGATCACCGACGCGACGCCCGCCGGCCAGTTCAGCCACGCGCTCGCCCGCGGCTGCCAGGGGCCGGTCTACAGTGCGTCGTCCTGCCAGAACGTCGCCGTGACCGGATCCCCGCTGCCCCTCGACGACATACGCGTCACACCCATCGCCGAGCAGATCGCCCGCAACGGCACAGCCGACGTCATCCTCGGTGGCGGCCTCAGCCGCTTCGACGCAGCGGACGAGGCGGCCCTGGCCGCACAGGGATATCAGATCCTGAGTTCGCCTGTCACACAGACGGTTGCCACGCGCGCCGATCTCCTTGGCGTGTCGTCCGGCAAGGTATTCGGTCTGTTCAACAAGGGCAACCTCACGATCGAGCAGTTCAAGCGCGAGAACCCCACGTCGGCCCAGGCGAAGGAGCCCAGCGTCGCCGAGATGACCGCGAAGTCGATCGAGCTGCTCCGCAAGGGCACCACGCACGGCAAGGGTTTCTACCTCCAGGTGGAGGGTGCGCTCATCGACAAGCGCTCGCACGCCAACGATGCGGCCCAGACGCTGGAGGAGACGAAGGCCTTCGACGACGCCGTCAAGGTGGCGACCGACTTCGCGAAGAAGGACGGCCACACCCTGGTCATCGTGACGGCTGACCACGAGTGCGCCGGCTTCAACATCATCGAGAAGGGCACGTTCACCAACGCCGAGGCGGCCGTCCCCCCGACGAACGTCGACGCCGGCAACACCGCCAACAACGGCGTCCCGCTGCGCCCGGAGAACACCAGCAAGGATCCCGTTCGTTCGACGGGCCCCGTCAACGGCAGTGGTTCGACGGATCCGAAGAACTTCGCACCCGCCACGTTCCGCATCCCCAGCGATCCCGCAGGTGTCGTCGACGGAAGTCCGGAGGCGACCCTCTGGCTGACCTACCTCTCGGGCAACCACACCGGTGCCGATGTGCCGGTCTTCAGCATGGGCCGTGGCTCCCAGCGTCTCGAAGGTCGCGTGGACAACACGTTCCTGTTCGACGTCGTCGGTCGCACTCTCGGCGTCTTCAGCTGATCCGCATGAAGACCCCTGTGAAGCTCGGGCTCGGCTGCCTCGTCGCTGCTGGCATCGGTGCGGCGGCATCCCTTGGCGTCGCGTCGATGCAGAGCGGTGCGCCGGCGGAGGCGCGTACGGCCGCGGTGTCGGCGCTCTCGGGCCGCGTCGTGCCGACCGGTGACCCGGTGCTGCCGGGCACTCGTTCGGCCAAGCCTCGCCCCGGCTCGGTTGTCGAGGTGGCGGGCCCCTTCGACGACAGGTTCTCGGTGTCGCACCTCGACCTGCGCGACGGTCGTGTCACCGGCGTCCTCACGGTGACGAGCGACGTGAGTGAGCTCATCGACCTGCAGGTGCTCGCGGGTTTCTACGACGCACGAGGCACGCTGCTCGCGACGTCGACCTATGACAAGCACGGGGAGGGCGCGCGTCCCGACGAGGTCGTGCACTTCGCCGTGGCAGCACCGGACGGAGTCGCGAGCCGGGTGGCGTCGGCGTCTGTCGGCGTCCCGGTGCTCGTCAACGAATGAGCCTCAGAACATTGCGAGAAACCGTTGCGCGTCAACCACCCGCGCCACGTTGTTGAACAGCACGTACGCCGATGGCCGCGTCGCGACGAGATCACGCAGCCTCCGGAGCTCGTCATCGGTGTGGACGTGGCGCATCCCGCTGGTGCCGTGCAGGCGGTAGTAGGTCCGTTCCGGCGTCACGGTCTCGGTCTGCATCGGGTCGACGACGTGCACGAGGTCGAGGTCATGGCAGAGCTCGGCGAGCAGCGGCGTCGGCCAGTCGCCACGTGGTTCCCATAGCAGCCGCGTGCCGGGACGCTCGACGTCCTGCAGGAAGGTGCGCATGCGGTCGACGTTGTCGGTGGTCGGCCGGAAGCTCCTCGGGCACTGCAGCAGCACGGCCGTCGCGCGCAGGACGCGCGCACACTCGAGCGTCCGGCCCCACGCCCGGAGCACGGGCGGCGTCGACCGGAACCCACCCACCAGGCCGCGGTCCTCGTCGGGCAGCGGGTGCTTCAGCCGGCGGTAGGTCGGGCTGCCCGACTCGTGGGTCACGAGCTGCCACGCCTTGATGGTGAACTCGAAGTCCGCGGGCACCGTGGCGCGCCAGCGTCGCAGAAGCACGTCACTGGGCGGCTCGTAGAACGTGTGCTGCACCTCGACCAGCGCAAAGCGCTGCACGTACGACGACATCGCGATGGTCCAGCCGCACAGTCCCACGCGGACGGCGCCGTCACTCACGCGCCGCTCCTACCCCGGGCTGCGTCGCGTGAAAAGCGACGCCGCCCAGGCAGGCTCAGGCAGCGTCCAAGCGGGTTCCGCGGCGCCAGACGTCGCGGATGGACAGGGTCGTCGAGATGTCGGATGTCGGGTCGCCGCCGACGAGGAGCAGGTCGGCGCGGCCTCCCGCGTGGATGCGCCCGCGGTCGGTGAGACCGAACCTGCGGGCGGGAGTGGCCGTCGCGGCGCGCAGCGCCTCCACCGGGGAGAGCCCGGCCGCCACGAGCAGCTGCAGCTCGTGATGAACGCTGGCACCGTGAGCAAGACCGCCGAGCGCGGGCACCGGGACCGATGCGTCCGTGCCCGCCAGCAGATCGACACCGGCGCGGTGCAGCGCGTTGACCGTGGCCAGCACGTCGTCCAGGTTGCCCTGCGGGTAGGTGTTGAAGCTGCTGCGCAGGGTTGCGAGCCACTTCGGGCCGAGCTTGCCGGCCACTCTCGGGTCGGCCGCGAGCGCTTCACCGGTGTGGCCCACGATCGAGGCGTTCAAGGCGATGCACGGCGTGACGAAGACGCCGGACGCAGCGATCGCTGCGACGATGCCCGGGTCGTGTGGGCGGTCCAGGAACAGGTGGGCAAGGCCGTCGACGCCGGCAGCGAGAGCCTGCTCGGTGGCGCGCACGGTCAGGGCGTGCGCGATCACCGTCATACCGTGCCGGTGCGCGGCGTGCACAGCCGCAAGCAGCGTCTCGTTGCTCATCATCGGCAGACCAGGACTGGCCAGGACGCTGCCTTCCTCGATCATGACCTTGATGTAGTCGGAGCCACTGGCGGCCAGCTGCTCGACGGACGCGGCCGCCTCCTGCGGCGTTGTCGCGGGCGGCATGACGAACTCGTGGTGGGCGGCGTGGGGCGTCTCGTCGTCAACGGGCGGCGCGCCGCCCAGGAGCTCGGCGGGGTGGCCGTCGGGTGCCGAGATGCCCATGCCCGCCGAGCGCACGTCAGCGATCGTGTCGTCGTCGGCAAGCTCGCGACGACCCTCGCGCGTCCAATGCCCCATCATCTCCAGCTCGGTGGTGACCCCGAACCGCAGCGCGTCGCGCAGCGCCGCGACGGAGGTGTGGACGTGCGAGTCGATGAGGCCGGGCAGCACGGTTCCGCCGGTGGCGTCGATGACCTGGGCGTCCGGTGGTACGGCTCCGCCGAGGCGCAGGATGGTCGGTCCGTCCAGGACAAGGGTGGTGGCGGCCAGAACGGTCTCACCGTCGAAGATGCGGGCGTTGGTGATGGCGGTGCGCATGTGATGTCTCCTCGTGTGGCTGGGATGTCTCGGGCGGCGCACGTGCTCTCGCTCGACGGGGCTCTTCGGCACCACCGGTCGAGCTGGGCCGAGGTCGCGTAGGCCGGCCGTGCCTACGAAAGCACACCGACACAACACATGCAACGACTACGGTCCTGGGCCGAGTCCAGAAAGGGTACGGTGGGTCCGTGACAGTGACCGACCAGCCCCAGATGGGTCGCCGTGAGCGCAAGAAGGCGGCAACCCGAGCGCTCATCGCCGACGCGGCGATACGGCTGTTTCTCGAACGCGGCTACGACCGGGTGAGCGTCAAGGACGTGGCCGAGGCGGCGGACGTTGCTGTCACCACGTTGTTCCAGCACTTCTCCGGCAAGGAGGCGCTGGTCTTCGACCAGGACCAGGACCGAGAGGCCGCTCTCGTTGCAGCCGTCACGGGCCGGCGGGCCGATCAGTCCGTTCTCGACGCCCTGGAGAGCTACTTCGCAGGGGCACGCTCGCTGACGTTGGATCCGGCGCTCAAGGACTTCTTGCACCTCGTACGCACGACGCCCGCACTTCGCGACTACTCCCGGCGCATGTGGACCAGGCATGAGGCGGCTCTGGCTCGCGCCATCGCCGCCAGCATCGCAGCGCCCGACGACGACGTCGCCGCCCTGGCCCTGGCGAGGTTCAGCCTCGAGGCGCTCGACCTCGCCGGTGAACAGCCCGACCCCACGCAGGCACTGCGCACGAGCCTGGGCTTGCTGCGCACGGGCTGGGGGGACTACGGGCGGGGAACGTCTCCCAGCAGCTGACTCCGGACTGTTACATGCTGCGCCGCGGCTGAGGCCAGGCAACTGGAGTGTCGGAACAACTACGCACTGTAGGCAGGGTGCAGGCGCTAGGGCGACGCTCACCCAGGTGGCGGCCGAGAACCTTGACAGCAAGCCGCCAACCCTGGTTTCGTTCCCCCCAACGTTACAACGCCGTTACATCTGTTCCATTCTGCGTCATCCTGCCCCATCCTGCCCGGTCTCTCCATCCGAAGGAACGTTCATGAGAAGTGCATCAAGGACAAGGCGACTCGCCGCCGCGGTAGCGGTGTCAGTCGCCAGTGGCGTGGCCATCGCCGGTTCCGTCGGCTCGCCGAGCGCGCATGCAGCCGGTGAGGCCGTCAACGTGTGGCTCACGACGACCGACGATGGTGGGGGGCGCAACGTCACCCGTGGTCTGC
>CAXSDR010000146.1:0-5529 GCA_964236445.1 uncultured Motilibacteraceae bacterium | reverse complement strand
GGCGTCGGCAGCGCGGCGCTGGGGCAGTCACGGGGGCGGGCTGCCGTGGGTGACGGGGTGGACGTGGGTGACGTGGGTGACGTGGGTGACGTCGGTGACAAGGGTGTCGGTGACGTGCTGGTGCGGCGACACGCCGCCGCCTCGGCGCGAAGCCGCTCCACGATCGCATCGGCGTTGCCCAGGCTGGTGGCGGCGACGTTCGCCGCGAGCAGGTCGCGGCTGGCCGTCGACAGGTCGTCGACGGCGATGTCCTCCCGGGTGCGCACGGACGACAGGTGCACGGGGCCCACGCCCTGGGAGATGCCGCGGAACACCGCGACCCGGCCGTCGTCGATGCCGACGTAGTACTGGTGCTGCGACCAGCTCCAGGTGGCCCAGCCGCCGCCGCCTAGCACGACCAGCAGCGCGAGCAGGGCCGCCAGCCGGCGGGGCCAGCGCCTGTGGCGGGGGCTCGGTGGCTGCACGGCGTCGACGGGTTCGGGGCGCCGCGGCAGCGCCGCGGCCGCCCGCTGCGCCGAGGAGAGCCCGGCCCGGCTCGGTGCGCGTACGTCCCCCGCGGCACCGACGACGAGGGGCACGGTGCTCGGCGCCGTCTCGACGTCGACGACGTCGGCGACGATCGCGGTGATGTTGTCGGGCCCGCCCGCCCGCAGCGCATAGCCGATGAGGGCTTCGCACGCCTGGTCGGGCGCCGCCGTCGACGCGAGCACCTCCTGCAGCGTGTCGTGGCTGACCACGCTGGAAAGCCCGTCGCTGCACAGGAGGTAGCGGTCGCCGACATGCGCCTCGCGCACCGACAGGTCGAGCGCCGGCGTCTCCTCCGCACCCATGAGCGCGCGCAGGATCAGGGAGCGCTGCGGGTGCGTGCTTGCCTGCTCGAGGGTGATGCGGCCCTCGTCGACCAGGGACTGCACGAGGGTGTGGTCGTGGGTGATCTGCTCGAGCGCCCCGTCGCGCAGCAGGTAGGCGCGCGAGTCGCCCACGTGCACGAGACCGAGTCGCCCTCCGGCCCGCAGGACCGCCGTCAGTGTCGTGCCCATGCCGCGAAGCGACGGGTCGCCGCCGACCATGAGGCGCAGTTGCTCGTCGGCGTTCTCCACCGCCGTACGCAGCCGGCTGAGCAGGTCGGGCCCGGGGGTGTCGTCGTCGAGCGACGCGACGGAGGCCACCGCGACGGAGCTGGCGACCTCGCCCGCCACATGGCCACCGACGCCGTCGCACACGACGAGCAGGCGGGGGCCGGCATAGCCGCTGTCCTCGTTCACCTGGCGCAGCAGACCCACGTCGGACCGGGCTGCGAACCGCAGCGCGAGTGCCACGCCGCCTACTTCCGCAGCTCGAGGACGGTGCGCCCCACGCGGACGGGCACCCCGAGCGGCACGGGGGTGGCGGCCAGCACCTTGGTGCGCTCGACGTAGGTGCCGTTGGTCGAGCCGAGGTCCTCGACGAACCAGGTGCCCTCGCTCTGCACGAACCTCGCATGCCGACCGGACGCGTAGTCGTCGCTCAGCACGATGGTGTTGTCGGCGGAGCGCCCGACAGTGACCGGCTCACTGCCGAGGGCGACGGTCGTCCCGGCCAGCGGGCCCTCGGTCACCACCAGCATGGAGGGCGCGCCCCGTCGGGGTCGACTGCCGGCCTTGGCGTTCCTCGCGTTCCTCGCGTTCCTCGTCGTCTTCGCGGTGGCCCCGCGCGATCCCGCCGAGCCGCTCGACCGGCCTGCACCGGCGGTCCCGCGGGGACCCACCCGCGTGCCGAACAGGTCCGAGCGCATGACCGTCACGGCGGTGAGCACGAAGAGCCAGAGCACGGCGAGGAAGCCGAGCTTGATCACTCCCAGCGTGAGGCCGGAGAGCCCGTTCACAGCGCGGTCAACCGGACCACCCGTGGGCTTCGCCGGTGCGGAAGACGAGCGTCGTCGTGCCGATCACGAAGGCGGACCCGTCGACCAGGGTGATGTCGCGCACGCGCTGGCCGTTGACCATGGTGCCGTTCGTCGAGCCCAGGTCCACCAGGCGCGCATGCCCACCGGCCACCTGCACCTGCGCGTGGCGACGCGAGACCCCGGGATCGTCGATCCGCACGTCGGCCTCCGAGCCGCGCCCGATGACCGTGACCGCTGTCGGGATCGCGAGCCGCGTGCCGTCCATCTCGAGGTAGGCCTGCGGCGCGGCACGGTGTTGCGGGGGCGGCGCATAGGTGGTGACGTCGGGCGGATAGTGAGCCGCGGGCGCCGGGCGCAGCGGCTCCGGCGCGGCGGGCACGAGCGGGGCGAAGATGAACGCGCCGGGTCCGTCGTCGGCCGATGCAGCAGCAGGCTCGTGGGGCGCGAACGGCGCCATCGTGCTCGCGACCTCGCTGCGCACCTGGAACACCCCGGTGTCGAGCCCGTCGCGCTTCTCGAGGCGTACGCCGACCGCCCCCCCGGTCGTGTAGCCCTGGGCGGCGGCATGCTCGCCCACCATCGCCGCGAGCTCGGCGACGAGTGGCTCCTCATAGGCGGCGAGCCGCTCGTAGTCGTTGGGCGCCAGCTCGACGATGAAGCGGTTGGGCACCATGGTGCGGTCGCGGTCGAGGATGGCGGCCTTGTCATCGGTCTCGCGTTGGAGGGCGGCGGCGATCTCGACGGGCTCGACCTCGGCCCGGAAGGCCTTGGCGAAAGCCCCGTTGACGAGGCCCTCGATGCGACGCTCGAACCGCTGCAGGACCCCCACGTGCGCACCTCCTGCTCTCCGGGTCGTCCGTCTCGGCTTCCAGGCCGATCGTAGCCGCCGCTCGAGCACCGGCTCATCCGCGAGCCCTGCTACCCTGAGCCTCCGCATCGCCGACGATGCAACGCGCGAGTGGCGGAATGGCAGACGCGCTGGCTTCAGGTGCCAGTGCCCGAAAGGGTGTGGGGGTTCAAGTCCCCCCTCGCGCACGTCTGGGGAGTTGGTGGTGGTCGAGCCCTTCGGCCCGCACTCCGCGGCATCGGGGTGAGAAGCCCCTGCTGAGCTGTGCCCGACGCCTGCGGCCCGGCTAGCGTGGCAAGCCTTCCGAGGAGGCCCCATGCCGGTCGAGCCAACGCCCCGCGCCGTACGCGTGACCCGCCCCGTCCTCGCGCTGGTGCTCGCCGTCGTGCTGGGTGCGCTGCTCCGCTACGTGCTCGGGCTCGACTGGCCGGTGCTGCTCTGTGCCGTTGTCGCTGTCTTCTCGGTGTCGGGACTTCTCGGACATCTCCTGCAGCGTTCGTGGGCTCCTGCGGCCGCTCAGGGGCCTCCGGCCGGCTAGCTGTCGACACCAGTCCGTTGCTGAGCCTGCCGACCGGTATCTAACTGTTGACATCCGACGGACCGGCTGGTTCCCTGTCGGCACAACGTTCCAAGACTGTTACAGCCCGTTTCAGTGCGGCGACCTCGTTCGAGGCTTCGCCGACTCCACGAACACTCTCGGTCACCGCCGAAGGAGAAGCTATGCCCGCTGCCACCCGTCCTCGCTCTCGCGCCCGCCGCGCGAGCTCCGCAGGGGCGCTCCTCGCATTGTTGATCGGATCGCTCGGCTCGGCAGTCATGCTGTCGGCGGGCGCCGCCCACGCTGTGACGGGGACGCTGATAGCGCGGACGGGTTGGAGCGTCACGGCTTCCACATCCGGTTCGGATGCGCCGGCCAACATGATCGACGGCAACGCCGCGACGCGCTGGAGCAGCGGCACGGGGATGGCGGCCGGGCAGTTCTTCACCGTCGACATGTCCGCCGCGCACAGCGTCGGTGAGATCACGATGGACTCCGGCAGCAGCAGCGGCGACTACGCGCGGGGCTATCAGGTCTTCCTGAGCACGGACGGTTCCGCGTGGGGATCAGCGGTCGCCACCGGCACCGGCTCCACGCAGCTGCTGGATGTCACCTTCACGGCCCAGAACGCGCGCTACATCAAGGTGGTGCAGACGGGCAGCGCAGGCAACTGGTGGTCCATCCACGAGTTCAACGCCTACAGCGGCAGCACCACCACCACCACCCCGTCGACCTCGGCAGCAGCGGCCGCCAAGGGCATGGTGACCATGATGGCGGCCTACGACGCGCCTACCGGGGTCATCGGCCTGAACGGCTGGTGGGGCTCGGCCGTCGGCCTGAGCGTGATGGAGACCTACCAGCAGGTGACAGGTGACACGCAGTACGCCTACGCCATCGCCGGTGCCTATGACAAGAACCACGCCAACAACTTCGAGACCGACGCCCTGGACGACACGCTCTGGTGGGCGCTCGCGATGGCACAGGCCTACGACATCACCGGTGACATCAAATATCTGCAGACGGCCGAGGCCGCAACGGCGTACGTCCATGGCTACTGGGACTCCACGTGCGGTGGTGGCGTCTGGTGGAGCACGGCCAAGACCTACAAGAACGCCATCACCAACGAGCTGTTCTTGCAGGCCTCCGCGATGCTGCACAACCGGGTGGCCGGCGACACGACCTATCTCGGCTGGGCCAAGGACGAGTGGAACTGGTTCAAGGGCAGCGGCATGATCAACGGCAGCCACCTGGTGAACGACGGACTGACCAGTGGCTGCGCCAACAACGGTCAGACCACGTGGACCTACAACCAGGGTGTGATTCTCGCCGGGCTCGGCGAGCTCTACCTCGCCACCGGCGACGCGAGCCTGACGACGACAGCCCAGAGCATCGCCGACGCGGCAACAGCGACGCTGACGGTGAACGGCATTCTGGTCGAGCCGTGTGAGCCGTCCTGCGGACCCGACGGTCCGTCCTTCAAGGGCATCTTCATCCGCGACCTGCGCGCCTACGCGTCCATGGCCAAGACCACGCGCTACGACGCGTTCATCCACACGCAGGCGGCCTCGATCATCGCGCACGACATGAACGCCGGCGGCCAGATGGACCTGATGTGGGCGGGGCCGGTGACCGCTCCCACGACCAACACCCAGGCAAGTGCCGAGGCTGCCCTCGTCGCTGATCTGGGCGCACCGCCGCTCGTCGGTACGCCGGTCGCGCCGCCGCCCGCCAGCGCAGCCGCCGGGCCCTGCGACATCTATGGCGCTGCCGGCACCCCGTGCGTGGGCGCCCACAGCACGACCCGGGCCCTCTACTCCACCTACAGCGGCCCGCTCTATCAGGTGCAGCGTTCCTCCGACGGCGCCAAGTCCGACATCGGCCTGCTGTCCACGGGTGGCTATGCGAATGCTGCAACCCAGGACGCGTTCTGCGTGCGCACGAACTGCGTGATCACCGAGGTCTATGACCAGTCGCCGCAGCACAACCACCTGACGATCGAGGGAGCCGGCGGCGCGGGCGGCCAGGACGTCGGGGCGAACGCCTCGGTGCTGCCGGTCACCGCCGGTGGCCACAGGGTCTATGGCATCTATGTCAACGGCACCACCGGCTACCGCGACAACGGTGCCACCGGACTGGCCCACGGCGCTGAGTCCGAAGGTATGTACATGGTGGCCAGCGGCACTCACGTCAACGCGGGTTGCTGTTTCGACTACGGCAACGTCGAGACCAACACCATGGACACCGGTGAAGGCCACATGG
>CAXSDR010000145.1:0-5817 GCA_964236445.1 uncultured Motilibacteraceae bacterium | reverse complement strand
ACCCGCTCGGCGGGCCTGATCCGCTATCTCATGCGTGACCGGCACGGGTCGCCGTTCGAACACAACTCGATGACGTTCTACGTGCAGGCGCCCATCTTCGTCTTCCGCGAGTTCCAGCGTCACCGCATCGCGTCCTACAACGAGGAGTCCGGGCGCTACCGCGAGATGGCCCCGGTCTTCTACATCCCCGCGGTCGAGCGCCGACTGGTGCAGCAGGGCAAGCCGGGCGCCTATTCTTTCGTCGACGGCACTGCCGAGCAGCACGAGCTCGTCGACGCGGAGATCCGCCGCACCTGCACCGAGGCCTACGCTGCCTACCGCCGCATGCTCGGGGCCGGGGTCGCGCGCGAGGTGGCGCGCGTGGTCCTGCCGCTCTCGCTCTACAGCTCGATGTACGTCACGCTCAACGCCCGCTCGCTCATGAACTTCCTGTCGCTGCGCACGGCTCGCGAGGGCACCACCTTCCCGTCGTTCCCGCAGCGTGAGATCGAGATGGTCGCCGAGCTGATGGAGGCCGAGTGGGTGCGGCTGATGCCGCTCACCGCTGCCGCGTTCGACACGGCGGGCCGGGTGTCCCCCTAGATGACCCGGTGGCGCATCGAGGCCGTGAGCGACCCGGCGACGGTCATGCGCACGGCGCACCTGTTCGACGGCCCGGCGCGGGCGCGGGCGACCCGCGACTTCCTGGCGGCGTCGGGGCACCACCTGCTGTGCGCCTACGACGACGACGGTGCGACGCTCGGGATGATCTCGGGCGTCGAGATGACCCATCCCGACAAGGGCACCGAGATGTTCGTCTACGAGCTCAGCGTGGACGAGCCCGTCCGCAGGCAGGGCGTCGGCACGGCGCTCGTGAACGCGCTCGCCGCTCTGGCCACGGCGCGTGGCTGCTATGGCATGTGGGTCGCCGTCGACGCCGGCAACGATCCGGCGCTCGCCACCTACCGCGCGGGTGGTGCCGGTGACGGTGCGCCGTGCACCGTGCTGACGTGGGACTTCACCCACTGAGCCGTCAGACCGGCGTGCTGACGTCCCCGGGAACGCCGACGGCGTGTCCGGCCGGCACGGAGCGAGCGCGCTTCGTGGCCGACGCCCTACTGGCGTACGTCGACAGCAGCCGTGCCATAGCCGCGCGTCCGCGTCGTCGCCCAGCCGCCGACCGCTACGCCGGCCAGGCACCACACGGCGGCGCCCGCCAGGCAGGCGACGACCGAGCCGGCCCCGATGTGAGCCGTCGAGGTGTCGAGCGTGGCGCGGCCGAGGGTGCGCAGGGTCGGCCCGAGCGGTGACATGCGCGGGACGATGACCAGCAGGACGCACACGGCGACGGCCGCGAGCAGCGACACGGCGGTGTCACGCAGCACGGCGCGCCCTGTCACCGCGGCCACGCCGGCTCCCACCAGCACCGCGGTCAGGTGGGCGAGCGCCGCGAGTACGAGCACACGCACGCCGTAGGGGTGCGAGCTCGCGACCGGTCCCACGACCACCGCGAAGACGACGAGCGGCGCGGCGACGATCACGGTTGCGGCAGTCGCGAGCGCGTGCAGGCGAGCCGGCCCGCCGGCAGCGGCCGCGAGCAGGCAGGTCGTGCCCGACTCGCGTGGCGCGCCGACGACGCCGAGCCACACCGTGACCGGCAGCAGCAGCCCCACGGTCGAGGCGTACGCCGGTCCCGCGGGTCCGGGATCGGAGCTGTAGATCGCGAGCACCAGCAGCAGGTAGAGCGCCCACGCCGCCACGCTGCGCCGCGTGGAGATGATGAGCCGCACGAGCAGCAGCACGACGGTCATGACGTCTCCCGGAGCAGGCGGAGGATGCGCAGCTCGGCGTCGAGGGCCCAGCGCAGCGCCACCTCGACCTCGGCCTCGGGCACGCGCAGGATCACGCTGTCGCCGTCGCGATGCGGGTCCCAATGGCTGTCGGGAGCGGCGCTCAGAGCCTTGCGGGCCGGGCTCACGGTCATGGTCGCGCCGCTCAGGCTCAGGCGCCGCCGGCCGTCTGGCCCGCCGGGCTCGACAAGCTTGCCGTCGAGCAGCATCAGCTCGGCGTCGGACCACGGGGTGCGGCCGTGCAGCAGCACGACGACGATGCTCCCGGCGGACGCGAGCTCGGTGAGCAGGGAGATCGCCGACTGCGTCGAGTCGGCGTCGAGACCCGTGAAGGGCTCGTCCACGAGCAGGATCTTCGGAGCCAGCGCCCACGCGAGGGCGAGGTAGGCCTTCTGCAGCGTGCCCTTGCTCAGCGACGCGAGCATCGTCTGCGGCCGATGCTGAGCGCCGAGCTGCTCGAGACCCGCGGCGAGGCGAGGCGCGACGGTGGCGCGGTTCGGCGCAAGGCGCGGGGCCAGTGCCCCGGCGAGGGTGCTCATCGACGTGCCCGGCAGGGCCGAGACATGCTCCGGGACGAGCAGGGCCCGGCGGCCCGGCAGCTCGACCCGGCCGGAGTCGGGGAGGTCGACGCCGGCGAGCACGCGCGCCAGCGTCGACTTGCCCGAGCCGTTGCCGCCGACGACCGAGGTGAGCGAGCCCGGCGAGAAGTCGGCGCTGGCGCCGTCGAGCACGACCAGCCCGTCGGGCATGACGCGCACCACGTCGCGGGCTCGGAGCAGGGTCTCGCTCATCCGTCGGTCACGGGCTCATCGTAGGGATGGTCGAGGCAGGGGCCGGCACGAGCAAGACGCAGGCCCGCCGGTTGCGGCTCGGCCGGTAGCGTGGCCCCATGCGCGCGACACCACGACCGTTCGGCTCCGTCCTCACCGCGATGGTGACGCCGTTGCACCCCGACGGGTCCGTCGACCTCGAGGGCGTCGGGCTGCTCGCCACGCATCTGGTCGACAGCGGCAACGACGGCCTCGTGGTCAATGGCACGACCGGTGAGTCACCCACCACCTCCGATGCCGAGAAGGACGCGGTCGTACGCGCCACGGTCGAGGCGGTCGGAAACCGCGCGCACGTGGTCGCGGGCGTCGGCACCTTCGACACGGCGCACACGGTCGAGCTGGCCGCGTCGGCCCAGAAGGCCGGGGCCGCAGGCCTGCTCGTCGTGTCGCCCTACTACTCCCGGCCTCCGCAGGCGGGCCTGCTGCACCACTTCACGACCGTCGCGGACGCCAGCGACCTGCCGGTGATGCTCTATGACATCCCGGTCCGCACGGGCGTGCCGATCGAGACCGAGACGATGCTGCGACTGGCCGAGCACGTGCGCATCGTGGCGGTGAAGGACGCGAAGGACGACTTCGCGGCGTCCGGCGAGGTCATCGAGCGCACCGATCTCGCCTACTACGCCGGCAGCGACCCGCTGCTGCTGCCTGTCCTGTCCATCGGGGGAGTGGGGGTCGTGGGCGTGGTGAACCACATCGCCAGTCCTCGCATCCGCCAGCTCATCGAGGCCTACGACGCCGGAGACACCGCAGGTGCGCTCCTCATCCATCAGGCTCTGCGACCGTTGTTCGCAGGGCTCTACCGAACCCAAGGTGTGATCCTCACGAAGGCTGCATTGAACCTGCTCGGCTTGCCCGGCGGGCCCGTCCGTTCCCCGTTGCTCGACGCGTCACCCGAGCAGCTCGCGACGCTGCGCGAGGACCTGGCGCTCGGCGGCGTCGTGGTGAACGCGTGAGTCACCCGCATCCCGAGCTGAGCGCCCCGCCCGAGCTGGCCCCTGGCGCGCTGCGCATCGTCGCGCTGGGCGGCCTGGGCGAGATCGGGCGCAACATGACGGTGTTCGAGTTCGGCGGGCGGCTGCTCGTCGTCGACTGCGGTGTGCTGTTCCCCGAGGACTTCCAGCCCGGCGTCGACCTGATCCTGCCCGACTTCGAGTTCATCCGTGACCGCCTCGACCTCATCGAGGGCATCGTGCTGACGCACGGGCACGAGGACCACATCGGGGCGGTGCCCTATCTCCTGCGCGAGAAGCCCGACATCCCGCTGATCGGCTCCCGGCTGACGCTGGCCTTCATCGAGGCCAAGCTCAAGGAGCACCGCATCAAGCCCTACACCCTCGAGGTGCGCGAGGGTCAGCGCGAGCAGCTCGGCCCGTTCAACTGCGAGTTCGTCGCGGTCAACCACTCGATTCCCGACGCTCTCGCCGTCGCGATCCGCACGCCGGCCGGCACGGTGCTGCACACCGGTGACTTCAAGGTCGACCCGCTGCCGCTCGACGGTCGCAAGACCGACCTGCGCGGTTTCGCGCGCATCGGCGAGGAGGGTGTCGACCTCTTCCTCACCGACTCGACCAACGCCGAGGTGCCGGGGTTCGTGACGCCCGAGCGCGACATCGCGCCCGTCATCGACCGGGTCTTCGCCCGCGCCGAGCGTCGCATCATCGTCGCGTGCTTCGCCTCGCACGTGCACCGCGTGCAGCAGATCCTCGACGCCGCCGCGCTGCACGGCCGCAAGGTCGCCTTCGTAGGTCGTTCCATGGTCCGCAACATGGGCATCGCCCGCGAGCTCGGCTATCTCACCGTGCCTGACCGCGTGCTCGTCGACGTCAAGGCGCTCGAGAACCTCGAAGACAACAAGATCGTGCTCGTCTGCACCGGGTCCCAGGGCGAGCCGATGGCGGCGCTGTCACGCATAGCCAACCGCGACCACTGGATCCGCATCGATGACGGCGACACGATCCTGCTCGCTTCCTCGCTGATCCCGGGCAATGAGAACGCCGTCTACCGCGTCATCAACGGCCTCGTGCGCTGGGGTGCCCACGTCGTGCACAAGGGCAACGCGCTCGTGCACACGTCGGGGCATGCGGCGGCCGGGGAGCTGCTCTACGTCTACAACATCGTGCAGCCGCGCAACGTGATGCCGGTGCACGGCGAGTGGCGTCATCTGCGCGCCAACGGCGACCTCGCCGTGGCGACCGGCGTGCCGCGTGACCGCGTGATCCTGGCCGAGGACGGCGTCGTCGTCGACCTCATGGACGGTGTCGCCAAGATCACAGGCAAGGTCGAGTGCCGCTACGTCTATGTCGATGGCGCCTCCGTCGGCGAGCTGAGCGAGGCGTCGCTGAAGGACCGCCGCATTCTGCGCGACGAGGGTTTCGTGAGCGTCTTCTGCGTGGTCGACTCGGTGAGCGGCAAGCTCACGGCACCACCCGAGATCCATGCGCGCGGCGTGGTCGAGGACATGAGCGTGTTCGAGGGCGTGCGCCCCCGCATCGAGGAGGCGCTCGCCCAGGCCGCGTCCGAGGGCGGCGCCGACCTCCACCAGCTCCAGCAGATCGTGCGGCGCACCGTGGGCCGCTGGGTCAACGAGTCGCTGCGTCGCCGGCCGATGATCATCCCGATCGTGGTCGAGGTCTGAGCTCCGGCGGGAAGCACCCGCGTGACACGGGCTCGACCCGGTTCGTGAAACGAGGTGCGATGGCCTTGCGACTGGTTGCGCGGCGTAGTCAAGCGGTCTGTGGGCCGTCCACGTCGGCAACGTCGTCCACGTCGTCCACGTCGGCAACGGCGCTGCCCGGACGCCACCCGGCAGCGCCGAAAGGCAGGACCACACGACCAGAACTGGGCGGCCCGGCACCAGCGGGGGCCACTGCCGTGAGTCGCTGGCTCCGTCGTGCAGTGCCGCTCGCCGTGGCGGGCGGACGTCGTTACGGCCGAAGGTCCGCACCTCAAAGCGAGTGCAAACGGATAACTGACCGGCGCGGCCGACGCGGCAGGACGACGTAGCGGCGGGGCGGCTCAGGCGGCCGGGGCGCGGAACTGGACGTGCGGCACGCTGTTTCAGCCCGTACGGCGGCGGAACAGCACCCCGGCCGTGAGCATGGACAGCGCGAGCAGCCCGGCACACCACAGGACGGCGAGCAACGGCGCGTTGCCGG
>CAXSDR010000144.1:4194-5892 GCA_964236445.1 uncultured Motilibacteraceae bacterium | reverse complement strand
GGTCCGTCGTGGCTCGTGGCGTCGTCCGTCGTGGCGTCGTCCGTGGTGGCATCGCCCACCTCTGCCGCCGCGGGTTGGCCGTGGTGCTCGACTGGCACGGGGCGCCGCCGCGCGGTCCGTGAGTGCTCGCCTGTCAACGTGTCGCCGCCGCGCGGTCCGCGAGTGCTCGACTCTGAACGGGGCGCTCGGGCGCGGTTCGTGCGTGCTCGACTGCCCACAGGGCGCCTCCGCGCGGTCGATGAACGCCCGTCCGGGCGGTATGGTCATGGGCGGGGCGCCGGCCATGTCGTGCGGGCGCACACTTGCTGGGGGTTTGTGCAGATGCGCCGCTCGTTCGCCGCCGTACCATTCGTGCTCGTCGTCGCCGTTGCTGGGTGCACGAGCAAGCCAGCCGGCCTGTCCACGTTGCCGCCGGTCCCCTCCGGTGACGCCTCGTCGTCGGCCCCATCAGTCAGTGCCACGTCCGCCTCAGCCTCCCAATCTCCCTCCGCGCCCGTGCCGGTGAGCGCTTCACCGACGGACGTCGCGACGGCAGATGGTCCGACGACGAAGGACCTTGCGTCCGTCTTCCACGCTGCGGCGTCCACATCGGCGGACAAGGGCACCGCCCGCATCGCCATGTCGATGGACCTCGGCGGCCAGGGCACCATGACGATGACCGGTGTCGAGCGGTGGAAAGGCAGCCTTGCGGCCGACGTCACCGTCAACGTCGGCCTGTCGGGTCAGAAGATTTCGATGCGCGAGCTGATCGCGCCGGACGCCGTCTATCTGAAGATGTCTGGTGCGATGGCCAAGAACCTGCCGACGCCGTGGCTCAAGATGTCCTACAAGGATGTCAGCAAGATGACCGGCATCAATCTCGACCAGATGCTCTCGCAGGCGCGTCAGAGCGACCCCAGCAAGCAACTCGACATGCTCGCCACTGCCGGCGACATTACCGTCGTCGGTCAGGAGAGCGTCGGCGGCGTCGACGCCACCCACTACCGCGGTTCGGCCGACATGAAGAAGCTGCTCACCGCCACCGGGACTGTGGACCCCAAGTTCGTCGCGCAACTCCAGAAGTCGGGGATCTCCACGATCCACTACGACCTGTGGATCAACGGCGACAAGCTGCCGGTCAAGCTCATCGAGCACATGACCATCCAGGGCAAGCCCGTCGCGATGACCATGACGATGTCCGATTACGGCGTGCCGGTGAAGCTGGTCCTCCCCCCGGCGTCCCAGACCACCGACCTGGCCAAACTTCTCCCGAAGGCCAAGGCCGCCTGACCGCCCGCTCCTCCATTGGGACGCGGCCTCGCGGGACCTCGACGAGGTGCGCGTGCCCACCAGGTAGCGCCGTGCCCGTCGTGGTCATCGGGGGAGCGCTGCCCCGCCTCTGGGGAGGTTGCCGCTCCACGGGAGCTCGGGACCGCCGCCTCGGGGAGCGCTGGCCCGCCTATAGGGAGGTTGTCGCTCCACCGCAGTTCGGGCCCGCGGCTTCGTGGAGCGTCGCCCCAACTTCGGGGTGTTGTCGCTCCACGGTCGCTTGGGGGGTTGCCGGCCTCGACTTGTCGCGCCGATGGCACCGTAAGCGCTGCGCCCTGTCCGCGGGGGAGCGTTGACCCGCCTATGGGGAGGTTACTGCTCCACCGCAGTCCGGGGCCGCCGCCTCGGGGAGCGTTGGCCCGCCTATGGGGCGGTTATCGCTCCACGACC
>CAXSDR010000144.1:2172-4094 GCA_964236445.1 uncultured Motilibacteraceae bacterium | reverse complement strand
GCCGCCTTTCGTGCCGAGTGAACCGGGAGCGCTGCGCCGTATCCGCGGGGAGCGCTGGCCCGCCTATGGGGAGGTTGCCGCTCCACGGAAGCTTGGGGCCGCGGCTTGTGGGAGCGTTGGCCCGCCTATGGGGCGGTTGTCGCTCCCAGACCGACGGGGCCGTGTCCGTGGGAGTGACGGATTCCCTGGCGCCTTCTGAGGCTCG
Source organism: uncultured Motilibacteraceae bacterium (assembly GCA_964236445.1). Lineage (GTDB taxonomy): Bacteria > Actinomycetota > Actinomycetes > Motilibacterales > Motilibacteraceae > CAXSDR01. The sequence continues at coordinate 3,889 of CAXSDR010000144.1, read as the reverse complement.
CTCGTAAGGGATGCGCTGGCACGTCGTACGAGATGATGGGCCCGCCTCGATTTGCCGCGCCGCGGTCATGCCGTATGCTCATCCTGCCGAAGACCGCCGGTCGCCGTCGCATGACGGCAGAAGGCTCCGCTCAGCGGACGACCAGCGCAGGTGTGAACGAGTTCTCGTTGCCATGACGTTCTGTCGTGGCAGGAGCCCCGTGCGCATCCGCGCCGGGGCTGTTCTGTTGTCCGGGGCCGGACGGCCGGCACAGATGGAAAGGATCCTTCGATGGCACGCGCCGAGAAGGCAACCGCGGTCTCTGAGATCACGGATGCACTGCGCACGTCGTCGGCGATCGTCCTGACCGAATACCGCGGTCTTACCGTCACGCAGCTGAAGGGCCTTCGCCGGTCCCTCAGTGGTAACGCTACCTACACGGTTGCCAAGAACACGCTGACGAAGATCGCCGTACGCGGAAGTGACATCCCCGCTGACGAAGCGAGCAAGATCGAAGCACTGCTCGTAGGGCCGACCGCGATCGCGTTCGTCTCGGGAGATGCTGTTGCGACGGCCAAGGGCCTCCGTGACTTCTCCCGGGCCAACCCGTTGCTGGTGATCAAGGGCGGCATCTTCGAGAACCGCGCCGTCACCCCCGACGAGATCCGTCGCCTCGCCGACCTCGAGTCGCGTGAGGTGCTGCTCGCCAAGGCCGTTGGTGCTGCCATGGGCGTGCTGCAGAAGGCCATCTCCACCATCGCTGCCCCGCTCTCGCAGATGGCGCGCCTCGCAGCCGCCCTGCAGGACGCTGCCGCGAGCAACCCGTCCCTGCTCGCGGCCGGCCACGCGCAGACGCCCGCTGCTGTCGACTCCGCGGAGGCTGCACCTGCCGCCGCGGTTGACGAGGCGAGCACGGCCGACGCGCGCGTCACCGCAAGCACCGCTGACGAGGCCAGCACGGCCGACGCGGGCGTCACCGCAAGCACCGATGACGAGACCAGCACCGCTGACGAGGCCAGCACGGCCGACGCGGGCGTCACCGCAAGCACCGATGACGAGGCCAGCACCGCTGACGAGGCCAGCACCGCTGACGAGGCCAGCACGGCCGACGAGGCAAGCACCGCAGACGTGGCGACCGAGGCTCCGGCCGAGGCTTCCGCAGACGCTTCCGCGGAGGCGGCCCCCGCGGCCATCGACGCGACAGACAGCGAATAACCCCCGACCCGCTTGCCGGCCTGACGGGCCGGGACGCATCAACGAAAGGACGCCTTCCATGGCGAAGCTCAGCACCTCCGAGCTGCTCGACGCGTTCAAGGAACTGACGCTCATCGAGCTCTCCGAGTTCGTGAAGCAGTTCGAAGAGACCTTTGGTGTCACGGCGGCCGCCCCGGTCGCTCAGGCCGCCCCCGGTGGCGGCGGCGGCGGCGGCGCCACCGCCGAAGCAGCCGAGGAGCAGGACGAGTTCGACGTCATCCTCGAGGCTGCCGGCGACAAGAAGATCCAGGTCATCAAGGAGGTGCGCACGCTGACATCCCTCGGTCTCAAGGAGGCCAAGGACCTCGTCGATGGCGCCCCCGCCAAGGTGTTGGAGAAGGTCGCCAAGGACGCCGCCGAGAAGGCGAAGGCTGCCCTCGAGGGTGCCGGCGCCACGGTCTCCGTCAAGTAGGTCCGGTGACGACGCCCGAGGGGCGGCGCGCGCCAATCGGTCGCGCCGCCCCTCCCTCGCGCGCCGCCCCTC
>CAXSDR010000144.1:0-2072 GCA_964236445.1 uncultured Motilibacteraceae bacterium | reverse complement strand
CCTCGCTCGCGCGCCGCTCCTCGCTCGCGCGCCGCCCCTCGCTCGCGCGCCGCCCCTCGCTCGCGTGAGGCCGGCCGCGTGCCCGTCGTTCGTCGTGCTGCTGTCCCGGTCCCGGACAACGCTTAGTGTGGCAACCCAGGTGAATATCGCGATTTCCTTGACGGCCCCCCCGGCCGCGGGCATCCTGGCACGCAGCGGTGACAACGGAAACTGCGCCCTTGGGGCGTCCTCGACAGCGGTGTAGCAAACGGCTACACTGCCCCTTTGCGCTGTCCTCGTAACCCTCACTTTGCCGGGGGTCCCGCGGCGTGCGCGCACATCACCACCTCGGTGCGGTCCATTGCGACTTCGCGAGCCCCGGAAGGACCTGTCTTGGCAGTCTCGCGCACGAATCGTTTCTCCTTTTCCAAACTGCGGGAGCCTTTGGAGGTTCCCAACCTCCTCGCTCTCCAGACCGACTCCTTTGATTGGCTGCTCGGCAACGCCATCTGGAAGTCGCGTGTCGACACCGCCCTGAAGGCGGGCCGCACGGACGTCCCCAACATCTCCGGCCTCGAAGAGATCTTCTCCGAGATCAGCCCGATCGAGGACTTCTCGGGCACCATGTCGCTGTCGTTCCGTGATCACCGGTTCGAGCCGCCGAAATACACGCTCGACGAGTGCCGCGAGAAGGACATGACCTACTCGGCGCCGTTGTTCGTCACGGCCGAGTTCATCAACAACGCCACTGGTGAGATCAAGAGCCAGACGGTGTTCATGGGCGACTTCCCGCTCATGACTCCCAAGGGCACCTTCATCATCAACGGCACCGAGCGTGTCGTCGTTTCCCAGCTCGTCCGGTCTCCGGGCGTCTACTTCGACCGCACCCTCGACAAGGCCACCGACAAAGAAGTCCTGTCGGTCAAGGTCATCCCGAGCCGCGGTGCGTGGCTCGAGTTCGAGGTCGACAAGCGCGACACCGTCGGCGTCCGCATCGACCGCAAGCGCCGCCAGTCCGTCACCGTCCTGCTCAAGGCCCTCGGCTGGGATGACGCCCGCATCCTCGAGCGCTTCGGTGCGTACGAGTCGATGCGCGTGACGCTCGAGAAGGACCACACAACGACGCAGGACGAGGCATTGCTCGACATCTACCGGAAGCTGCGCCCCGGCGAGCCGCCGACGCGGGAGTCGGCGCAGACGCTGCTCGACAACCTCTATTTCAACCCGAAGCGCTACGACCTGGCGAAGGTTGGTCGTTACAAGATCAACCGCAAGCTCGGCGTCGATGGCGGCATCTACGCGGGTGTCCTCACCGAGGACGACATCGTCGCCACGATCGAATACCTGGTGAAGCTGCACGCCGGCGAGCAGGGCTACGAGACCGATGACATCGACCACTTCGGCAACCGTCGTCTCCGGACGGTCGGCGAGCTGATCCAGAACCAGGTCCGCCTGGGTCTGGCCCGCATGGAGCGCGTCGTCCGCGAGCGCATGACCACGCAGGACGTCGAGGCCATCACGCCGCAGAGCCTCATCAACATCCGGCCCGTCGTCGCCTCCATCAAGGAGTTCTTCGGCACCAGCCAGCTGTCGCAGTTCATGGACCAGACCAACCCCCTCGCGGGTCTGACGCACAAGCGTCGCCTCTCCGCGCTGGGCCCGGGTGGCCTGTCCCGTGAGCGCGCCGGCTTCGAGGTCCGCGACGTCCACCCGAGCCACTACGGCCGCATGTGCCCGATCGAGACCCCGGAAGGCCCCAACATCGGCCTGATCGGCTCGCTCGCCACGTATGCCCGGATCAACGCGTTCGGGTTCGTCGAAACTCCTTACCGCAAGGTCATCGACGGCATCGTGTCCGACGACGTCGACTACCTGACCGCCGACGAGGAGGACAAGCACGTCCTCGCGCAGGCCAACGCTCAGGTCAACGACGACGGCACGTTCATCGAGCCGCGGGTCCTCGTGCGCCGCAAGGGCGGCGAGGTCGACTACGTCATCCCGACGGACATCGACTACATGGACGTCTCGCCGCGCCAGATGGTGTCGGTGGCCACGGCCATGATCCCGTTCCTCGAGCACGACGACGCCAACCG
>CAXSDR010000143.1:0-6194 GCA_964236445.1 uncultured Motilibacteraceae bacterium | reverse complement strand
CCTAGCCGAGATCCCCGACGAACCCGCCCTCGTCCACGCGCCTGTGGACAGCCGGCCACACTATTGGACGCGTCTGCTGACAAACCGCTAACGGGCCGCTTCGTGCGGTAGCGCATGGCAGAGTGGCGGCTCCGTCAGCCCAACTCACCCAGCGCTCCGTCACGAGGCGGTGACGCCGAATTGCGGCGTTACGTCGCCCCGCATGCCGCCTGGTTCGTAGGCTGCGGGCGATCGCTGATCGCAAACATCAAGTGGAGGCTCTGTGTCCGTCACGACCGCGCACGCTGCGGGCAGCGTCGTCGTGGTCCGCGACGAGGAATGGGTCGTCTCCTCCACCGAGCCCGCGGGCGATGGGTGGAAGGTCCGCTGCGTCGGCCGCACGGAGCTGGTGCGGGGGACCACAGCCACCTTCTTCACCGGGCTCGATGCCGTCGAGGCGCTGGACCCCGCGCAGGCGCAGCTCGTGCAAGACACGTCGCCTGGCTTTCGCCGGAGCCGCCTGTGGGTCGAGGCCATACGCCGCAAGACGCCCGTCCCGCTCCATGAACCAGGGCTCACCGTCGCCCAGCACATGCTGCTCGACTCCATGCAATATCAGCGTCAGGCCGTCCAGAAGGCACTCGACCCCGCGCGCCTGCGGCCGAGACTCCTCATCGCCGATGCCGTCGGTCTCGGCAAGACCCTGGAGATCGGCATGACCCTTGCCGAGCTTCAACGCCGGGGCAGGGCAGATCGGGTGCTGGTCGTCACCCCGCGACACGTGCTCGAGCAGATGCAGTTCGAGCTGTGGACCCGCTTCGCCATTCCCCTCGTGCGCCTCGACTCGACCGGCATCGCCAAGGTGCGCCAGCAGCTGCCCGCGAGCCGCAACCCGTTCACCTACTTCAGCAAGGTGATCGTGTCGATCGACACTTTGAAGGACGCCCGCTATCGCGCGCATCTGGAGCACCACCGCTGGGACGTCGTCGTGATCGACGAAGCTCACAACCTCGCTCGGACATCGACGCAGAACAGTCGCCTGGCCCGAACCATCGCTCCCAACACGGAGGCTCTGCTCCTCGCGTCGGCAACGCCGCACAACGGCGATGCCGAGTCGTTTGCGAATCTCATCAACCTGCTCGACCCCACCGCCATCGTGAACCGTCACGACTACGACCTGCACGACATCGAACCGCTCTTCATCCGGCGGCACCGCAACTCCCCTGACGTCGCGCGGGAGGTCGCCACGACCTGGGCAGCCCGGCCCGTGCCACAAGTGCTCCCGGTGGCTGCCAATGCTGCAGAAGACGCAATCGCAACCGAGCTTTCCCGCGTCTGGCTCCATCCCCCCGACGGCGACTCACCTGTGGTGGGACGTGGACGCCAGCTGTTCCCGTGGACGCTGGCGAAGGCGTTCCTGTCCTCGCCGAGCGCCCTGCGTGAGACGGTGCACAACCGGTTGCAGACGCTGGGCGACAAGGACCAGAGCGACACAGCCGAGGCCGTCGCTCTCGCACGGCTCGATGAGCTGGCCATCGCCGCAGACCGCGAGGGCTCAGCGAAGCTTCGCGCCCTGGTCGGCCATCTGACAACGATCGGCGTCGGCAAGAACAGCGCGACCCGCGTCGTGCTTTTCACCGAGCGGCTCGCGACGCTTCGCTGGTTGCGAGCGGAGCTTCCTCGCGCACTGCGCATGCCGGAAGAGGCGTTCGCGGTTATGCATGGCGGCCTGCAGGATGTCGAGCAGACCGAGGTGGTGGAGGCGTTTGGGCGGGCGGGCACCGCCGTACGCGTCCTGATCACCGGCGATGTGGCCAGCGAAGGCGTCAACCTGCACAAGCAGTGCCATCAGCTCGTCCACGTCGACATCCCCTGGAGCCTCATCCGCATCGAGCAGCGCAACGGGCGCATCGACCGCTATGGCCAGGTCCACCCGCCGCAGATCACTGCGCTGGCGCTCACGACGAGCGACGAGCGGTTCAGCGGCGACGTACGCGTGCTCACGCGACTGCTGACGAAAGAACATGCCGCACACACCGCGTTGGGTGACGCTGCGAGCCTGCTCGACCTTCACGATGTGGATCGTGAGGAAGACGCGATCCGCAAGGTGTTGAGCGAGGGCCGCGATCTCGACGAGGTCGTGCCTGACCCGCAGCAGCTGACCGCGCAGGTCTCCGGGCTCGCCGTCCTCGAGTTCCTCAAAGCCAAAGTCACGGCTGCTCCGCCTCCGGTGCCCGAGTGGCACGAGTCCGGCCTGTTCGCCACCGAGCTCGACTTCTTGCGAGAGGCGCTGCACGAGGCCTTCGCCGAGCCGGGCGCGTCACCGGACCATGGCGGAGTCGGCTGGCGCGAGCACCCCGCCGACGGGATCACCGAGCTCGTTCCGCCGCCCGACCTGATGACCCGCCTGAACGCCCTGCCGCAGAGCTACCTCGCCGAGCGGCGCGTACGAGAGCGGCTGCTCCTCGCCACCACCCGTGCCGCGGCCGAGGAGTCCCTTCGCGTGGCTCGGGCGGGCGAGGCGACGCAGTGGCCCGCAGCCCACTACCTCTCGCCGCTGCATCCGGTGCTCGACTGGGCGGTCGACCGGGCGCTCACTCAGCTGGGACGCAACCACGTCCCCGTGGCGTTCGCCGACGTGCCGATGCCCACGGCCATCACCCTCGGGACCTTGAGCAACCAGCGCGGCCAGGTTGTGCTCCGAAGCGTCGTCGCACTGGCGTTCGAGACGCCTGACAGCAATCCCATCGTGTTCGTTGACGTTGCCAGCGTGTTCGACGACTGCGGGTTCAGCAAGGGCGGCGTGAACACCGGAGAGGCGATCGCGCTGGAAACCTACGCGCCGATCGTCCCGCACGCGGTGCGTCACATGCGCGCCTACATGGCCGCCTTGCGCGTGCAGCGGTCAGAGTCGTTGAGCGATCCGATCGAGCAGGCTAAGAAGCGCGTGTCTGTGTGGAGCGAGCAGGCCGAGGCACTCGCCGACCAGAAGGTCCCCGCGCAGGCCGCGCGCATGCGACGCGAGATCGCACGCGACCGCGCCGCCACGACCGACCTTGCCGACAGCCTGACGGCTCGACCAGATCCGATGGTCCGGGTGCTGCTTCTCCTGCTGCCTCGCACCGGGGGCGTGTGACATGTCGAGCTTCGACTCCATCGTCGTCGGCAACGACCTCGTCTCCGAGCACTGGCTGGCCGAGCAGTTCCCTGCGACGGTGAAGCTCCTGCGCGTTGAGTGGAAGGAGCGCGAGGAGCACGGCAAGTCGACCCCACGCTCGGGTCTGCAGTCGCTGTGCACCACCTTCGGTGCTCGGCTGTCGCGGGTTCGCGAGCTGCCATCAGGCGATCCGCGAAGCGAGGCGCGCAGGCACGAGGAGCTGCGAGAGCTGCACGCCGGCGTACGCACGGCACTGCACCTGGCGGGTGACGAGGCGCCCTGGCAGGGCGAGTGTGATGGTGCAGAGCTGGTCGTCCCTGCCGTGGCACCAGGCTCGCCAGCAGGCACGCCGCTTCTGCTCTTGCAAGCCAGGGACGCCATGAGCGTCGAGGATCTGCTCGACTCCGACGGTGCGGGGCAGCTGTTGACGCCGGCATGGCGAGGCAGCGAGGAGATCGCCGCGACAGCAACCGCCATCAGCAAGATCTTCCAGGCCAAGGAACCGCCAGGACTGGTGCTCGTCCTCGCCGGTGCGTGGCTGCTGCTCGCCGAGCGGGGCAGCTGGCCCGAAGGGCGCTGGCTGGCCATCGATCTCGCCACGGTGTGCGACCGACGCGACGTCCGCGCTGCCGGAGAGCTCGAGACCACAGCGGCGCTAGTCTCGGCTGATGCACTGATGCCCGACGACGACGGATCGACACTGCTCCTGCGCCTGCTCCAAGAGTCGGTCAAGCATGCGGTCGGCGTTTCGCAGGATCTGCGAGACGGCATTCGCGAGTCGATCGAGATCCTGGCCACAGATGCGCTGCGCCGCCGGCGGGCTCGCGGCATGGGTGACGACCAGCCGGAACTCGCCCGGGAGCTCACCCAGCAGTGCCTGCGCTACCTCTACCGCGTCTTGTTCCTGCTCTATGCCGAGGCGCGGCCCGAGCTGGGCGTGCTGCCCGTCGCGGCCCCGGAATACGCCGAGGGCTATGGACTCGACCGCCTGCGTGAGCTCGTGCTCACCGAGCTGACGACCGAGGCGGCGCAATCGGGGACTCACGTCTATGACTCGCTCGCCACGTTGTTCCGTCTCGTCAACGACGGCTATCCGCCGGAGACGCTCGGCGATGGTGGAGTCGAGCCAGTGCGCGACGACAGTGATGGCGTCGATGACCGTGATGACGGTGGCGAGCTGCGCTTCGAGGCACTGCGGGCCGACCTGTTCTCGGGCTCCGCGGTCGGGCTGCTCGATGAGGTGGAGCTCGGCAACTTCGCCTTGCTGCAGGTGCTCAGCCGGTTGCTGCTGAGCAAGAAGCAGCGCGGCCGCGACCGTGGCTTCGTCTCCTACGCGCAGCTCGGGATCAACCAGCTGGGCGCGGTCTATGAAGGCCTGATGTCCTACACCGGGTCACTGGCGGCCGTGCACTCGGTCGAGGTCGCGAAGGACGGCGACCGCGCGAAGGGTTCGTGGGTCGTGCCCGTGTCGGCGACCGACGGGTTCGACGAAGCCTGGTTCGTCCGGGTGCTCGATCCCACGACAGGACTGCTGAAGCGGGTGACGTACGCGCCGGGCGACTTCGTCTTCCGGCTCTCGGGCTATGAGCGTCAGCGCAGTGCGAGCTACTACACCCCCGAGGTGCTGACCCGGCTCGTTGTCGACCACTCGCTCGCCGAGCTGCTCGACCAGGACGGGATCACGACTCCCGCGGCTGAGCTGTTGACACTGACGATCTGCGAGCCCGCACTGGGATCAGGTGCCTTCCTCGTCGAGGCTGTCCGCCAGGTTGCGGAGCAATATCTGCGCCGGCGCCAGGCCGAGCTCGGCGAGCGGATTCCGCCGGATCGGGTTCCGGCCGAGCTGCAGAAGGTGAAGGCGCACATCGCGCTGCACCAGTGCTACGGCGTCGACCTCAACGCCACGGCGGTCGAGCTGGCTGAGATCACGTTGTGGCTCGACGCCATGCACCCCGGACTGCGCTCACCGTGGTTCGGCCTGCATCTGCGGCGCGGCAACTCCCTCATCGGCGCGCGGCGCGAGGTCTATGCCAAGGGTCACCTGTTGAGCAAGGCGTGGCTGACCACGGTTCCGGCGGCCCGGCCGCTTCCGGAGCCCGTCGCTGACGGCGAGGTGCACCACTTCCTGCTGCCCGCCGCCGGGTGGGGTGCGGTGACGGACACGAAGGAAGCCAAGGAGCTGGCGCCGGAGACGCGTACGGCGCTGCACTCCTGGCGCAAGCGCGTCGCCTCGGCGCTCAGCGGGATCGAGAACAAGCGCTTGATGGCGTTGGCGCAGCGGGTCGAAGCGCTCTGGCGATTGGCGCTGCGCCGGTTGGAGATCGCCGAGAACGAAGCACGGCGGAGCATCGACGTGTGGGGCGCGGGCGAGCTGCCGGTCGGCAGCGGCGCGGTGCAGCGCGAGCAGATCGAGGCGGTGCTCACCGATCCCGACGGTGCCTACCAACGGCTGCACCGGGTGATGGATGCGTGGGCGGCGCTGTGGAGCTGGCCGCTCACCGCTGACGTCAAGCCGCCGGAGCGGGAGCAGTGGCTCGACGCACTGGAGGCGCTGCTCGGCAAGGTCGGCAAGGTCGAGGCGCGCGGCGGCGGTCGTGGCCTTTTCTCTGATGAGGCGACTTGGGCTGACCTCGACGAGGCCGAGCAGGTGGAGCGGTCGTTCTCGGCCATGGCGCCGGTGTCCGAGGTGCTCGCTGCGCATCCCTGGCTGCGGGTCTGCGAGCGGATCAGCCGCGAGGAAGGGTTCTTCCACTGGGAGCTGACCTTCGGACCGGTGTTCGCGCGGGGTGGAGGATTCGACCTGCAGCTGGGCAACCCGCCGTGGGTGCGGCCGTTCTGGGACGACGCGCTGATTCTCGCGGAGTACGACGCGTGGTTCGGGTTGGTGGACAAGCCTTCGGTCGCGGCGTTCAACGCTCGGCGGACCGCACTGCTGGCGAAGGGGGTGCCTCGCTATCTCGACGCGCGGGCGCAGCTGGCCGGCGTGAACGAGCATCTTGGCAGTGGGGTCGATCGGCCGTTGCTCGCGGGCACGCAGCCGGATCTGTATCGCTGCTTC
>CAXSDR010000142.1:0-6342 GCA_964236445.1 uncultured Motilibacteraceae bacterium | reverse complement strand
TCGTGCTCGTAGGCGCCCAGTGGGGCGATGAGGGCAAGGGCAAGGCGACCGACCTTCTCGGCAGCCAGCTCGACTATGTGGTCAAGTTCAACGGCGGCAACAACGCCGGCCACACCGTCGTCATCGGCGACGAGAAATACGCGCTGCACCTGCTTCCCAGCGGGATCCTCACACCCACCGTCACCCCGGTCATCGGCAACGGCGTCGTGATCGATCTCGGCGTCCTGTTCGAGGAGATCGACCTCCTCGAGGCGCGTGGCATCGACACCGGCAAGCTCGTGGTCTCGGCAGATGCGCACCTGATCCCGTCCTACAACCGCACGCTCGACAAGGTCACCGAACGCTTTCTCGGAAGTCGCCGCATCGGCACCACCGGCCGAGGAGTCGGGCCCACCTATGCAGACAAGATGTCGCGCGTCGGCATCCGCGTGCAGGATCTCTTCGACGAGAAGATCCTGCGCCAGAAGGTCGCCGGTGCCCTGGAGCTCAAGAACCAGCTGCTCGTCAAGGTCTACAACCGTCGTGCTGTCGAGGTCGACGACGTCGTCGAGGACCTGCTGACCCATGCGGAACGGCTGCGCCCGATGGTGGCCGACACGCGACTGCTGCTGGGACGGGCGCTCGACGAGGGCAAGACTGTGCTGCTCGAAGCAGGGCAGGCGACCCTGCTCGACGTCGACCACGGCACCTATCCGTTCGTCACCTCGTCCAACGCCACGTCCGGCGGGGCGTGCACCGGCTCGGGCATCCCGCCGACCCGCATCGACAAGGTCATCGCGGTCATCAAGGCTTACACGACGCGCGTCGGCGAAGGGCCCTTTCCCACGGAACTGCTTGATGACGATGGTGACCGCCTGCGCAACGACGGCAGCGAGTTCGGCACGACGACCGGCCGCCCCCGACGCTGCGGCTGGTACGACGCCCCCGTCGCCCGCTATGCCGCGATGGTCAACGGCGTGACGGACTTCGTGGTGACCAAGCTCGACGTCCTCACCGGCTGGGACCGCATCCCGGTGTGCGTGGCCTACGAGATCGACGGGAAGCGTCACGACGAGATGCCGATGACGCAGACCGAGTTCCACCACGCCGTTCCGGTCTACGAATATCTCCCGGGCTGGGACGAGGACATCACCGGCGCGCGCGAGTTCGCCGACCTGCCCAAGAACGCGCGCGCCTACATCGACGCACTCGAAGCCATGTCGGGCGCGCCCATCAGCGCTGTCGGTGTGGGGCCTGGGCGTGACGCGACGATTTCGCTCCGGTCCCTGGTCTGAGGTGGGACCGGTCGGGTAGGCCGCACCGCATGACCGCACCTCGCGACACCATCGTCCTCGATGTCGACGGCACCCTCATCGACAGCAACTACCAGCACGCCCTGGCGTGGTACCGCGCCTTCCGCCGCTTCGACATCGTCATCCCGCTGTGGCAGCTGCACCGCGGCATCGGCATGGGCGGGGACCAGTTCGTTGCGCACGTGTCGAGCGACGCAGTCGAGGCCGAGCACGGTGAGGCGCTACGAGAGGCGTGGGGTGAGGAGTTCGAGCCCATGCTCGCCGAGGTCGCCCCGCTGCCCGGTGCCCGCGACCTTCTCGTGGCCGTCAACGAGGCCGGCTTCAACGTCGTGCTGGCCAGCTCCGGCAAGCCCGAGCACGTCGAACACTCGCTCGACCTGCTCGACGCCCGCGAGCTGGCCGAGGGATGGACCACCGCTGACGACGTCGAGCAGACGAAGCCCGAACCGGATCTCCTGAAAGCCGCGCTGGCCAAGACTGCGGGCGCCAACCCCGTCATGGTCGGCGACAGCGTGTGGGACGTCGAGGCGGCCAAGCGCATCGACGTGCCGACACTCACCTTGCGCACCGGCGGCTTCTCCGCCGACGAGCTGCTCGAGGCAGGGGCGGCCGACGTCTTCGACTCCCTCGTGGCGCTGCGGGCGAGCATCGGCACGGGGCTCCTCACCCGGCCGCGCTGAGCCACCCGGCGCTCCGCACGCTAGGGTCGCGGCTGCCATGGATGTCCTCGTCATCGGGTCCGGAGCGCGCGAGCACGCGCTCGTCCGCTCCCTCGCCCGCGACTCCGTCGTGACGCGGCTGATCTGCGCGCCCGGAAATGCCGGCACGGCGGAGCTCGCCGAGCGCCACCCGCTCGACGTCAGCCGGCCGGCCGACGTGGCCGCGCTGGCAGCCGCGCTTTCGGTGGACCTCGTCGTCATCGGACCCGAAGGCCCCCTCGTCGCGGGCGCCGCCGACGCCGTACGCGCGGCAGGCATCGCGTGCTTAGGTCCAGACGCGAGCGCGGCGCGCATCGAGGGATCCAAGTCCTTCGCCAAAGACGTCATGGCCGCGGCCGGCGTTCCTACCGCCATGGCGCACGTCTGCGAGACCGACGCCGAGATCCTCACCGCCCTTGATGCTTTCGGTCCGCCCTACGTCGTCAAGGACGATGGGTTGGCCGCGGGCAAGGGAGTCGTCGTGACGAGCGACCGTGACGAGGCGCTCAGTCATGCGCGCTCGTGCACCGGTCGGGTCGTGATCGAGGAATACCTCGACGGACCCGAGGTCTCGCTCTTCGCCCTGACCGACGGCACCACGGTCGTGCCGCTGCTGCCGGCGCAGGACTTCAAGCGCATCTTCGACCACGACGAGGGCCCTAACACCGGCGGCATGGGGGCCTACACCCCGCTGCCGTGGGCTCCCGCGGGCCTCGTCCAGGACATCGTCACGCGCGTCGTCCAGCCGACAATCGACGAGCTGCGGCGCCGCGGAACGCCGTTTGTCGGCGTGCTCTATGCCGGCCTCGCTCTCACGAGCCGCGGGCTGCGGGTGATCGAGTTCAACGCCCGCTTCGGCGACCCCGAGACCCAGGCGGTCCTCGCCCTGCTGCGTACGCCGCTGGCCGCCTTGCTCCTCGATGCGGCCACCGGCCGACTGGCTCACTCGGCGCCCCTCACCTGGGCCGGCGGAGCCGCGGTGACCGTCGTGCTCGCCGCGCCGAACTATCCCGGCACACCCGAGACCGGCGGGCGCATCGACGGGCTGGACGAGGTCGCGGAGCCCGCCTATGTGCTCCACGCCGGCACCGATGTCGATGCCGCTGGCGACGTGGTGGCCTCGGGAGGCCGGGTGCTGTGCGTGACAGCCACGGGCGACGACCTCGCTGCCGCGCGTGAGGCTGCCTACGCCGGCATCGCCGCGATCAGCCTTGGCGGCGGGCAGCACCGCACCGACATCGCGCTGGCGGCAGCGCAGGGAAGCGTCCACCTCCCCGACCTGGCCTGAGCCAGCGCTTAGGCTGCGGGCGATGCATATCTCCGCGAGGTCCGACTATGCGGTGCGCGCTGTCGTGGCACTGGCTGCGGCCGGGGGCACCGGCCCGGTGAAGAGCGAGATCATCGCGACCGGCCAGGGCATCCCGCAGAAGTTCCTCGAGTCGATTCTCAACGACCTTCGCCACGCTGGGCTCGTCCGCAGCCAGCGTGGGCCGGACGGCGGCTACTGGCTCAACCGCCCCGCCAAGGACATCTTCGTGGCCGACGTCATCCGCGCCGTCGACGGCCCCATGGCGACCGTACGCGGCCAGCGTCCCGAGGACATCGTCTATGCCGGGTCGGCCGCACCCCTGCAGCGGGTGTGGATCGCCGTACGCCACAACCTGCGTGACGTGCTCGAGAATGTCACCGTCGCGCACATCGCCTCGGGGACCCTGCCCGCGCGCGTCGAGAAGCTCGCCGCCGATGCCGAGGCATGGAAGACGCGCTGACTCGTTTGGCAGAGGGGCCCCTTCTGCCAATAGGTCCGTCACAGGGGTCCCCTGTGCAGCACCAAACTTGGCGGAAGGTGCCCTTCTGCCAAGTTCGGTGGGCGGCGGCGTCGAGCTGCCACAAGGCCGGGCTGCGTGCCGGAACGCGGGCGTACGTCTCGCGCCGCCGTACGTCAGCGGCGGGGGAGGCCTCGCCGTTTCCCCAATCGGGCGCTCGTGCCCTTGGATGAACCCATGACCCCCGCGCCACCCAACACCGACGCCACCGGACCCAGCGATCTCACCGCTCCGATCGTCCCCAATGTCCTTGCCAGCCGCTACGCCTCCGCGCCGCTCGTCGCGCTGTGGGCGCCCGATGCCAAGGTCGTGCTCGAACGCAGGCTGTGGATTGCCGTGCTGCGGGCACAGCGCGACCTCGGCATAGCCGTCCCCGAGGGCGTGATCGAGGACTACGAGCGGGTCGTGGGCGTCGTCGACCTCGCCAGCATCAGCGCACGCGAGCGCGTCACGCGTCACGACGTGAAGGCAAGGATCGAGGAGTTCAACGCCCTTGCCGGGCACGAGCACATCCACAAGGGCATGACGTCGCGCGACCTCACCGAGAACGTCGAGCAGCTGCAGGTGCGCGAGTCGCTGCAGCTGGTCCGCGACCGCGTCGTCGCGACACTGTCACGGCTGGCGAACCTGGCGACCCAGCACGAGCTCCTCGTCATCACCGGCCGTTCACACAATGTCCCCGCCCAGGCGACGACGCTCGGCAAGCGGTTCGCGAGCGCGGCCGATGAGCTGCTCGTTGCCTACGAACGCCTCGAGGAGCTCCTGGCGCGCTATCCGCTGCGCGGCATCAAGGGCCCGATGGGCACGTCGCAGGACATGCTCGACCTGCTCGAGGGCGACGCCACCCTGCTTGCCCAGCTCGAGCATCGCGTCGCCGTGCACCTCGGTTTCACGCGCACCTTGACCAGCGTTGGACAGGTCTATCCGCGATCACTGGACTTCGACGCGCTGTCTGCGCTCGTGCACGCCGCTGCGGCGCCGTCCAGCCTGGCGACGACGATCCGCTTGATGGCCGGCCAGGAGTTGGTGACGGAGGGCTTCCAGGCCGGCCAGGTCGGTTCGAGCGCCATGCCCCACAAGATGAACACCCGGTCGTGCGAGCGCGTCAACGGCCTTGCCGTCATCCTGCGCGGCTACGCGGCGATGGTGGGTGAGCTGGCCGGTGGCCAGTGGAACGAGGGTGACGTGTCCGACTCGGTCGTACGCCGGGTGGCACTGCCCGACGCGTTCTTCGCCGCCGACGGACTCTTCCAGACCATCCTCACCGTGCTGGAGGAGTTCGGCGCCTACCCGGCGGTCGTCTCGCGCGAACTCGACCGCTACCTGCCCTTCCTCGCCACCACGAAGGTGCTCGTCGCAGCCGTCAAGCACGGTATGGGCCGCGAGGCAGCGCATGCGGCGGTGAAGCAGCATGCGGTGGCCGTGGCGCTCGGCATGCGCGAGACCGGCCTCGATCGCAATGACCTTCTCGCGCGCTTCGCGGGGGACGAGCGGCTCGGCCTCTCGCAGTCCGATCTCGACGCACTGGTTGCTGAGCCCCTGTCGTTCACCGGGGCGGCGAGCCCACAGGTGCAAGCCGTGGTGGCACGCGTCGAGGCGGTCGTCGCCCGTCACCCGCAGGCGGCGGCGTACGTGCCTGAGCCCATCCTCTGAACCCGACGGGCAGCGCGACGGCTCGGACAAAAGCGAAGGCCGGATCCGTGAGGACCCGGCCTTCGACTTGTGGAACGCGCTTCGCTAGCTCTGGTAGTTCCCAGCCCAGCCGGTCGACTCGCTCGAGGAACCCGAGGAAGTCTCCTGCACAGTGGCCTTGGCGTCCGCGGCCTGACCCGCGACGTCGTGTGCCGACGACTGTCCCTGCTCCTTGACGGTGGCGACCGCGTCCTGCGCTGAGGACTTCACGGAGTCCACGGCCTGTTGCGCCGGCTCGCGCAAGGCATCCTGCGCCTGGTGCGCCGCGTCCGCGAGCGGAGCCGTGAGCGCATCCTTGTGCTCCATCGCCTTGTCCTTCGCGGCACCGGCGAGCTGCGTCTCCTTCTCGGTCGCCGGCAGCAGCGACGACGCCAGCCAGCCCACGCCGAAGGCGATCAGGCCCGCGGCGAGAGGGTTGCCCTGAGCCTTGGACTTGATAACACTCGGGGCCGACTGGACGGCGCCGCTGGTGCTCGAGGCCAGCGACTGCGCTTTGTCCCCCGCCGCCGACAACTTGTCGCCGGCCGCCGAGGTCGCCGAGCTGGAGCCGTCGCTGGCGTGGTGAGCCGTGCCCATGACGCGCTCCTTCACTCCGGTGACGGCGCCTTTGACGCTGTCCACACGTCGCTCCACGATGCGGCTCGGTGTGACCTTGTCCGTCAGTGCGTCGACGTTGTTGCTGAGTTCGGCGCGAGTGCGCTCGATGTCAGCCTTGATCTGATCCGGGTCGGTGCTCATGGAAGTCTGCGCCTCTCAGCTGTTGGTCTTGAGCGCGTCGGGAATCTCTTTGACGGTTTGCACGGTGCGCTCAGGACCGTGGACCTTCTTCAGCTT
>CAXSDR010000141.1:0-6468 GCA_964236445.1 uncultured Motilibacteraceae bacterium | reverse complement strand
ACGGCGACCCGTGCCGGTCACGCATGAGATAGCGGATCAGGCCCGCCGAGCGGGTCGCGTCGATCCCCACCTGCTCCAGCGACTGCTCGCCGAGCGTCGACACCCGAGCCGCGAAGAGCACGTCGGCGTCGCTCGCGGACGCCTTGACAAGCTCGACGGTCATGTCGCTGCGGAAGACGGGGGGCAGGAGGTCGTTCGTCGCGGTCGGCACGAGGTTCACCCTAGAGGCGCACACCCACAGAGCCAGGGATAGATCACGCTGTGATGGGATGGCGTCGTTCCACAGGGGCCGGCCGCCCCACCGCGAGGAAGCGAGCGCCATGGACCACAGCATGTGGTGGGCACAGCGCGAGCCGGGGCGCGCGCCGCCCCGCACCACCATCCACGTCGAGGGTGAGCTGGACCTCGACACCGGACCCCGCCTGCGCAACGAGCTCGTGACCGAGCTGGGGCAGCTGGCAGGTGACGACGCCGAGCTCGTGCTCGACCTCGCGGCGGTGACGTTCTGCGACTCCAGCGGCCTGCAGGCCCTGCTCGCCACGTTGCGCCGCGCTCGGCTGCTCGATCGTCGACTCACCCTCGTCGTCGTCCCCGAGAGCCGGCTCGAACGCTTCCTGACGCTGGCCGGCGTGCGTGACCTCTTCTCGATCGTGGCCCCGCAGCCGCCGCCCTCCGCCTGAGGCACAGCAGCGCTCAGCACACTCAGGCGGCGAGATGCCCCCAGCGCTGCGCGAGCTCCGCCCACGTGCCCTGCGCCGCCACCCGCCCGTCTTCGAGGACCACCACGAGGTCCGCGCGTTCGAGGGCAGCCCGCTTCGAGCTCGTGCCGAGCACGGTCACGCCACGACGGCGCAGCTGCTCCCACAGCTCGACCTCGGTGCGGGCGTCCAGCGCCGAGGAGATGTCGTCGGCGATCAACAGCTCGGCGTCGGTCGCCAGCGCGCGTGCCAGCGCCAGGCGCTGCACCTGCCCGCCCGAGAGGCGTACGCCGCGGTGCCCGATGAGGGCGGCGTGCCCACCCGCATCGGAGACGTCGATGTCGAGCCGAGCGGCGACCAGCGCATCGTGCACGGGGCGACGGTGGTCCAGGCTCACGTTCTCGGAGAACGAGCCCGACAGGACGCGCGGGACCTGGCCGACATAGGCCACCTGGCCGGGCCTCAGGAAGATCTGCGGGTCGGTGACGTCGTGCCCGTTCCAGCGCACGTCCCCCTCGTGGTCGACCAGGCCCGCGAGGGTGCGCAGCAGGCTCGACTTGCCCGACCCGACGCGACCGGCGAGCAGGACGACGGTGCCGCGGTCGACAGCGAGGTCCACGTCTGAGACCCCGACGGTGCCGTCGTCGTGCACCGCGGTGACCCCGTGAAGGGTGAGCTGCTGCAACGCGACCTTCGGTGTGAGCGGCGGGGAGGCCGACACACCCGTCTGCAGGTCGACACCTTCGGGCAGCGTCATCAGGTCGGGTGTGCCGGCGAGCTCGGCGACCGCGCGCAGCCACCGGCGCGCGACCGGGGCCTCGGTGGCGGCGGAGGCCGCGACCGTGCCGAACCAGCCGAAGCCGGAGACGGCCGTGGACACGAGCAGCGCGGTCGCCAGCGGCCAGGCACCGCCGACGTAGGCGATCCATGCCGCGACCACACCGGCCTGCACGAGCATGCCGGGGACGCCACCGATGAGCGTGCGTACCCGGTATTCACGGATGTGCGCCCGGACGCGGCGCCGGTCGACCTCGTGCAGGTGCTCCTGGACGGTCGCTGTGGCTCCCGCGAGCACCACGGTGCGCGCGGCGTTGAGCGCCGACGCCAGGGAGCGGCCGAACAGCGCCCGGTCGTCTCCGGCCTGTGCGGCGGCGCGTCCGGCGAGCGGGGCGCCGGCAGCCGCGGTGAGGGCCGACAGGCCGAGCACCCCGCCGAGCACCGCGACGGCGAGCCAGCTGCGCCCGAGCAGCGCGGTCACCGCCACGGCGAAGACGCTGATGAGGACGTCGACCCAGCGGTCGGCATACCAGATCAGCCTGTCCGAGTCGAGGGCACGGGCGGTGACCTCACCGGGCGGCGTGCTCGGCAGCCGGCGCTGCATCGTCTGCCCGCGCACGATCGCGAGCCGCAGCCGCAGGGTGCACGCCGACCACCACATCGGATAGACGCGGATCGCGTTGGAGACGGCCAGGGGGGCCAGCACCAGCCCGGAGGCGAGCAGGGCCGCCTCGCGCCACGGGGTGGAGCCCCCGGCCAGCGACGCGACCGACCGGCCCCACAGCCAACCGGTGACCGCGCCGTAGGCCCCGAACAGCGAGGACATCGCGAACAGGCAGGCCCCGAGGAAGCCCCACCGGGGATAGGCGCACAGCAGCTGGCACACCGTTGCAGCGAGGTTGGGTCGCGGGTGCTCGACCTGACGGGCCTCGCGGCTCTGCGTGGTGCGGGTCAGGGCGCGCTGGGCGCGCCGCGGTGGGCCGCCCGGCACTCCGGACTCAGGTGCGGAGCCGTCACCGGCAGCGCGCAGCAGGTCACGGAACGGCCCGTCGGCCGCCGCAAGAGCGGCACGCGGTCCTTGTTGGACGATGCGCCCCGCGGAGAGCACCGCGACCGTGTCGCAGCGCTCCGTCGTCGCCAGCCGGTGCGCGACGAGCAGCCCCGTGCGCCCCGCGAGCAGCCGGCGCGCGGCCTGCGTCACGCGCTGCTCGGTCTCGGGGTCCATGCGTGCAGTCGCCTCGTCGAGGACCACGACGCGCACGTCACGCACGAGCAGCCGGGCGAACGCGACCAGCTGCTCCTCACCCGCCGAGAGATGCACGCCCCCCACGCCGAGGTCGGTGTCGAGGCCGTCGGGCAGGCAGGCGACCCAGGACGTCAGGTCGAGCGCGTCGAACGCGGCCACCACGTCGGCACGCGCGACGTCGGCGAACAGGGTGACATTCTCGAGCAGGGACGCGGCGAGGATCTCGGTGCGCTGGGTGACCACGCCGACGCCGTAGCGCAGCGCAGGCAGCGCGGTGGCGCGGACGTCCTGGCCGCCGACGAAGACCGTTCCGGGGGGCGGTTCGAGCGCCCGCGACAGGAAGGACGCCAGCGTCGTCTTGCCTGCGCCGGAGCGCCCCACCAGGGCGCAGGTCGTTCCCGCGGGCACGAGGAGGCTGACGTCTCGCAGGGAGAACGCACCGTCGTAGGCGAACGTCAGGCCTCGCACCTCGACAGTCGCCGGCTCACCGGCGAACGCCAGCCCGCCCACCGGCTCCTGCTCGGCCTTGAGCAGCGTGCGGATGCGCGAGATGGCCCCGAGGCCCGCCTGCGCCTCGGGCAGACGGTGCGTGACGTTGTTGAGCTGGCCGACGAAGACGGTGGCCAGGACCCAGACCGTGACGAGCGCGGCGAGCCGGAGGTGGCCGCCACTCACGAGCCACACCCCGCCGAGCGCGAGTGCACCGAGCAGCGCATGCAGCATCAGGCCGGCCCGCACTGTGACGGCCCCCGATGCCGTCGAGGTGAGCGAGACCCGGTGCAGCACGACGCGGGCCCGTTCGGCGTACTGCCGCACGACGTAGGCCTGCCCGAGCGACGACCGCACGTCGTCGCGCCCGGCAACGGCCTCCTCGAGCTGGGCGGCCGACTCCGACCAGGCGGCCTCCTCGCTCTGCTTGCGCTGCGCGACCAGGTGCGCGAGCGGGCGTACGACCGCCAGCATCACGAAGGCGACGAGCGGGAAGGCGATCCAGGCGCCCCACCAGGTCAGGCCGGCCACGACCCAGGCCAGCAGCGAGCGCAAGGCGGCACCCGCGAGGTCCCAGCCGACGCGCCGCAGCATCGTGCCGACCTGCGCGACGTCGTCGTCGACCCGGTCGATCACCTCGCCGACGGCCTGCTCCTGCAGCACCGGCAGGGGCTGGTGCAGCGCGGCGTGCAGCAGGTCGGCGCGAAGAAGCCGCTCGGCCTCGCCGACCACGCGCGAGGCCAGCGTGCGAGCGGTGGTGTCGAGCACTGCCGAACCGATCAGCAGCATGCCGAGCAGCCAGAGCAGGGAGGTGCGCGTCGACCCGCCGGCGAGACGGCCGAGCACCACCGAGCCGAGGGTCTCGCAGATGGCGGCGAGGACGACCAGGGCAACGGCCACGGCGGACGCGCGACCGGCCAGGCGCCGCCACCCGAGGGGCTGCGGGCTCGAGGACATCAGGAAGAACATGGTCGAGATGCGCTCGGGAAGCAAACCGATATCCGCGGGCTCCGACCGCCGCCTACCCTGCCAGCATGACCGACTCCCCGGGCAGCCGCACGGGCGTGCGCGCCGCGACCGTCGAGGACGCGGGCGCCGTGGGCCGCCTGCAGTCCGAGGCGTGGCGCGAGGCCTACGCCGCGCTTCTTCCTGTCGACGTGCTCGCCGCCTTCAGCGCCGAGGCGCTCGCGCAGAGCTGGGCCGACACGCTGGCGCAGCCGCTGGGACCGCTCGGCGTGGTCCTGCTGGCACTCGACGCCGGCGTACGCGTGGGTGTGCTGGCTGCGACCGTCGCGGGCGACCCCGACCTGGCGTTCGAGCACGACGCGGAGCTGACGTTGCTCGCCGTGGGCCCGGCCGCCCGCGGCCAGGGTCACGGCACCCGGCTCGTCACCGCGGCGGTCGAGCTGCTGCGCGACGCCGGGGCGCGCACGCTCGTGATGTGGGTGTCCGAGGCCGATGCAGGGGTCCAGGCGTTCCTCGAGACGACCGGATGGGCCGCCGACGGCTCGCGCCGCATCCTGGACCTGCGCGGCGACGCCTCGACCGTCGTGTCGCAGCACCGGTTGCACACCGCCCTGGTCTGAGGGTCGCGACAGTTAGGCGGGCGCTCGTGGACGTGCCACGCTTAGGGCGTGGAATCCCCCGAACCGAACGACAGCTTTGCCGACCTCGATCTGCGACCGGAGCTCGTCGACGCGCTCGCGGCGCTGGGCTACGAAGAGCCGACACCCATCCAGCGCGACGCGATCCCGGTGCTGATCAAGGGTCGTGACGTGATCGGGCAGGCCGCGACCGGCACCGGCAAGACGGCGGCGTTCGCGCTGCCCGTGCTGCAGCGCCTGGCGACCGGAAAGCGCGGCACCGAGCCCGTGGCCCTGGTGCTCGTGCCCACGCGCGAGCTCGCCGTGCAGGTCAGTGAGGCGTTCCACCGCTACGGCAAGTCCCTCGGGGCACGCGTCCTGCCGATCTACGGCGGCGCACCGATCATGCGCCAGCTGCGCGAGCTCGACCGTGGCGTCGACGTCGTCGTGGCGACGCCCGGCCGCGCCATCGACCATCTCGGTCGCGGCACTCTCAACCTCGACAAGGTCGAGACGGTAGTGCTCGACGAGGCCGACGAGATGCTCGACATGGGGTTCGCCGAGGACCTCGAGGCGATTCTCGCGGCGACGCCCAAGGACCGGCAGACCGTGCTGTTCTCGGCGACCATGCCCGCCCGGCTCGATGGCCTGGCCCGGCGCCACATGCGCGACCCGCAGCGCATCGAGGTGCGGCGCGAGCAACGCGAGCCCGGCGAGACACCGTTGGTGCGCCAGAACGCCTATGTCGTCCCACGCGCCCACAAGCCCGCCGCCCTGGGCCGTGTGCTCGACGTCGAGTCGCCCAACGCGACGATCGTGTTCTGCCGCACCCGCTCCGAGGTCGACTCGCTGACGCAGACGCTCAACGGTCGCGGCTACCGCGCCGAGGCACTGCACGGCGGCATGGACCAGGAGCAGCGCGAGCGCACCATGGGCCGGCTCAAGGCCGGCACCACCGAGCTGCTCGTCGCGACCGACGTCGCGGCCCGCGGGCTCGACGTCGACCAGCTCACACACGTCGTGAACTACGACGTTCCGTCCTCGCCCGACACCTATGTGCACCGCATCGGTCGGGTGGGCCGGGCCGGGCGCGAGGGCGTGGCCATCACCCTGCTCGACCCGCGCGAGCACCGGATGCTCAAGAGCATCGAGCGCGTCGTCGGCCAGCGCATCAGCGTCGAGAAGCTCCCGACCGTCGCCGACCTGCGGGCCCGTCGCCTGGAGCTCACGCGCCAGGCGCTCGAGGAGATGCTGATGGAGGACGAGCTCAGCAGCTTCCGGGTCGTCGTCGAGACCCTGGCCGGTGAGTTCGACATCATGGACGTCGCCGCCGCTGCGGTGAAGCTCGCGCACGAGGCCGGCGGCGGATCGTCCGACGAGGACGAGATCCCGGTCGTCAAGCCCGTCGCCGACCGCGACTCGCGCGGCACGTCGGAGGGCACGCGCGGCAGCGGTGCCGGCTACGACCGCGACGGCAAGCGCCAGCCCCCGCGGGCACGCTCGACGTCGGTGGACACCACCAGGCTGTTCATCGGGCTGGGACGCGCCGCCGGCGTACGCCCGCAGGATCTGGTGGGCGCGATCGCCAACGAGTCGTCGCTGTCAGGCCGCCAGATCGGCGCGATCGAGATCACCGACCGGTTCTCCCTGGTCGAGGTGCCGACCGCGTCGGCGG
>CAXSDR010000140.1:0-6629 GCA_964236445.1 uncultured Motilibacteraceae bacterium | reverse complement strand
CGCTGCTCACCGACGGCCTGCGCGCCGAGCGCGAGCAGGGCATCACGATCGACGTCGCCTACCGCTACTTCGCGACGGCAGCACGCAAGTTTGTGCTTGCCGACACCCCGGGCCACGTCGAATACACGCGCAACACCGTCACGGGGATGTCGCGCGCCGACGTCGCCGTCCTGTTGGTCGACGCGCGACACGGCGTGGTCGAGCAGACTCGCCGCCACGTCACGGTCGCGGCTCTGCTTCGCGTTCCCCACGTCACGCTCGCGGTCAACAAGATGGACCTCGTCGGTTGGGACGAGGCGGCCTTCGACGTGATCGCCCGCGAGTTCACCAGCTATGCGCAGGGCCACGGCATCGCCGAGGTCACCGCGATCCCGGTGTCGGCGCTGCGCGGCGACAACGTTGTCGACCGCGGCACCGACTCGCCGTGGTATTCCGGGCCGACGTTGCTCGAACACCTCGAGACGGTGGACACCGGTCGCGACGTGCGGGTCGAGGCGATGCGCTATCCGGTGCAGAACGTCCTGCTGGCCAACGGTGAGCGGTGGTACGCCGGGCAGGTGTCATCGGGCTATGTCAGCAAGGGCGACGAGATCGTGGTCCTGCCGTCACAGCGTCGCACCCGCGTCGTCGACATCGACGCGCTCGGCACGAAGGTCGAGCGGGCTTTCGCCCCCATGTCGGTGTCCCTGCGGCTGGCCGACGAGATCGCGGTCTCGCGTGGTGACCTCCTCGCACACCCGGATGACGCCCCGAGCCCGACCCAGGACGTGGCGGCCACCGTGGCGTGGCTCGCAGCACGCCCGCTGCAGGTCGGCGACCGGGTGCTGCTGCGGCACGGAACGCGCACCGTCAAGGCGCTGGTGCGCGAGCTGGTCGACGTCCTCGACGTCACGACCATGCAGCGCACTCCGCCGGCACGCGCCCTTGCCTCCAACGACGTGGCGCGGGTCGTGCTCCGGACGGCCGAACCGCTGCCGCTCGACACCTACGCTGCCGACCGCCGTGGCGGGGCTTTCCTCATCATCGACGAGGCCGACGGTGCCACGCTTGCCGCCGGTCTCGTCGGCGACCCGCTCTCAGGGGATGGATCGCCAGCAAGTCGATTCGATTAGTAGGCAATAGACCGCTACGCTGAGCGCGCGCTATTTCCCACTAAATCGGAGGACAAACGTGACAAGCCGGAACCGGACACGACGACTGCTCGCCGCGCTCGCCGCTGCGCCGCTCCTCGTCGGACTGTCGGCGTGTGGCGCGAGCTCCACGTCCGCTGCTGCCAGCTCCGGGTCCTCGGTCGGCGCCGACACGGGCACTGCGGCGAGCGAGCTGCGACTCGGCTTCTTCGCCAACGTGACGCACGCGACGCCGCTCGTGGCCGACAAGGAAGGCTTCTTCACCAAGGAGCTGGGGTCGACGAAGCTCACCATCTCGATCTACAACGCCGGCCCGGCCGCGATAGAGGCGCTCAACAGCGGCTCCATCGACGCCGCTTACCTCGGGCCGAACCCGGCCATCAACGGCTACACCAAGAGCGACGGCAAGTCCCTGCGCATCATCGCCGGGGCGACGTCGGGTGGGGCCGCGCTCGTCGTACGCAGCAGCATCAACAGCGCGGCCGACCTGAAGGGCAAGACGCTCGACAGCCCGCAGCTCGGTGGCACGCAGGACGTCGCGCTGCGCGCCTGGCTCAACAAGAACGGCCTCAAGGTGCCCGCGGTCGGCAAGGGTGACCTCACGATCCAGAGCACTGACAACGCCACGACCCTGCAGCTCTTCCAGGACGGCAAGATCGATGGCGCCTGGCTGCCCGAGCCCTGGGCCTCCCGCCTCGTGCTCGACGCCGGCGCCAAGGTCCTCGTCAACGAGAAGACCCTGTGGCCCGAAGGCAAGTTCGTCACGACCCAGCTGATCGTGTCGCAGGACTTCCTCGCCAAGCACCCGGCGACGGTCGAGGCGCTGCTCAAGGGCGAGGTGACAACCAACGCGTTCATCGCCGCCAACCCCGACAAGGCCAAAGCCGACATCAACGCCGAGCTGCTCACCTACACCAAGAAGTCGCTCAAGCCGGCCGTGCTCGACAGCGCATTCGCCAACATCGCCGTGACGAACGACCCGCTGGCCGCGACACTCAAGCAGGCGGCGGACAACGCGGTGGGTGCAGGCCTGCTGAAGGCTCCGAAGCTCGACGGTATCTATGACCTGCGGCTGCTCAACAGAGTGCTCGCCGCCGCGGGTCAGCCTGCGGTCGACGACGCGGGTCTCGGCGTGAAGCAGTGACGAGCGAGGGAGATCCGGATGACCGCTCTTGACGTGAGCCACAGGTTGCAGGTGGGCCAGAACTCGGACGCCCGCCCTGCACCCGACGGTGTCGCCGTACGCCTGTCGCGCGTCACCAAGACGTTCGGTCGCGGTGAGCAGGCGACCGTGGCGCTCGACGGCGTGACCCTCGACGTCGCGCAGGGCCAGTTCGTGGCCCTGCTCGGCGCGTCGGGATGCGGCAAGTCGACCTTGCTCTCGATCGTCGCCGGACTGGACAAGGCGACGTCGGGAGCGGTCTCCGTGGCCGGCGACGGCGCGGCGCTCATGCCGCAGGAGTCGGGCCTCTTCCCGTGGCTCACCGCCGGCCGCAACGTCGAGCTCGCCCTGCAGCTGCGCGGCGTCGCCCGCAAGGACCGCAAGGCCGAGGCCCAGCGACTGCTGTCGCTCGTCCGCCTCGACGGCGCCTACGACAAGCGGCCCCACGAGCTCTCCGGCGGCATGC
Organism: uncultured Motilibacteraceae bacterium; assembly: GCA_964236445.1. Lineage (GTDB taxonomy): Bacteria > Actinomycetota > Actinomycetes > Motilibacterales > Motilibacteraceae > CAXSDR01. Next base: position 3,871 of record CAXSDR010000140.1, on the reverse strand, counting down.
GCCAGCGGGTGGCCCTCGCGCGCGCCCTGGGTCAGCAGCGGCGCGTGCTGCTCATGGACGAGCCGTTCGCCGCGCTCGACGCGATCACCCGCGACGTGATGCACGCGGAGCTCATGCGCCTGTGGGCGGAGACGGGCGTCGCCGTCATCTTCGTCACCCACAACGTGCGCGAGGCCGTACGCCTCGGCCAGCGTGTCGTGCTGCTGTCGTCGCGACCGGGCCGGGTGATCCAGGACTGGGACGTCGACATCGCCCAGCCTCGGCGCATCGAGTCACCAGGCGTCTCCGAGCTGTCGATGGAGATCACGTCGCACCTGCGCACCGAGATCCGCCGGCACGCCGAAGGGACGTCCGATGTCGCTGTCTGACTCGGCTGTCCAGAGCCCGAAGCCGTTGAGCACCGCGCAGCGCGAGGAGACCGGCGGGGACGCGCGGCTCGAGGCCGGTCTCGACGCGCTGAGCGTGGAGAGCAACCAGCGCGAGTCGCTCGTCGACCGGCTGCGCACCAAGGCGGTGCCGCCCCTCGTGGCCGTGGTCGTGCTCGTCGGCGCGTGGCAGGCCTTCGTCGCCACCGGCTACAAGCGGCGCGACGTCGTGCCCGGCCCGGCCGACGTCTGGAAGCGCACCGTCGAGCTGTTCCAGGACGGCACGGTCACGGAGGCGCTGCACGGCAGTCTGCAGCGCGGCGCCATCGGTTTCCTGCTCTCGGTCGTGATCGGCACGGTGATCGGGCTGGTCGTGGCTCAGAGCGCGTTCGTCCGCGCCGCGTTCGGCCCGCTCCTGTCCGGCCTGCAGGTGCTGCCGTCGGTGGCCTGGGTGCCGGCGGCGATCATCTGGTTCGGCACGACGGAGAAGGCGATGATGGCCGTCGTCCTGCTCGGCGCGGTGCCGTCGATCGCCAACGGCTTGATCTCCGGGATCGACCACGTGCCGCCGATCTACACCCGGGTCGGTCACGTCCTCGGTGCGCGTGGCCTGACCGCGGTTCGCCACGTCGTCCTGCCCGCCGCGCTGCCCGGCTACTTCGCCGGCCTCAAGCAGGGCTGGGCGTTCTCGTGGCGCTCCCTGATGGCGGCCGAGCTCATCGTGTCCTCCAACGCCATCCGCCTGGGCCTCGGGCAGTACCTCGACCAGGGCCGCACGCTGTCCGACATGCCGATGGTGATGAGCGGCGTCCTGCTCATCCTGGTCGTCGGCATCGCCGTCGAGCTGCTGCTCTTCGCGCCCATCGAGCGCCGCATCCGGCGCAACCGCGGCCTGCTGGCGGGCTCGCGCTGAGCGAGGCCCTGCCCGCGCGCCATCCGCTCCTGCTCGACCTACGCGGCCGCCGCGTCGTGGTCGTCGGAGGCGGGGCGGTGACGACCCGTCGCGTCCCCGCGCTGCTCGCTGCGGGTGCGCGTGTGACGGTGGTCTCCCCCGCGCTCACCGAGGCCCTGACCGCGCTGGCGGCCGATGGCACCCTCGCGTGGGTGCAGCGCGCGTACGCCGCCGGAGACCTCGCCGGGGCGTGGCTGGTGCACACCGCCACGGGCGTCGCCGACGTCGACGCCACGGTTGCCGCCGACGCCGAGGCCGCACGCATCTGGTGCACACGTGCGGATGACGCCGAGGCGTCGAGCGCCTGGACCCCCGCCGTCGCCCGCAGCGGCGACATCACCGTGACCGTCTCGGCCGGACGCGACCCTCGACGGGCGGTCGCCCTGCGCACGGCGATCGCCGAGCTGCTCGACGACGGCACGCTCCCGGTCCGGCACCGCCGGCCGGCTCTCCCAGGCACGCCGGGGCGGGTCGCCCTCGTCGGCGCAGGGCCCGGCGACGTCGGGCTCGTGACGGTGCGCGGCCGCCGGCTGCTCGCCGAGGCCGACGTCGTGGTCGTCGACCGGCTGGCACCCCAGGAGCTGCTCACCACGTTGGACGCCGATGTCGTCGTGATCGACGTCGGCAAGAGCCCGAAGCACCATCCCGTTCCCCAGGCCGAGATCGAGCGGCTGCTCGTCGAGCACGCGCTCGCGGGAAAGCGCGTCGTGCGCCTCAAGGGCGGCGATCCCTACGTCTTCGGGCGAGGCGCCGAGGAGCTGGCCACCTGCCGCGCGGCCGGCCTCGAGGTGGAGGTCGTGCCCGGCGTGACCAGCGCGATCGCCGGTCCCGCAGCCGCGGGCATCCCCGTCACGCACCGCGATCTCGCGAGCTCGTTCACCGTCGCCACGGCGCACGACGCCCTGGCCGGCGGGACGCGCGCTGCGCTGGCCTCGATGGTGCGCAGCGGCGGCACCCTCGTGCTGCTCATGGGCGTGTCCCAGCTCGGTGCCGTCGCCACCGGGCTCATCGAGCACGGGTGCGACCCCACCATCCCTGTGGCCATCGTCGAGCGTGCCTCGACCCCCGGGCAGCGCCTCACGGTCGCCACGCTCGCCTCGGTCGCCGAGGTAGCGGGCGCCGTCGGCGTACGCGCCCCGGCGGTGATCGTCATCGGGGCCGTGGCTGCCCTCGCTGGGCTCTGACCAGGCCCCTCGTCGGTCCCGGTGTGACCTTCGTCGTAGCCGCAGGTATGACTGTCAGGCGAGCGCGCGGGCAGGCCTGCAGGGCGGGGAAAGCTTCATACGGCAAGATCGAGGCCGGTCATCTCACCGATGCCCGACAAGACACCACACGTAAGGACGCTCATGGAGGTCTGGCCCGGAAACGCGTACCCGCTCGGCGCGACGTTCGATGGCGCGGGAACGAATTTCGCCGTGTTCAGCGAGGCCGCCGAGAAGGTAGAGCTCTGCCTGTTCAACCGTCAGGGTGGGGAGACCCGCATCGAGCTGCCCGAGGCCGACGGCTTCGTGTGGCACGGCTATGTGCCACGCGTGACCCCCGGGCAGCGCTACGGCTACCGCGTGCACGGCCCGCACAACCCCTCGAAGGGCTTGCGCTGCAACCCGAGCAAGCTGCTGCTCGATCCCTACGCCAAGGCCGTCGAAGGCGACATCGACTGGGACGAGGCGCTGTTCGACTACCGGTTCGACGCTCCCAGCGAGATCAACGACACCGACAGCGCGCCCCACGCGATGAAGTCGGTCGTCATCAACCCCTACTTCGACTGGCAGGAGGACCGGCACCCTCGCACGCCCTACCACGACAGCGTCATCTACGAAGCGCACGTCAAGGGGCTGACGATCGAGCACCCGGACATCCCCAAGGAGATCCGGGGCACCTACGCCGGCCTCGCGCACCCGGTGATGATCGACCACCTCAAGAAGCTGGGCATCACCGCGGTCGAGCTGATGCCGGTGCACCAGTTCGTGCAGGACCACCACCTCGTGGACCGCGGCCTTTCCAACTACTGGGGCTACAACACGATCGGGTTCTTCGCCCCGCAGAACACCTACTCCTCCTCAGGCCAGCGCGGCGAGCAGGTGCTCGAGTTCAAGTCGATGGTGCGTGCGCTGCACTCCGCCGGCATCGAGGTCATCCTCGACGTGGTCTACAACCACACAGCCGAGGGCAACCAGATGGGCCCGACGCTGTCGTTCCGAGGCATCGACAACACCGCCTACTACCGCCTGGTCGACGGCGACCCCGAGCACTACTACGACACGACCGGCACTGGCAACACGCTGCTCATGCGCCACCCGCACGTGCTGCAGCTGATCATGGACTCGCTGCGCTACTGGGTGATCGACATGCACGTCGACGGCTTCCGCTTCGACCTCGCTTCGTCGCTCGCGCGCCAGTTCCACGAGGTCGACCGGCTGTCGGCGTTCTTCGACCTGGTGCAGCAGGACCCGATCGTCAGCCAGGTCAAGCTGATCGCCGAGCCGTGGGACGTCGGTGACGGCGGCTACCAGGTCGGCAACTTCCCGCCGCTGTGGACCGAGTGGAACGGCAA
>CAXSDR010000139.1:0-6645 GCA_964236445.1 uncultured Motilibacteraceae bacterium | reverse complement strand
GACAGTCACCAGGACCCGCGGGCGCCAGGCAAGTCCCCTGGCACATGGTCGTTCCCGACCGCCCGCGGGTTCTCTGTCGTACGAGGCAAAGTAGGGTCGGGAGACCGTCGAGTGAAGGGCACACCACCATGTCGGAGACCGTGACGCCGGCCCCGAACCCGACCGACCAGCCACCGTCGGTGCAGCTGCCGAGGTCGGCGAAGCTGCGCTGCGAGGGCGCGCCCGATCTCGAGCTGCCCATCGTGGCGACCACCGAAGGTGCGGCGGGAGCAGACATCTCCAAGCTGCTCGCCAAGGCAGACCTGGTCACGTTCGATCCGGGCTTCGCCAACACCGCCTCGACCACGTCGGCGATCACCTACATCGACGGTGACGCGGGCATCCTGCGCTACCGCGGCTATCCGATCGACGACCTCGCCGCCAACGCGAGCTTCCTCGAGGTCAGCTACCTCCTCATCTACGGCGAGCTCCCCACCCAGGCCGAGCTCGACACGTTCTCGGGGCGCATCACGCGCCACACTCTGCTCGACGAGGACCTCAAGCGTTTCTTCGACGGCTTCCCGCGCGACGCGCACCCGATGCCCGTGCTCTCCTCCGCGGTCTCGGCGCTGTCGACCTTCTATCAGGACTCGCTGAACCCGTTCGACGCCGACCAGGTCTCGCTGTCCACCGTGCGACTGCTCGCCAAAGTGCCGACGATCGCCGCGTACGCCTACAAGAAGTCGGTCGGGCAGCCGTTCCTCTATCCCGACAACTCACTGCCGTTTGTCGAGAACTTCCTCAAGATGACGTTCGGGCTGCCGGTCGAGGACTACATTCCCGACCCGGTCGTCGTGAAGGCCCTCGATGTGCTGTTCACCCTGCACGCAGACCACGAGCAGAACTGCTCGACGTCCACGGTGCGGCTCGTCGGCTCGGCCCAGGCCAACCTGTTCGCGTCGGTGTCAGCAGGCGTCAACGCCCTGTTCGGCCCGTTGCACGGTGGCGCCAACGAGTCGGTGCTGCAGATGCTGGGCGACATCCGGGCCGACGGCGGCGACGTCAGCGCGTTCGTCAACAAGGTCAAGAACAAAGAGGACGGCGTGCGCCTCATGGGGTTCGGCCACCGGGTCTACAAGAACTACGACCCCCGTGCAGCGATCATCAAGAAGACCGCCGACGAGCTGCTGTCGGCCCTCGGCAAGCGCGACGACCTGCTCGACATCGCGCTGGAGCTCGAGGGGGTCGCGCTGTCCGACGACTACTTCATCTCGCGCAAGCTCTATCCCAACGTCGACTTCTACACCGGTTTGCTCTATCGCGCGATGGGCTTCCCCACCAAGATGTTCACCGTGCTCTTCGCCATCGGCCGCCTTCCCGGCTGGATCGCTCAGTGGCACGAGATGATCAACGACCCGCAGACCAAGATCGGGCGCCCTCGCCAGCTCTACACCGGCCCGAGCGAGCGCTCACTCGTCCCGCTGTCCGAGCGCTAGCGCCGCATGGCCGAGACGACCGCGCCCAGCGACACCACGGCCGCGCCCCTGTGGAGCACCGACGAGGCCGCCGCCTACTGGGACAGGCGTCACCGTGGGCGCTCGGCCCTGGCCTCCGGCGGCAACGTGCACTTCGACGAGCCGACCAACGAGATCTTCTACGCCGTACGCCTCGGGCGCCTCATCTCGATCATCGGTGACGGCAACAGCTCGCAGGCTCCCCTGCGCGTGCTCGACGCCGGGTGCGGCAAGGGCTGGTTCGCGCGGCACATGGCCGGCTTCGGGCACGCGGTGGAGGCCATCGACGCGAGCCCGAGCGCCGTCACGACCGCACGGGGCGATGACGAGGGAACCACGCCGGCGACCTACGCCGAGTCGACCCTCTCGCAGTGGCGGCCAGGCCATCTCTACGACGTCGTCTACTGCGTGGACGTGCTGTTCCACATCACCGACGACGCCGAGTGGCGGCTGTCGGTGCGCAACCTGGCCGACCACGTACGCCTGGGCGGGCGGCTGATCCTGGCCGACTGGGACGTCGCCGAGCGCACCGTCCTGGGTGCCTACCAGGTCGTCCGCGCCCGCGCCTCCTACGACGACCTGCTGACGGCGCAGGGCTTCGCCCGCACGGGCTTCGTCGATGACGGCTTCCGCGGTAGCCCCGTCGGCTACCACTGTTATGTGCGCACCTTCTGAGGAGACCGACCCTGTGCTGACCCTGCGCGATGTCATCCGCGACCACCTCGGCGCGTCTTGCACCGTCGCCCTCGCTGCCGGACTGACGCTGCCGGAGCTCGAGCGCCAGGTCCAGACTCTCGACCGCGCGACCGTGCACCACCTGGGTGCGGGCGAGAGCGATGAGCCGCAGCCGTCCGACGCGCTCCTCGTGCTTGCCCTCGACGGGGGCCGCCTCGACGAGGGCGAGCAGCAGCTCCTCACGAGCGCGGCCGAAACGATCTGTGTCCTGCTGCCCACGTCTGTCGAGGACGCGTCGCTGTGGCCCCGCGCGCTGGCCATGGTGAGCGGCGCCGACGCGCAGATCATCGCTGCCGTCCCGGTGCAGGGTGAGCTGCCGCTCGTGCTGGTGCTGCGTCGAGGACTTCCGCTGGTGACGCCTGCGCCCTATCTCGGGAGAAGCAGCGAGGGCATGCCGGAGGTGTCGGACGATCGGCGGCTGGCGCTGCGCATGGCCAACGAGCTCGCCCTCGTGTCGCTCACGAACACCGCGCTGCTGGCCCGCCTCGACCGCGAGCAGCGCGAGCACGCGAAGCACCTGAGCAAGCTCCGTGACGACGTCAAGCACGCCAGCACGCGCGCCGAGCAGGTGTCGCGCCGGCTCCGGCAGGTCGAGTCGTCGCGCAGCTTCAAGACGGCCGTGGCTGTGGCGAAGCTGCGCAACAAGGCGCTCGGCAGAGCCGGCTCCCTCACCTCACGCTGACAGCCCGGGCCGCCCGTCGGGCGGCGCGAGCCCCAGGATCGCTCCGACGATGCCGGGGATCTCGGTGAGGCCGTCCTCGATCGCGAGCAGTCGACGGGCGAGCGCCGACTCCGGCTGGTCGCCGGTGAGGTCGACCTTCGCGACGACGGTGACCATGAGCGGCCCGACCACCTCGAGCCGCAGGTAGGTCACCCGCGCGACGTCCGGGTGCGCCAGCAGCACGTGCAGGACAGCTCGCCGGACCTGCGGGTCGGCGTCCTCGCCGACCAGGAAGCGGCGGTTGCGGTTGATGAGCACGATGGCGACGACACCGAGCAGCAGGCCGACGAAGATGGAGCCCACGGCGTCCCAGACCGGCGAGCCGGTCAGCTGGTGCAACGCGATGCCGCACGCGGCGAACCCCAGACCGACCAGCGCCGCCGCGTCCTCGGCGAAGACGGCGCGCAGCGTGGGGTCCGTCGTCTGCAGCACGTGGTGCACGACGCCGCGCCGCAGGCTCGCCGCCGCCGGGCGAGCCTGGCGCACCGACTGCGCGAACGACACCCCCTCGAGGACCGCCGAGACGGCGAGGACGACGTACGCCACGACGAAGTCACCACCCGGCTCAGGACTCAGCAGCTCCTGGATGCCGTGGGTCACCGACACGGCGGCACCGGCCGCAAACAGCCCGAGTGCGGCGAACATCGACCACACGTAGGCCTCGCGGCCATGGCCGAGGGGGTGGCGCTGGTCGGCAGCGCGCTTGGAGCGGACCTGCGCGATGACGAGGAAGATCTCGTTGCCCGCATCAGCCCACGAGTGAGCCGCTTCGGCCACCATCGACGCCGAGCCCGTGATGACAGCCGCCGCCGACTTCGCGAGCGCGACCAGCAGGTTGACGCCGAACGCCACGGCGACGGTGACGGCGCTCTGCGCACCTGCTCCCTCGCCTCCCCCGCTCCCTACGTCAAGCAGGTCGATCTCGCCACGGCCTTCGCCGCCATCCGTGCCGGCGCGATCGTCGGCGAGCAGGTTGCGGAGCAGGGCAGGCTCCTCCGGTGCGGTCACCCGCTGGCCCTACCCCCAACATGCGCGGCCGAAATCCGCGCGGGCAACCTCCACTGGGCGGCGCTTCGGTCGATAGACAGATCAGCGCCGTCCTCCGACGGCCGGGACCGGAAGGGACAGCCATGCCTGCACAGCAGTCCATCGCTGTCCTCTCACCGCTCGGGAACGGCTTCTACTTCGGCGGTGTCATCAGCGGCATCCGCGAGCTCGCCACCGCGGCCGGCTACGCCACGGTCGTCTTCCAGGCGCTGCCCGGAGGGGTGATCGAAGGGGACTACCTCGACGCCGGCACGGTTATCCATCCGGTCGGTTGGGACGACGCGGTGGGGTTCATCTCGATCCTGCTGGCGGCGAACGAGGTCTCCCTGCACGCCATTGCCGACACGGGCAAACCCCTGGTGCTGGTCAGCCACTCGATCGACGGCCTCGACTGCCCCTCGGTGGTGCCCGACAACGCCCGCGGCGTACGCGAAGGGGTCAGCCACCTCATCGAGCACGGCCATCGCCGCATCGGCTTCGCGGGCACCCTCGGCGAGCTCGATATCCGGGAGCGCTACGAGGCCTACCTCGCGACGTTGGTGGAGCACGGCATCGAGCCGGACCCCGCGTTGTTCTACGAGACGATGAACAAGGGGCGGGACGGCGGCGAGCAGGCCGGCCTTGCGATCCTCGCTGCGGGCGTGCCGTCCACCGCGATGGTCACCGGCACCGACCTCAACGCCGTGGGCCTGATGTCGACCCTCACCGCGGCGGGACTCCAGCTACCGCGTGATCAGGCAGTCATGGGATTCGACGACGGCCAGCACGCACGCCATGCACGGCCCGCCCTCTCGACCGTGAACCAGGACTTCCCCAGCATCGGCAAGGCCGCGGTCGGGCTGCTGCTGGCACGGCTGCGAGGCGAGCCGGTTGCCGGTGGCGACCACCGGGTGCCCACGAACTTCGTCGTCCGCCAGTCATGCGGCTGCACGGGAGCCACCGCGCCGGAGGGCGCCATCGCGTCTGGCGCCGGCGTGCCGGCCCTGGCGGCCATCCAGCCCTTGGTGGATGCCGTCGAGCGCATCAACCCGACCTTCGACATCACGGGCGAGCCGGCGCTGTTCGCCTTTGCCGCTGCGTTCACCGCCGCGCTCTCGAGCTTGTCGGGCACCGAAGGGGGGGCCGGCTGGGACCTCCTCGACGCGGTCGAGGACATCTGTGCCCCGACCGCGTGCATCGACGACGTGGCGCGTGCGACGGCCCTGCTGCGCGCCGGCGCACGGAGCTGGCTGCGCACGCACCGACCCGACGTTCTGGTCGCTGCGGACCAGGAGCGACAGCTCGAGGCCTTGCTGCTCGACGTCAGCATGGCGCTCGGCAGCGCACGGGCACGGGAGCAGTTCGCCGGCTGGCGTGCGCTGCACGAGACGCTGACGACGCAGTACGACGTCAGCATGGACCTGCTGCGCAGCCACCACAACGACGCGACGGGTCTCGGCTGGCTCGCGCGCACGACCGCGGTCGCGGGGATGCTGGCACTGCGCGGCCCCGAGAGCACGAGCGCCTCCCTCACCATCCGCAGCGTCTACGACCCGCTGGGGGAGACGACGGGGCTGGTCGGGCAGGTCATCGACGAGCACCACTTCCCACCCGCCGAGCTGCTTCGTCGGGCCGCGTCGCAGCCCGGCACCGTCGTGCTGGTCATCCGCGTCAGCTGCGTCGGTTCGCAGGAGGGCCTGCTCGCGATGGTGGTGCCTGTCGACAACCGCGACGCGAGCGGACGGGAGACGTTCCACCAGTGGGCGGCGCTGCTTGCGGTCGCGCTGGACCACCAGGAGGTCCTGCGCTCCCTGCAGCAAGGGCAGTTGGACCTGGGACGTAGCGAGCAGCGTTATGCTCTGGCCGCTGCGGCAGCCAACGACGGCTTGTGGGACTGGGACCTCGTCACCGGCACGATGTATTTCTCCGACCGGGGAAATGCGGTTCTCGGCTCGGACCATGCATTGAACAGTCTGAAGGACTGGCTCGGCCGCGTGCACCTCGATGACCGAGAGGGCCTGCGCCGGGTGATCGGCCAGCTGCGCGGTGGTGTCACCCAGTCGCTGGAGTTCGAGCACCGCGTGACGAGTGACGACGACGAGCCGCGCTGGGTCCTGTGCCGTGGCCTCGCGGTCGTGGTCGACGGCTCCGTGATCCGCATCGTCGGCAGCCTCACCGATGTGACCGAGCGCAGGGAGCTCGAGGACCGGCTCCGACGCCAGGCGATGTATGACAGCCTCACCAACCTGCCGAACCGCGTCCTGCTCCTCGACCGGCTCGAGCATGCGATCCACCGCGCGAGACGCCACATCCACTACCGGTTCGCCGTGCTGTTCATCGACCTGGACGGCTTCAAGGTCATCAACGACAGCCTCGGTCATGTCACCGGCGACAAGCTGCTCGTCGCGATCGCGCAGCGGCTGCAGATGTTCGTACGCGCGGGAGACACCGCAGCGAGACTCGGCGGTGACGAGTTCGTCGTGCTGCTCGACGACCTGGACCCGGACGCCGATGTCTCCGGCATCACACGACGCCTGCAGAACGAGCTTGCCGTCCCCTTCCACATCGACGGCCACACGGTCGTCGTGACGGCCAGCATCGGCATCACCACGACGGAGCAGGAGCACGACAGCGCCGAGGACATGCTGCGCGACGCCGACATCGCGATGT
>CAXSDR010000138.1:4488-6831 GCA_964236445.1 uncultured Motilibacteraceae bacterium | reverse complement strand
TAGCGCGCCTGCTTTGGGGGCAGGAGATCGGGAGTTCGACTCTCCCCGCCCCGACACCGCCCCGGCAGCGCGACTGGCCGGGGCGCTTGCACGTCCGCACCACTTGCCCACGTCAGCCAGATCCCTTTCTCTCGAGGAGCGCCCTGCCCGTGAAGACCGATGTCGAGACCCTCAGCCCCACCCGCGCGAAGCTGACCGTCGAGGTCCCCTTCGCCGAGCTGGCGCCGAACCTCGCTGCGGCCTACCGCAAGATCGGCGGGTCGGTGACGATTCCCGGCTTCCGCAAGGGCAAGGTCCCGGCGCGCATCATCGACCAGCGCGTGGGCCGTGGCGCGGTGCTCGACGAGGCGGTCAACGAGGCGCTGCCGGTGCTCTACGGCAAGGCTCTCGAGGAGTCGGGCGTCCAGGCACTCGGGCAGCCTGAGGTCGACGTCACCGGCTTCGCCGATGGTGAGCCGCTGATCTTCACGGCCGAGGTCGACGTCCGTCCCGAGGTCGTCCTGCCCGACTACCAGGGCATGGAGGTGGTGGTCGACGACGTCGTCGTGAACGACGAGGACCTCGACAGCCAGGTGCAGCTGCTTCGCGAGCGCTTCGGCGTCCTCAAGGGTGTCGAGCGCCCGGCGCAGACCGACGACTTCGTCTCGATCGACCTGTCGGCGGCTGTCGACGGGGAGGTGCTCGAGGACGGCACCGCGACCGGCATGTCCTACCAGGTCGGCTCCACCGCGCTGATCGACGGGCTCGACGAGGCGATCACCGGGCTGAGCGCCGGCGAGTCGACCGTCTTCCCCACGACGCTCGTGGGCACGAACGACGGCCAGCAGGCGGAGGTCACCGTCACCGTCGCCTCCGTCAAGGAGCGCGAGCTGCCAGATCTCGACGACGAGTTCGCCCAGACCGCCAGCGAGTTCGACACGCTGGAGGAGCTCCGCTCCGACCTGGGCGTGCGCATCGAGCGCGCCAAGCGTCTCGAGCAGGGAGTCCAGGCGCGCGACAAGGCCCTGGAGGCTCTGCTCGCCAAGGTCGAGCTGCCGCTGCCCGAGGGTGTCGTCAAGGCCGAGATCGACGCGCGCCGCCACGACCTGGCCCACCAGCTCGAGCAGGCCGGGCTCACCCAGGAGCAATACCTCGCGGCCGAGGGTCGCGAGGCCGACGAGTTCGACGCCGAGCTCGAGTCGCGCGCGGCCGACGCCGTGAAGTCGCAGTTCATCCTCGACGCGGTCGCCACGGCACAGGAGATCGGCGTCACGCAGGAGGAGCTCTCGGGCCACCTCGTACGCCGAGCCCAGCAGTACGGCATCGCGCCGGAAGAGTTCGCGCAGCAGATCATGCAGGCCGGTCAGGTTCCGGCCCTCGTCAGCGAGGTCGTGAGGGGGAAGGCCCTCGCCCATGTGCTCGAGTCGGTCAAGGTCGTCGATGCGTCGGGCAACGTGGTCGACCTGGAGGAGCTGCGCCCGCGCGAGCTCGACAACCTGCCGGCGGGTGCCGACGACCACGCCGGTCACGACCACGACTGAGGCGCTGCCAGCGCGTTCACGTCCGCCCTACGCCAGCGGCGAACACCGCCACGACAGGGCATCGATTGTCGGACCCCACCGTTAGTGTCGGTGACGTTGTCGACCGATCAGGGGAGTCCTCGTGAGCGCAGCAAGCAGTCCCTCCGCCAGCAGCGGGGTGCAAGAGGGCGGGCTCGACGCTCGGGTCTACGACCGTCTCCTGCGCGAGCGCATCATCGTGCTGGGCTCGGTCGTCGAGGACTCGAACGCCAATGCCATCTGTGCGCAGATGCTGCTGCTGGCCGCCGAGGACCCGACGCGTGACATCACGCTCTACATCAACTCACCGGGCGGCTCCGTCTCCGCCGGCATGGCGATCTACGACACCATGCAGTTCATCCAGAACGACGTCTCGACGGTGGCCATGGGCCTCGCTGCCTCGATGGGGCAGTTCTTGCTCTCGGCAGGCGCGCCTGGCAAGCGCTATGCCACCCCGCACGCGCGGATCATGATGCACCAGCCCTCGGGGGGCATCGGCGGCACGGCCTCCGACATCAAGATCCAGGCCGAGCAGATGCTCTACACCAAGCGCACGATGGCTGCGCTGATCGCCGAGCACACGGGTCAGCCGGTCGAGCAGATCGAGCGTGACTCAGACCGCGACCGCTGGTTCACCGCCGCAGAAGCCAAGGACTACGGCTTCGTCGACCACGTCGTCCGCAGTGCCGGCCAGGTGGCAGGCGGCGGCGGCACAGCCGCCTGAGCGACTCGCCACACTTCGAGGGAGATAGAGAGCCACTCATGACATCGCTGAACTATCCGCATGATCAACGCCTCCAAGGCC
>CAXSDR010000138.1:0-4388 GCA_964236445.1 uncultured Motilibacteraceae bacterium | reverse complement strand
GCCTCCAAGGCCCGCTGGCGCCGTCCAGCCGCTACGTGCTGCCGCAGATCGAGGAGCGCACGTCCTACGGCTGGAAGCGCCTCGACCCCTACACCAAGCTGTTCGAGGAGCGCATCATCTTCCTCGGCCAGGCCATAGATGACACCATCGCGAACGACGTGATGAGTCAGTTGCTGGTGCTCGAGTCGATGGACCCCGACCGCGACATCATCATCTACATCAACTCGCCCGGCGGTTCGTTCACCTCGCTGACGGCGATCTACGACACGATGCGCTTCGTCAAGCCCGACGTGCAGACGGTGTGCCTCGGTCAGGCGGCGTCCGCTGCGGCGGTGCTGCTCGCGGCCGGCACCAAGGGCAAACGCTTCGCGCTGGGCAACAGTCGCATCCTGATCCACCAGCCCTACAGCGAAGGTGGCGGTCAGGGGTCGGACATCGAGATCCAGGCGCGCGAGATCCTGCGCATGCGCGGCTGGCTGGAGCAGACCCTGGCCGACCACTGTGGGCGAGACATCGAGCTCGTGCGCACCGACATCGAGCGCGACAAGATTCTCAGCCCGGCGGAGGCGCTCGACTACGGCTTGATCGACCAGGTCCTGACCAGCAGGTCCTGATCACCGCAGCACCGTCTGTCTGGGTCGATGACGTCGTCGACCCTGTGCTAGGCCGCTCGGGTGACGCAGCACCATCGTCGTCACCCGGTCGGCCGACACGGACCGAGCACGACGGGGACTGCGACGAAGAGAGCCCCCGCGGCAGCGGCCGACGGAGTACCGTCAGAACGCACCCTGCAGTCCCGGGGAGCATCAACGACCGGCTGCCGGCGTTGGTTCCGGGCCAGCGCGATGAGAGGACAAGCACCGCGTGGCACGCATAGGTGATGGCGGAGACCTGCTGAAGTGCTCTTTCTGCGGAAAGAGCCAGAAGCAGGTGAAAAAGCTGATCGCCGGCCCGGGCGTCTACATCTGCGACGAGTGCATCGACCTGTGCAATGAGATCATCGAGGAGGAGCTCTCCGAGGGCAGCGAGCTCAAGTGGGACGAGCTGCCGAAGCCGCGCGAGATCTTCGACTACCTCGACCAGTACGTCATCGGGCAGGACACCGCCAAGAAGGCGCTCTCGGTCGCCGTCTACAACCACTACAAGCGGGTGCAGGCGGGAGACACCGCCAAGCCGACGAAGGCCGGGCGTGACGACACTGTCGAGCTGGCCAAGTCCAACATCCTGCTGCTGGGTCCCACCGGCTGCGGCAAGACCCTGCTGGCCCAGACGCTCGCGCGCATGCTCAACGTGCCATTCGCGATCGCCGATGCCACCGCACTCACCGAAGCGGGTTATGTCGGCGAAGACGTCGAGAACATCCTGCTCAAGCTCATCCAGGCAGCAGACTACGACGTCAAGAAGGCCGAGACCGGCATCATCTACATCGACGAGATCGACAAGATCGCCCGCAAGAGCGAGAACCCGTCGATCACGCGTGACGTCTCCGGTGAGGGCGTCCAGCAGGCGCTGCTCAAGATCCTCGAGGGCACGACCGCGTCGGTGCCGCCGCAGGGCGGGCGCAAGCACCCACACCAGGAGTTCATCCAGATCGACACGACGAACGTCCTGTTCATCGTCGGTGGCGCCTTCGCCGGGCTCGACAAGATCATCGAGTCGCGCAGCGGCAAGAAGGGTCTCGGCTTCGGCGCCACGCTGCGCACCAAGGCCGACATCCTGCGCGCCGACAGCTTCGGTGAGGTGATGCCCGAGGACCTGTTGAAGTTCGGGATGATCCCCGAGTTCATCGGCCGCCTGCCCGTGCTGACCAGCGTGAAGCCGCTGGACCATGAGGCTCTCAAGCGCATCCTCACGGAGCCGCGCAACGCCCTGGTGAAGCAATACTCCAAGCTGTTCGACCTCGACGGAGTCGAGCTCGAACTGACCGATGACGCGCTCGAAGCGGTGGCCGATCTCGCGATCCTGCGTGGCACCGGGGCCCGAGGTCTGCGCGCGATCATGGAGGAGGTGCTCCTCTCCGTGATGTACGACGTGCCGTCGCGTGAGGACATCGCCAAGGTGGTCATCGACCGTGACGTCGTCCTCTCCCACGTCAACCCGACGTTGGTGCCCCGCGAGAGCCCCAAGCGCGAGCGTCGCGAGAAGTCGGCCTGACCAGGACGCAGCCAGCCGTTCGTGCCCGTTCGCTCACGTGAGCGGAAAGCGCCGCACGTCCGCCACGCGCCCGTTGGTGACACCTGTCATGGCGCGACAGTCGGTGCGCCCCCTAAGTTGATCTCGTCGGCGGCTGCCGACAGCACCTGATCACGGGGGAGTGACGCGACATGATCGAGGCACGCGGCCTGAGCAAGCGCTATGGCGACACGCTTGCCGTCGATGGCCTTTCCTTCACCGTCCGCCCGGGCATCGTCACGGGTTTCCTCGGACCCAACGGTGCGGGCAAGTCCACGACCATGCGCATGATCCTGGGCCTCGACCGACCGACGGGCGGCGAGGCTCTGGTCAACGGCCGCCCCTACGCCGCCGCGACCGCACCGCTCAACGAGGTGGGGGCGCTGCTCGACGCCAAGGACGTGCACGGTGGGCGCTCGGCACGGTCACACCTGCACGCCCTCGCCCAGTCCAACGGGCTGCCGTCACGCCGCGTCGACGAGGTCCTCGACCTCACCGGCCTCACGGCGGTGGCGAAGAAGCGCATCAAGGGCTTTTCCCTCGGCATGTCGCAGCGGCTCGGGATAGCCGCCGCGATGCTCGGCGACCCGAAGGTGCTGATGTTCGACGAGCCGGTCAACGGGCTCGACCCCGAGGGCATCGTGTGGATCCGGCACTTCATGCGTCAGCTGGCGAGCAACGGCAAGACCGTTTTCGTCTCCAGCCACCTCATGTCGGAGATGGCGCTCACGGCCGACCACCTCATCGTCATCGGGCGCGGCAAGCTGCTGGCCGACACCGGCACCCAGGACTTCATCGAGACCAACTCGACGGCAAAGGTGCGGGTCCGCTCACCGCACGCCGACCGGCTGGCAAGCCTGCTTGCTGCACGCGGCAGGCCGAGCCGGTTGGTCGACGGCTTCGTCGAGCTCACGGACGTGAGCACCGACGAGGTCGGCGACCTGGCCGCGGCCGAAGGAATCACGCTGCACGAGCTGTTCACGCAGCGCTCGTCGCTCGAGGACGCGTTCATGGAGCTCACCCGCGACAGCGTCGATTATCACGCACAGTCGGCTCCGGCCGCACCCCAGGGGAGATGAGACGATGAGCACCACGCTGGCCAAGACCGCCCCGACGCCGACACCTGTCGGCCGCGGCAGGACGACATTCGTCAACGTGCTCCGTTCCGAGTGGACAAAGTTCTGGTCCGTGCGCTCGACCTTCTGGACGATCCTGGCGGCGATCGTGGTGACGATCGGCTTCTCCGTGCTGATCGCGTGGGGGACGGTGGCCAACTGGAACGACCTCGACGCCCAGGACAAGGCGATGTTCGACCCGACGAGCAACTCCATGAACGGGCTGTTCTTCGGCCAGCTCGCCGTTGCCGTGCTCGGCGTGCTCGTCATCAGCGCCGAATACTCCACGGGTGGCGTACGCACGACGTTCGTGGCCGTCCCGAAGCGGCTCAGCGTGATCCTCGCGAAGGCCGTGATCATCGGCGTGTCCTCGTTCGTCATCGGCCTGGTGTTCTGCTTCATCTCCTTCGAGCTGTGCAACCTCTTCTATGCCACGAAGGATGTGGACGCGTCGCTCGGTGACCCCGGTGTCGCGAGGGGTCTGCTGGGCGGCGGGCTCTACGTCGCAGGAACCGCCATGTTCGGCTTCTCGCTCGGCACGCTGCTGCGCCACTCGGCCGGGTCGATCGTCGCGGCAGTCGCCCTGCTGCTGGTGGTGCCGCCGTTGACCAACCTCATCCCCGGCTCGATCGGCGACACCATCACGCGCTACTTCACGAGCAACGCCGGCTCGCAGATCACCTCGGTGATCCACGCCTCCGGCACGCTGCAACCGTGGGCCGGATACGCCGTCTTCACGATCGAATGGCTCATCATCCTCGCCATCGGCGCTGTGCTGCTGCAGCGTCGCGACGCCTGAGGGAGTGCGCAGTGGGCGTCACGGCGGCAAGAACGCGGTGGCGTCGGCCTCATAGAATCGCCAGGTGACGCAATCGCCGCAGGATTCGCCCCTCTCCCCGCAGTACGCCCCCAGCGAGGTGGAGGGCCCGCTCTACGAGCGTTGGGTCGACCGTGGCTACTTCGTCGCCGACCCGACGAGCGAGCGGGAGCCCTACGTCATCGTCATCCCCCCGCCCAACGTCACGGGCAGCCTGCACCTGGGGCATGCGTTCGAGCACACGCTGATCGACGCGCTGGTGCGGCGGCGACGGATGCAGGGCT
>CAXSDR010000137.1:0-6980 GCA_964236445.1 uncultured Motilibacteraceae bacterium | reverse complement strand
GTGCCGACGTAGCGCCAGCCGTCGACGAGCGCCTTCATCGGCGACTCGGGCGGCGTGTCGCCCTCGTGCACGACCCTGCGCGTGGGCAGGTCGTGCAGCCGGGCGATCACGACGGCTGCGATGAGGAACGTCGCGGCGTTGACATAGAGCGCGAGCTCCGGGCCGCGCACCCCGTGACGGTCCCCCAGCATCCGGCCGACCAGCGAGAGCCCGACGAACAGCAGCGCGGCCACCGGGGCGCTGCCGTAGGTGCCGGCCAGGTTGAGCTGGTTGGCCGCCTCGAGCCGCTCGCGGGGCACCAGGTTGGGAACCGTCGCCTCTTTGGCCGGGATGAAGAACAGGCTCGCGCACTCGACGAGGAACGTGGCCGCGAAGACCCACCACAGCTGGTGCACCAGCGGGATCGAGGCGATGAGCACGAAGCGGATGCCGTTGGCGAAGACCATGGTCAGGCGCCGGTCGACGCGGTCGGCGACCACACCGGCGATCGGGCCGAGCACGATCGTGGGCGAGAGCTTGAGCAGGAACACGACGGCAACCGCGAGGTTGGCCTTGGTGTAGCCGTCGGTGAGGAGCTGGGCGTAGGCCGTCAGCGCCAGCAGGCCGAGCCAGTCACCCATGCTCGCGAGCGAGAGGGCCGCCCAGAGGTGGCGGAACACGGGGATGGCCAGGACGGAGCCGGCGAGGCCGCGCGGTGGGATCGCGGCGGGCGTCCCCTCGAGGTCGGGCGCGTCGGTCTGCTCCAGCGGTTCGGACACGCCGTCAGGGTAGTCCGAGACACCGACGAGCACCGACAGCCGTTGGGGCCGTCTCTGGGTGATCGTCGATGCTCGTCGGTGCTAGTCACCGGGAAGCGAGGCTGCCGCCTTCTTGGTCGCCGCCTTCTTGGTCGCCGCCTTGTTCGTGGCGGTCTTCTTGGCAGCTGCCTTCTTCGCCGTCGACGTGGCCGTCTTCTTCGCGGCGGTCTTCGTGGTCGTCTTGCTGGTCGTCTTGGTGACGGCCTTCTTGGCGGGCGCCTTGCGCGTCGTCTTCTTGACCGTCGGTCCCTTGGCCCGCTTCTCGGCCAACAGCTCTGCCGCGCGCTCCATGGTCAGCGACTCGACGGCGTCACCCTTGCGCAGGGTGGCGTTGGACTCACCATCGGTGACATAGGCACCGAAGCGGCCCTCCTTGATGACGACGGGTGCACCGGAGACGGGATCGGGGCCGAGCTCGCGCAGCGGTGGGCGAGCAGCCGCGCGACCGCGCTGCTTGGGCTGGGCATAGACGGCCAGCGCCTCCTCGAGCGTCACGGTGAGCAGCTGCTCCTCGCTGACCAGCGACCGCGAGTCGGTGCCGCGCTTGAGATAGGGGCCGTAGCGCCCGTTCTGCGCGGTGATCTCTTCCTTCGTCTCGGGATCGAGACCGACGACGCGCGGCAGCGTCAGCAGCTCCACCGCGTCGTCGAGCGTGATCGAGTCGACGGTCATCGTCTTGAACAACGACCCGGTCCGCGGCTTGGCCGACTTGGGGGCGTCGTCGGGGAGCAGCTCGGTGACGTAGGGGCCGTAGCGCCCGGACTTGGCCACGACAGTCAGCCCGGACTCCGGGTGGACGCCGAGCTCGCGATCACCCGACGGCGCCGAGAGCAGCTCCTCGGCCTTGGCGACCGTGAGCTCGTCGGGAGCCAGGTCGTCGGGCACCGACGCACGCTCCTCGCCGCGCTCGACGTAGGGCCCGTAGCGACCGACCCGCAGCGAGATGCCCTCGCCGATCTCGATGGTGCTCATCTCGCGGGCGTCGATCTCGCCGAGGTTGTCGACCAGGCTCTTGAGCCCGGACCGCTCCGAGGCGGTCGCCGGCTCACCGCTGGTGCGCCCGAAGTAGAACTCCTGCAACCAGTCACTGCGGTCGGCGTCACCACCGGCGATGCGGTCGAGGTCCTCCTCCATCGCCGCGGTGAAGTCGTAGTCGACCAGCGTCGGGAAGTGCTGCTCGAGCAGGCGCGTCACCGCGAACGCCAGCCACGTCGGGACGAGCGCGCTGCCCTTCTTGAAGACGTACTCCCGAGCCATGATCGTGCCGAGGATCGCGGCGTACGTCGACGGTCGCCCGATCGCGCGCTCCTCCAGGGCACGCACGAGCGTCGCCTCCGTGAAGCGCGCGGGCGGTGACGTGCTGTGGCCTTCGGGCGTGATCTCGCGGGGGTCGAGGGCATCACCTTGCGCGACCGGCGGCAGCCGCCGCTCCTCGTCGCGCGCGGCAGCGTCACTGCCGTCCTCGTCACGACCCTCCTCGTAGGCCGCGAGAAATCCGCGGAATGCGATCACCGTGCCGGAGGAGGCGAAGTCGGCCGTCGCGTAGGGCGAGCCGGACGCAGGCGTCGCCTCGATGCGTACGGACACCGTGGTGCCACGGGCATCGGACATCTGGGAGGCGACGGTGCGCTTCCACACCAGGTCGTAGAGCGCGAGCTCGTCACGCGAGAGCTCGCGCGACACCTGGCCCGGCGTGCGGAAGCTGTCCCCCGAGGGGCGGATCGCCTCGTGGGCCTCCTGGGCGTTCTTGACCTTGCGGTCCCAGCGGCGCGGCACGTCGGGGACGTACTCCGGGCCGTAGAGCTCGCGGACCTGCGCGCGCGCCGCGGTGATGGCCGACTCCGACAGCGTCGTCGAGTCGGTGCGCATGTAGGTGATGTAGCCGTTCTCGTAGAGACCCTGCGCCACCCGCATCGTCGTCTGGGACGACCAGCGCAGCTTGCGGCTCGCCTCCTGCTGCAGCGTCGAGGTCATGAACGGCGGTGCGGGCTTGCGGGAGTAGGGCTTCTCCTCCACCGAGCGCACCGTGAACGGCCGGCCCGCCAGCGCGGTCGCCAGCGACGTCGCCTCGGCCTCGCGCAGGTGTGCCACGGCACCGCGCGAGGACAGCGTGCCGTTCTGCGCGAAGTCGCGACCGGTGGCGACGCGGGTGCCGTCGACGGAGAACAGCCGGGCCGGGAACGACTGGCCGGCGCGCTCGACGACCGCCTGCACGTCCCAGTAGTCGGCGGCGCGGAACGCCATGCGCTCGCGCTCGCGCTCGACGACGAGTCGGGTGGCGACGGACTGCACGCGGCCGGCGGAGAGGCCCTGGCGGACCTTGCGCCAGAGGACCGGGGACACCTCGTAGCCGTAGAGCCGGTCGAGGATGCGCCGGGTCTCCTGCGCGTCGACGAGGCTCTGGTCGAGGTCGCGGGTGTTCTCGACCGCACGCTGGATCGCCTCGGGGGTGATCTCGTGGAAGACCATGCGTCGCACCGGCACCTTGGGCTGCAACACTTCGAGCAGGTGCCACGCGATCGCCTCGCCCTCGCGGTCCTCGTCTGTCGCGAGAAAGAGCTCGTCAGCGGTCTTCATGAGCGCCTTGAGCTCGGAGACCTTGCTGCGCTTGTCGTCATCGACGACGTAGTAGGGCTCGAAGCCGTTGTCGACGTCGACCGCGAACTTGCCGAACGGTCCCTTCTTCATCTCGGCGGGCAGCTTGGACGGGGTCGGCAGGTCGCGGATGTGCCCGACGCTCGCCTCCACGTCATAGCCGTCGCCCAGATAGCCCGCGATGACCCGTGCCTTGCGCGGCGACTCGACGATGACGAGGCGGCGCACGCCGGCGCCGGCGGGTGCGGTAGCGCGCTTGCGAGGGGGCACGATCGCCTTTCCGAAGGTCAGTTCGTCACGCAGCGTACGGGCAGGCCCGGGGCGCCGCAGGCGGGTGGCAGGGTGTCAGGGTGCTTCGACGGTCAGGAACCCGCTTCTGAGCAGGGCGCGTACGTCGGCGAGCAGGGGTCCGGTCAGCCTGTCGCACGGCTCGCCGAGCACCGTCGCGACCGCATCGACCAGGGTGGCGAGGGGCAGGGAACCGTCGCACGCGCCGACCAGCGCCGCCGTGGCCGTGCTCGCGCGCGTCGCGTTGCGCAGCCCACGCTGCTGGCGCAGCACGAGACTCTCGGGGTCTTCCGCGCCAGGACGGCCCACCTGCTCCTGCTGCACGTCGGCGCGCAGGCGCAGGCGGCTGCGCAGCAGCGCGTCGTCGGGCTGGTCGCGCAGCCAGTGGCTGGTGTCGAGGTCGGTGACGAGCCGGTCCCCGAGCGGCTGCTCGACAGCCTGGGGGCAGGCGAGGACCGCGCGACCCGCCGTACGGCCATCCGCGGGGTAGCGGCGCACCATCACCCAGCCGAACGCGATCGACTCGACAGCGGCGGCCTCGAGCGCGTCGAGCCAGCGGTCGTAGCGCTCGGCATAGGCAGCACCGCCCTCCTCGCCCGCGTCACGCAGCCACGTCGAGACGTAGGCCGCCGGGTCCTGCTCGTCGCGCACGAGCACCAGCGACTCGAACCCTGCGGCGTCGGGGAGCCAGCCGGCGATGCGCTCCTCGGGCCCCTCACCGCGCAGGCGCACCCAGTTGGCCAGGGCGACGTAGGTGCCGCCGTCGGCGAGCAGGTCGGGCGCGCTCTGCAGCAGCCGCCGCGTGACGCCGTCGAGCGGCATCCCCGCATCGCGGTAGGTGCGCGCGTCGGGCGCGCCGATCACGAACGGTGGGTTGGACACGACCAGGTCGAAGCGCTCGGCTGCCACCGGCTCGGTGAGGCTGCCCTCGCGCAGGTCGAGCTCGACGTCGTTGAGCGCCGCGGTGAGCCGGGCCAGCGCGAGCGCACGAGGCAGCACATCGGTGGCGACGACGTGCTGGGCGTGGCGCGAGAGGTGCAGCGCCTGCACACCGCAGCCCGTGCCGATGTCGAGGGCGCGCCCGACGTCGCGGCGAGGCGTCAGCTCGGCGAGCGAGGCGCTGGCGCCGCCGAGGCCCAGGACGTGGTCGCTGCGCAGCGGGCGGTGCACGCCGTCGAGGCCGGTGCCGAGGTCGCTGACCAGCCACCACCCGCCCTCGGGCGCGTCGTCGGCGCCGTAGGGCCTGATGTCGAGCAGAGCGCGTACGTCGTCGCCGGCCTGCTCCAGCAGCCCGCCCGTCAGCGCGTCGACCAGGGGCAGTGCCGCCGCCGCGTGGCGGGCGGGCACCGCCAGCTGCAGGAGGAACAGCCGCACCAGCGTCTCGAGCGGTGACCCGCCGGCGGTCCGTCGGCGCGCGGGCACGGTCTCGCCGCGGGCGAGCGCTGCGTGCGCATCGGGCCCGAGCAGGTCGAGCACACCGTCGGCGGTGTAGCCGGCCGTCCCGAGCGCGGCGCGCAGCCGGTGCACCGAGGGGCTCACGAGGACGTCACCGGGAGGCCAGGGACTCCTCGGCTGCCATGTCCGCGGCCATGGAGACACCGTGGCGCTTGCTGTAGACGACCGACCCGACGATCACCGCGACCGCCACGAGAGCGATCAGCGCGCGTACGCCGGTGTTGGCCGAGTCGCCCACGGTCAGCTGCACGACCGCCGGCGCGATCAGGACCGCGACGAGGTTCATGACCTTGAGCAGCGGGTTGATCGCCGGCCCGGCGGTGTCCTTGAAGGGGTCGCCCACGGTGTCGCCGATGATCGTGGCCTCGTGCGCCGGGCTGCCCTTGCCGCCGTGCTCGCCGTCCTCGACCAGCTTCTTGGCGTTGTCCCACGCGCCCCCGGAGTTGGCGAGGAAGACGGCCATGAGGGTGCCCGTGGCGATGGCACCCGCGAGATAGGCGGCGAGCGGGCCGATGCCGAGGCCGAAGCCGACGGCGATCGGCGCCATGACCGCGAGCAGGCCCGGAGTCGCGAGCTCTCGCAGCGAGTCACGGGTGCAGATGTCGACGACACGGCCGTATTCGGGGCGGGTCTCGCCGGTCATGATGCCGGGGTTGTCGCGGAACTGCTTGCGCACCTCGTAGACGACAGCGCCCGCCGCGCGGGAGACCGCGCTGATGGCGAGCCCCGAGAACAGGAACACCACGGCCGCACCGAGCAGCAGACCGACGAGGTTGTTGGGCTGGGCGATGTCGAGCGCAAAGGTCTGGCGCAGGTTGTTGGAGAGGTCGGCGCTCGCGACGCCGCTGCTGGCGAGTGCCGTCTCGAAGGCGTCACGGTAGGAGCCGAAGAGCGCCGTGGCAGCCAGGACCGCCGTGGCGATCGCGATGCCCTTGGTGATCGCCTTGGTGGTGTTGCCGACCGCGTCGAGGTCGGTGAGGATGCGCGCGCCTTCACCGCTGACGTCGCCGGACATCTCGGCGATGCCCTGGGCGTTGTCGGACACCGGGCCGAAGGTGTCCATCGCGACGATGACGCCGACCGTGGTCAACAGGCCACAGCCGGCGAGGGCGATGGCGAACAGGCTGACGACGACCGAGCCGCCCCCGAGCAGGAACGCGCCGTAGACCGCGGCGGCGATGACCAGGGCGGTGTAGACCGCGGACTCGAGCCCGATGCTGACGCCCGCGAGGATCACGGTCGCGGCGCCGGTGAGCGAGCTGCGGCCGATGTCCTGCACCGGGCGGCGCTTGGTCTCGGTGAAGTAGCCGGTCAGCGCCAGGATCACCGACGCCAGCACGATGCCGAGGATCACGGCACCGATGGCGACCAGTCGCGGGTCGGCGCTGCTGCGGGTGGCGTCGTGCAGCTCGGAGAAGGAGGACGGCAGGTAGATCAGCGCGGCGAGCGAGCACAGGACCGCGGAGACGGCGGCCGAGATGTAGAACGCGCGGTTGATGGCCGTGAGGCCGTTCTCGCCGGGCTTGGCCCGCGTGAGCAGGATGCCGAGCACCGCGGTGAGCGCGCCGAGGGCCGGCACGATCAGCGGGAACACGAGCCCTTCCTCACCGAAGGCGGCCTTGCCCAGGATCAGGGCGGCGACGAGGGTGACGGCGTAGGACTCGAACAGGTCCGCCGCCATGCCGGCGCAGTCGCCGACGTTGTCCCCCACGTTGTCGGCGATCGTCGCGGCGTTGCGCGGGTCGTCCTCGGGAATGCCCTGCTCGACCTTGCCGACGAGGTCGGCGCCCACGTCGGCGGCCTTGGTGAAGATGCCGCCGCCGACACGCATGAACATGGCGAGCA
>CAXSDR010000136.1:0-7046 GCA_964236445.1 uncultured Motilibacteraceae bacterium | reverse complement strand
GCGCGAGGATCTGCGCCTCCATCGTCATCACGCGAAGGTAGTTCGCCACGCGCCGCCCCCCGAGTACCGGGTCGAGGCGCTGGGCCAGATCGTCGTCCTGCGTCGTGATCCCAGCCGGATCGCGGCCTGCCTGCCAGTCGTCATAGAACCCCGCCGCTGAACCGAGTTGCCGGTATTCCTCGTCATAGGCGGGGGAGTTGTCGCCGAGCGCGATGAGAGCGGCGGTGCCGACGGCCACGGCGTCAGCGCCCATCGCCATGCACTTGGCCAGGTCGGCACCGTTGCGGATGCCACCCGACACGACCAGCTGCACCTTGCGGTGCAGGCCCTCTTCCTGGAGCGCCTGAACAGCCTGGGGGATCGCCGCGAGGATCGGGATGCCGACATGCTCGATGAAGACGTCCTGCGTCGCGGCGGTGCCGCCCTGCATGCCGTCGAGCACGATGACGTCGGCGCCCGACTTCGCGGCCAGCTTCACGTCGAAGTAGGGCCGGCTGGCGCCGATCTTCACATATACCGGTTTCTCCCAGTCGGTGATCTCGCGCAGCTCGCGGATCTTGATCTCGAGGTCGTCGGGTCCCGTCCAGTCCGGGTGCCGGCACGCACTGCGCTGGTCGACGCCGATAGGGAGGGTGCGCATGCCCGCGACCCGCTCGGTGATCTTCTGGCCGAGCAGCATGCCGCCTCCGCCAGGTTTCGCACCCTGCCCGAGCACTACCTCGATCGCGTCGGCCTTGCGCAGGTCGTCGGGGTTCATGCCATAGCGCGACGGGAGGTATTGATAGACGAGGTGCTTGGACTGGCCACGCTCCTCCGGTGTCATGCCGCCGTCACCCGTCGTCGTCGATGTGCCCACCTCGCTGGCCGCACGGCCGAGTGCCTCCTTCGCGCGGCCGGAGAGCGCACCGAAGCTCATGCCGGCGATGGTCACGGGGATCGACAGGTGCAGCGGGAACTTCGCGTTCCGGTCGCCCAGCACGACATCGGTGTCGCAGCGCTCGCGGTAGCCCTCGAGGGGATAGCGCGACATGGAGGCCCCGAGCAGCAGCAGGTCGTCGAAGTGCGGCAGCCGACGCTTCGAGCCTCCCCCGCGGATGTCGTAGATCCCGGTGTCGGCGGCCCGCTGGATCGCGGCGATGGTCGCCCGGTCGAACGTGGCTGACTCGCGCAGTCCGTGAGCCGCGGGATCGGTCTCGGTCATCAGTAGGCTCCCGCGTGGTCGACCGTGAAGTTGTAGAGCGTGCGTCCCGAGCCGTAGCGACGGAAGGTCGTGGCATCGGCCTCGACGCCGGCCTTCTGGAGCAGTGCCCGAAGCTCGGTCAGGTGCTCGGCGCGCATGTCCTTCTGCACGCAGTCGGCACCCAACGACTTGACCGCACCGCCGACGTAGAGCCGTGCCTCGTAGAGCGAGTCACCCAGCGCGTCGCCCGCGTCGCCGCACACCACCAGGCGACCGGCCTGACCCATGAACGCGCTCATGTGACCGATGTCGCCGCCCACGACGATGTCGATGCCCTTCATGGAGATGCCGCAGCGTGCCGATGCGCTGCCCTCGATGACGAGCATCCCGCCGTGGCCTGTCGCGCCCGCCGACTGAGAGGCGTTTCCTCGTACGCGCACCGACCCCGACATCATGTTCTCGGCGACGCCCACCCCGGCGCTGCCGTTGACGAGGACGCTCGCCCGCTGGTTCATGCCTGCGCAGTAGTAGCCGACCGAGCCGTCGATCTCGACGGTGACCTGGGCGTCGAGCCCGCAGGCGATGTTGTGCCGGCCGCCCGGGTTCGCCACGTGCCAGGTCGTCGCGCGCTCGCATACGTCCTTGGCGTGGAGCGCGCCGTTGAGCTCGCGAACCGACGAGGTGTCAAGGTCGAAGGCGAGTCCGGAGCTGCTCACCGTGTCCACGTGTAGACCTCCTCGGGCTCCGGCTCGAACACCCGTGCATTCTCGATGCCGGGCAGGCCCGTCAGGGCGCGGTATTCCGAGGCCATCGCGACCCACTCCGGCGTCTCGGCGATGACTGCGGGCTTGCAGGCGATGGCGTCGCGCACGACTGCGAAGCTGTCGCCGGTCGTGACGAGCAGCGTGTAGAAGCCGTCGAACCGTTCGCACAGCAGGTGCAGCGACTTCTCGAGGTCGAAGCCGGCGGCAAGCTGTGCTGCGACGAAGCGGGCCCCCACCTCCGAGTCGTTGTCGCTGTCGAACACGACCCCACCTGCCTGCAGCTCACGCCGGAGCGTCGCGTGGTTGGCGAAGGAGCCGTTGTGCACGAGGCAGAAATCGTCCGCGACCGAGAACGGGTGGCTGTGCGCAGACGTCACCGCAGACTCGGTGGCCATGCGGGTGTGCGCGATGCCCTGCCAGCCAGACGCCTCACGAAGCGAGAACGCACCGGCGAGGTCGACCGGGTCGCCGACACCCTTGAGCACCGCGAGCTCGTGCCCGCGCCCGATGATGACGGCATCAGGGAATGCAGCACGCGCAGCTGCCTCGAGCAGAGCCACGTCAGTGTCGGCACTGAGCACCGCGGTGTCGCCGCCGACCACCGCGCGTACGTCCTGCAGCGATGCCTCGGCGTGCCGCAGGGTGCGGACAGCGTCATCGGCGCCAAGCTCGGCTCCCAGCACGGAGACGGCGGCGTGCCCGAACGGTGTGAGCCGCTCGTCGCCGTAGATGCCGATCCCCGCCGAGTCGGGTCCGCGTTCGGCGACCTGGCACAGCATGCCTGTCAGAAGTGAACCGAGCGACGACTCCAGCGCGGGGTCACGCAACAGCAGACCTGCGATTCCGCACATGGGCTTCTCCTTTGGTGCAGCCGGGTCAGACAGCGGTGAGGTAGCGGTCGACCTCCCATGCGCTGACCTGTGAGTGCCAGGCATAGAACTCGTCCCGCTTGAGCTCGGCATAGTGCGTGCTCACGCCGGCGGAAGGGTCGACGCCGTCGAGGACGCCACGCACCACGTCGTCGGCCTCGAAGGCCGCAACGGCCTCGATCAGCGTGCGGGGCAGCGTGGGTGCCGTGGGCCGTGGCCCCACCGCGCCGGGATCGGCGTCGTTCTCGATGCCGTCCAGGCCGGCGCCGAGGGCCGCCGCGATCGCGAGGTAGGAGCACGCGGCGCCGTCTCCCGCCCGCAGCTCGGCACGGTTGTTGTCGGGGACCCGCACCATGTGCGTACGGTCGTTGCCGCCGTAGGTGGCCACGCGCGGCGCCCAGGTGGCGCCCGAGGTGGTGGTGAGTGCGCCCGAGCGCTTGAACGAGTTGACCGTGGGCGTCAGCAGAGCGGGCAGCGCGGGTGCGTGGTCGAGCAGACCGGCGATGAAGGAGTAGGCGCACCGCGACAGCCCGAGCCCGTGGGCATCGGGCTCGTCGGCCGCTGGGAACAGCGCTCGGTCTGCGTCCCACAGCGACAGGTGCAGGTGCAGCCCGCTGCCGGTGCGATCGGTGAACGGCTTGGGCATGAACGTCGCGGTCATCCCGCGCTGCTCGGCGAGCATCTGCACGACATAGCGCAGCGTCACGACGCGGTCGGCGGTCGTCATCGCGTCGGCGTGGCGGAAGTTCTGCTCGAACTGGCCGTTGCCGTCCTCGTGGTCACTGGCGTACGGTCCCCAGCCCAGTCCGGCCATGGCGTCGGAGACGGCGGTGAGGTGGTCATACATCCTGGTGAGGCCGCGGGCGTCGTAGCAGGGCTGGTCGGCGGTGTCCTGCGCGTCGGCGGTCGTGAGGCTCCCGTCGGACCGGCGCTGCACCAGGAAGTACTCCAGCTCGGCGCCGGCCTGCAGCGCGAGCCCGCGCCCCGCTGCCTTGGCGAGCATCGACCGCAGGATCACGCGCGGCGCGAACGCATAGGGCACGCCGTCGACGTGGGGATCGCAGTGGACCATCGCGAGGCCTGGTTTGACGAAGGGCAGCGCGACATAGGAGCTGACGTCGGGGATGGCCATGATGTCGGGGTCACGGGGCTGCTGTCCCATCGCGCCCGCCGCGAACCCGGCGAAGCCGACGCCCTCGGCCTCGAGGACGTCGACCGCGTGGATCGGCACGAGCTTGGCGCACGGCTTGCCGGTCAGCGTCGTGAACATGGCCAGCACGAAGGTGACACCGTCTGCCCTGGCGACCTTTGCGAGTGAGTCGGGCACGGTGACTCCTGTCCACTGTCAGCGTTCGATGTCTCATGACAGTAGACGACCGGCTGTTTCGTGCTGGTTAACCTTCATCTCGGCCCCGGCTGGGCCGAAAGGAGGAACGACCGCAACGACGTGAAGGGGTGGGGTTGATGGGCGCACCGCTGCCACTCGATGCTGCCGATCGAGTCGCCGCTCTCTTCCGCCTCGGCATCCTCGACGATCCGCCCGCGCCTGACCTCGACGGCCTCACCCGGCTCGCCGTTGCCGTCACCGGCTCACCTGTGGCAATGATCAACCTGTTCGACGCCACCCGCCAGTGGCAGGCGTCGGTCGCGGGATCCGCGCGCAGCATCGTGAGCCGCGAGGACTCGATGTGCGCGCACACGGTCGCGGCGGGACGCACGGTGCACGTTCCGGACGCGCGGGAGGACGCGCGGTTCCGCTACAGCCCGATGGTCATCGGCCCGCTGGACCTCGTGCGCTCCTACTGCGGGGTCCCGTTGCGTGACGTCAAGGGGGTCGCCGTCGGAACGCTGTGTGTGATGGACTTGCGCCCGCGGTCGCTCACCTCCGGCCAGGTCGAAGCGCTGCAGGACCTCGCCGCCCAGGTGGAGCATCTGTTCGAGATGCGACGCCAGCACGCGCAGCTCGTCGACGTGCTCGCGGAGGTCGACCACCTCGCCACGCATGACGCCCTCACCGGGGTGGCCAACCGGCGGATCCTCGTCGACCGGGCCGAGCAGGCGGTGATCCGCGCGCAGCGCACGCAGATCTTTCCGACGCTCTTCCTGTGCAACCTGGACGGCTTCAAGGCGGTCAACGACACCTTCGGCCGCGACGCCGGCGACATCGTCCTGCGTGAGGTCGGGCAGCGACTGAGCACCGCGATGCGCCCTGCCGACACGGTCGCCCGCCTCGGTGGCGACGAGTTCGTGGTGCTGTGCGACGACGTCGCGGTGGGTGACCGACGCAGGGTCGCGCATCGCATCCGCTCCGCCGTGATGGAGCCCGTGGACCTGCCCGGTGCCGTCGCGCACGTCGGCACGAGCGTCGGCATGGTGGTGGCCCGGTCGGGTCAGACGGTCGACAGCATGCTCAAGGCCGCCGACCGGGCGATGTACGCCGACAAGGCCGCCCGCCGCGTCAGCGCCTGATCGGCCCGTCACCGAGCCCGTGTCACAGTGACGGGATGGTGCAGGACAGCGCGACGCCCTCGATCCCTCGCGCCTCGCCACTGCCCCGCTCCCTGGTGCTGCTGCTCGCCGTCGCCTGCGGGCTCACGGTGGCCAACATGTATTACGCCCAGCCCCTGCTCGACACCATCGCGAGGGCGCTGCATGTCAGCAGTGGCGAGGCGGGGCTGACGGTCACGGTGAGCCAGCTCGGCTTCGCGGTGGGTCTCGCCCTGCTCGTGCCGCTGGGCGACCTCGTGGAGCGCCACCGCCTCGTCGTCGGCACCCTCGCCGTCACGGCAGCCGCGATGCTGGGGGTCGCCGCCGCGCCCGACCTCACCCTGCTGTGCATCGCCCTGGCCGTCGTCGGCCTCACGAGCGTCGTGGCCCAGATTCTCGTGCCGTTTGCCGCGTCACTCGCCGCGGCGGACGAGCGCGGCCGCGTCGTCGGCACGGTCATGAGTGGTCTCCTGCTCGGGATCCTCCTCGCCCGCACGCTGTCGGGACTCCTGGCGAGTGCGCTCGGCTGGCGCGCGGTCTACGTCGTCGGGGCGGGGTTGATGGCCGTGCTGGCCGCGGTTCTGCACGCCCGGCTGCCTCGCGTGCCCGCGACGACCGGCGGCTCCTATCCCGCCCTGCTGCGCAGCGTCGGCACGCTGGTCCTCGAGCACGTGGTGCTGCGCCGCCGGATGGCCTACGGCGCACTGTTCTTCGGCGCGTTCAGCGTGTTCTGGACTTCGATCGCCTTCCTCCTCGCCGGCGCGCCCTACCACTACAGCGAGGCCGTGATCGGGCTCTTCGGGCTCGTCGGCGTCGTCGGAGCGCTGTGCGCGCAGGCGAGCGGACGGCTCGTCGACCGGGGCCTGGTGCGCGGCGGGACGGGGGTCTACGTCGCGATGACCGCAGCGTCGTTCGCTGTTCTAAGCTTCGGGCGTACGTCGCTGGCCGCCCTCGTCGTCGGGGTCGTGCTGCTCGACGCGGGGGTGCAGGGAACCCACATCCTCAACCAAGGCACCGTCTATGCCCTCGACGCGGCAGCCCGGTCGCGGCTCACGACCGCCTACATGGTCGCCAACTTCGTCGGCGGCGCCGTCGGCTCGGCGGCGAGCGCGGCGATGTGGGGTGCACACGGCTGGTTGGGCGTCTGTGCACTCGGGGGTGCGGCCAGCGTTGTGGCGATGCTGCTCTGGCTGAGCGAGCTGCTGCCCAGCGGAGCGCGCCGGAACGCCTCGATCCGCTGACAGCTCAGGCGTCGATCACCAAGGCGTGCATGGCGTTGAACTGCTGGCGCATGCCGTCGGCAGAGTCGCGGATCGCGCCCACGCGCACGCTCGCGTCCTGGGCACCTGTCGCGATCTCGGTCACCGCGCCGGCGATCTCCGTGGCGACGGCGGCCTGCTCCTCGATCGCCGCCGACACGCTCACCTGCATCTCGCTCACACGCGCGATCAGGTGGTCGAGCCGGTCCAGACTCGCTTCGGTGGCTCGAGTGCCGCTCTGGATCGCGGCGATGCGCCGCGATATATCAGCGGTGCTGGCCGCAGTCGCGGTGGCGAGCTGCTTGACCTCGTCGGCGACGACGGCGAAGCCCTTGCCGACATCGCCGGCGCGGGCTGCCTCGATCGTCGCGTTCAGCGCGAGCAGCTTGGTCTGCTCGGCGACGCTGGTGATCAGCTTCAGGAAGCCGCCGATCTCGTTGCTCGCGGCAACGAGCTGCTTGAGGGAGTCGAGGCTCTCGCGCACCGC
>CAXSDR010000135.1:0-7319 GCA_964236445.1 uncultured Motilibacteraceae bacterium | reverse complement strand
TCGAGATCGAGGACGTCGAGGAGTGCCTCGCGGGCCTGGGTCTCGTTGCGTTCGGGATCGCCGGGGGGCAGCCACCGCTCGTCGCCCCACCACACCTCCACCTTGCGCCAGTCGACCGTCGAGCGCAGGGAGCTGCTCGCGACGCGACGGAGCACGGCGATGCCTATGCCGCCGCCGGTGAGCACGACGTCCGCGATCCGGCCGGCGGCCTGCGCATCGGCGAGTGCGCCCAGCAGGCGTGCCGCGACGCCGGACGCCAGCGTGTCCGCGTCCGCGTGCGTGAGCACGAGCCGCTCGCCGCCTGTCATTCGCCGGGATCCTCGCCAGCAACCTCGGTTGCATGGCCGACGACCACGGGAACCGTCTGCTGCTGGGCCGGGTCCCCGACCAGCGAGAGCACTTCGCCGTAGACCTCGTCGGCGTCGAGGCGCCGCAGCTCCTCACCCAGCAGCTCCACGAGCGGGCGGCGTGGCAGCGCCAGCGTGCGCTGCGGGGAGCCGGGACGCTGCAGCGTCGCGACTCGCCCGTCGCCGCGTGTGATGACGATGTCGCCTTCAGCGGTGAGGATCCGGGCCTCGGTGATGCCGGGGCCCGCCGAGATGCTGCGGGTCGCCGCTACTCCGAGGCGGCTGCCGAGCCACAGGGCCAGCAGCTCGGCGCTGGGGCTGTCGGCCTCCCCGGCGACCTCTATGCCGAGCGGTGTGCCCAGCGGCTCGTCGAGCGCGCTGGCCAGCAGCGTCCGCCAGGGCGTGATCCGCGTCCAGGACAGATCGGTGTCGCCGGGGGAGTAGCCACCCTTGCGCTCGAGCAGCGCCGCCAGCGGGTTGTCGACAGCTGCCGAGTCGGTGATGCGTCGCTGCGAGAGCTTGCCCAACGGGTGTTCCACCGGCTTTGCCGGTGCCACTCCCGGCCACCACGTCACCACAGGCGCATCGGTGAGCAGCAACGGCAGGACCACGCTGTCAGGGTGATCGGCCAGCTCGCCGCGCAGGCGCAGCAGGACGATCTCACCGGGTCCTTGCTCACCGGTCGTACGCACCTCGGCGTCCAGTCGGGCAGCGCCTCGCCCCGGCCGCCCTACGGCGACCAGGATGCGCGAGGGGTGCTCGCGCGAGGCGGCGGTCGCGGCCCGGAGTGCGTCATAGACGCCGTCCTCGTCGGTGACGATGACGAGCGTCAGCACGGCACCCATGGCAGGGCTGCCGCTGCGGCGGCGCGCATCGAGCAGAGCGTTGAAGATTTCCGACGAGGTCGTGTCGGTGAGGTCGATGTTCATGGCCGACGCCAGGTGCGCCCGTCGCGGGCCAGCATCTCGTCTGCGGAGCGCGGGCCCCACGTCCCCGACTCGTAGGCGTCGGGTCTGCCAGCGGTAGCCCAGTATTCCTCCACGGGATCGAGGATCCGCCAGGAGCGTTCGACCTCCTCGTGCCGGGGGAAGAGCGGCGGGTCGCCGAGTAGCACGTCGAGGATCAGCCGCTCGTAGGCCTCCGGCGAGGACTCGGTGAACGACTCGCCGTAGCCGAAGTCCATCGTGACGTCGCGGACCTCCATCGCGGTGCCGGGCACCTTGGAGCCGAAACGCACGGTCATCCCCTCGTCAGGCTGGATGCGCATGACCAGGGAGTTCTGCCCGAGCTCTTCGACGGCGTTGGTGGTGAACGGCAGGTGAGGAGCACGCTGGAACACCACGGCGATCTCGGTGACCCGGCGTCCCAGTCGCTTGCCGGTGCGCAGATAGAAAGGGACACCGGCCCAGCGGCGGGTGTCGATCTCGAGCTTGAGCGCCGCGTAGGTCTCGGTGACGCTCTCGGCCGGAATGCCTTCCTCCTCGAAGTAGCCCGGCACCAGCCGCCCGCCCTGCCAGCCACGGGCATACTGCCCACGGGCCGAAGCCTTCCCGAGGTCGGCGGGAAGCCGTACGGCGCCGAGCACCTTGAGCTTCTCCAGGCGCAGGTCACGGGCCTCGAACGACACGGGCTCTTCCATGGCGGTGAGCGCGAGGAGCTGCAGGAGGTGGTTCTGGATGACGTCACGCGCGGCGCCGATGCCGTCGTAGTAGCCGGCCCGACCCCCGATGCCGACGTCCTCGGCCATCGTGATCTGCACATGGTCGACGTAGGAGCGGTTCCAGATCGGCTCGAACATCGTGTTGGCGAAGCGCAGGGCCAGGATGTTCTGCACCGTCTCCTTGCCGAGGTAGTGGTCGATGCGGAAGACAGAGCCCGAGTCGAACACCTCGCCGACGATGCGGTTGAGCTCCTGCGCGCTGGCGAGGTCGTGTCCGAACGGCTTCTCGATGACCACGCGGCGCCACGAGTCGGGCGCACCGTCGGCGAGGCCGCTCTCCTTGAGCTGACGTACGACATCGGGGAAGAACTTCGGCGGCACCGACAGATAGAACGCGTGGTTGCCGCCCGTGCCTCGCTGCTCGTCGAGCTCCTGGATCGTCGCCTTGAGCTGCTCGAAAGCCGCCCGGTCACCGAACTCGCCGGGAACGAACCGGATGCCTTCGCTGAGCTGCTTCCACACCTCCTCCCGGAACGGGGTGCGGGCGTGCTCCTTGACCGAGTCGTGCACCACCGCGGCGAAGTCCTGGTCGGCCCAGTCGCGGCGGGCGAAGCCGACGAGCGCGAAGCCGGGCGGGAGCAGGCCGCGGTTGGCCAGGTCGTAGATCGCCGGCATCAGCTTCTTGCGCGACAGGTCCCCGGTGACGCCGAAGATCACGAGCCCGCAGGGCCCTGCGACCCGCGGGAGTCGTCGGTCGCGGGCGTCGCGCAGCGGGTTCGGCGCCCGGCCGTCCTCGTCGGTCAACGAGTCCGGCGATGTGGTGCTCACTGCGTCCCTCCAGCGGGTCCGGTCGATCCGGCGAGTCGAGCGGGTGCGGCTGATCTGCCCGGCCCGTCGACGGGTCCAGGGAGGCCGGCGTCGGTGACAGGAGGCGTCTCCGTCACTTGGCGGATCCTTCGACGTCACCGGCCGCGGGGCCTGAGCCGGCAGGCTTGGTGGCGCCGTCGGCGGCGATCTCGGCGCCGAAGCGCTCCAGCTCACCCGTGACCGATTCGATCAGCTCGTTCCAGCTCGTCTCGAACTTCTCCACGCCCTCGGCCTCGAGCAGGTCGACGACGTCGTCGTAGTCGATGCCCACCGCTGCGAGGTCGTCAAGCACCTGCTGGGCCTCGACATAGGAGTTGCGAATCGTGTCACCGCGGGGGACGCCATGGTCCGCGACAGCGCGCAGCGTGGCCTCCGGCATCGTGTTGACCGTGCCGGGAGCGACGAGCTCGATGACATACATCGTGTCGTCGTAGGCGGGGTCCTTGACACCGGTCGACGCCCACAACGGGCGCTGCGGGCGAGCGCCCGCGGCAGCCAGCGACTCCCATCGCGGACCGGAGAAGACTTTTTCGTAGTGCTGGTAGGCGAGTCGGGCGTTGGCGATCGCGGCCTTGCCCTTGAGGGCCTTGGCCTCGCTCGATCCGACCTTGTCGAGCTGCTTGTCGATCTCGGTGTCCACACGGCTGACGAAGAACGACGCGACGCTCGTGATCGTGGCGAGGTCATGGCCCGCGGCGCGTGCCCGCTCGAGCCCCTCGAGATAGGACTCCATCACGGCGTCATAACGCTCGAGCGAGAAGATGAGCGTGACGTTGACGCTGATGCCTTCGGCGAGGACCTGGCTGATGGCCGGGATGCCGGCCTTCGTCGCCGGGATCTTGATGTAGAGATTGGGGCGGTCCACGAGCCACCACAGCGCACGCGCCTCGGCGATCGTGCGCTCGGTCTCGTGGGCGATCCGTGGGTCGACCTCGATGGAGACGCGCCCGTCGAGCCCACCAGTGGACTCGTGCAGCGGCGTCAGCACATCGCAGGCCCAGCGCACGTCGAAGGTCGTGATCGCGCGCAGGGCCTCTCCGACGTCGACCCCGCGCAGGGCGAGGTCGCGTACCTGCTCGTCATAGACATCGGACCCGGTGATCGCCTTCTGGAAGATCGTCGGGTTGGTCGTCACGCCCACGACGCTGGAGTCGCGAACGAGCGTGGCAAGACCGCCGCTCGCGAGTCGCGCCCGTGAGAGGTCGTCGAGCCAGATGGCGACTCCCTCCTCGGACAACCGGTGCAGGTTCTCGTTCATGGCAGGCCTCCGGAAGACGAGGATCAGGGGACGGGAGAAGTTAGTTCCCGGTGGTGGAGCCGGCGATGACCCCGGCTTTCGCGATGCTTGCCTGTGCCGCTGCGGCCACGCGCTCGGCGGTGAAACCGAACTGCTCGTAGAGCACCGCGAACGGAGCACTGGCGCCGTAGTGCTCGATGCTCACGGGCACCCCGTTCTCACCGAGGTAGCGCCACCACCCCTGCGCGATGCCTGCCTCGACCGAGACGCGGGCACGCACCGAGGGCGGCAGGACGCTCTGCCGGTAGGCGTCGTCCTGCTGGTCGAACCACTCGAGGCACGGCACGGAGACGACACGCGTCGGCACACCGGAGGACTCGAGCAGCTCACGTGCGGCGACAGCGATCTGAACCTCGGAACCGGTCGCCATGAGCACCACGTCAGGCTGGCCCGATGACGCGTCGATGAGGACGTACGCGCCACGCGCCACCCCTTCGGCGCTCGCGAAGCCTCCGGTGGGGCTCCGGTCGTAGGTCGGCACGTTCTGGCGGGTGAGCGCGAGAGCGGCCGGGCCGTCGGCGCGCTCGAGGATGGTGCGCCACGCGATGGCGGTCTCGTTCGCGTCGGCCGGACGGACCACGGCGAGGTTGGGCACCGCCCGAAGTGACCACAGGTGCTCGATCGGTTGGTGCGTCGCACCGTCCTCGCCGAGCCCGATCGAGTCATGGGTCCAGACGTAGGTGACCGGCGCCTTCATGATCGCAGCCAGCCTCACCGCACCGCGCATGTAGTCGCTGAACACTAGGAACGTTCCGCCGTAGACACGCGTGCCACCGTGCAGGGCGATGCCGTTCAGCGCCGCACCCATGGCGTGCTCGCGGATGCCGAAGTGCAGGTTGCGGCCGTAGATGCTGACGTTCTTGGCGCCGGAGTCGGGGTGCCCGAACGACTGCTCGCCCTCGATGAGGGTGTTGTTCGACTCGTGCAGGTCCGCCGAACCGCCCCAGAGCTCCGGCATGCCGGGTGCGATGGCGTTCAGAACCGTTCCGCTCGCCTTGCGGGTGGCGACGTCCTTGCCCGCGGCGAACGTGGGCAGCGAGGACTCCCAGCCGGCGGGGAGGCGGCCGGCGGCCATGCGGTCGAACAGGGCGGACTGCTCCGGGTTGGCTTCGCGCCAGGCCACGAAGCCCTTGTTCCACTCGTCGTGCAGCGACTTGCCGCGCGTGCCTACCTCGCGGGCGTGCTCCAGCAGCTCGTCGGGAACATCGAAGGTCTTCGTCGGGTCGAGGCCCATGACCTCTTTGGTCGCCGCGACCTCGTCCTTGCCCAGCGCGGAGCCATGGGCCTTGCTGGTGTTCTGGGCGTGCGGCGCGGGAAACGCGATGATCGAGCGCACGGCGACGATGCTCGGCCGCAGCTGCTCGTCGCGCGCCGCCACCAGGGCGGCGTGCACGGCCTGCACGTCCTCGGAGTCCTCGACACGCTGGGTGTGCCAGCCGTAGGAGGCGTAGCGCGCGAGCACGTCCTCGCTGAAAGCCACGTCCGTGTCGCCGTCGATGGAGATGTGGTTGTCGTCGTAGAGCAGCACCAGGTTGCCCAGGCGTAGGTGGCCGGCGAGGCTCGCGGCCTCGGCCTGCACGCCTTCCTCCATGTCACCGTCGGAGGCGAAGACCCAGATCGTGTGGTCGAACGGGCTCTGCCCCTCGGCGGCGTCCGGGTCGAAGAGCCCGCGCTCGCGGCGCGCCGCCATGGCCATCCCCACGGCGGTGGCGATGCCCTGACCGAGCGGCCCGGTCGTGGTCTCGACACCGTTGGTGTGCCCGTGCTCAGGGTGCGCAGGGGTGAGGCTGTCCCACTGGCGCAGGTGGCGCAGGTCGTCGATCGTCAGGCCGTAGCCCGAGAGATAGAGCTGGATGTAGAGCGTCAGGCTGGAGTGCCCGCAAGAGAGCACGAACCGGTCGCGTCCGGTCCACTGCGAGTCGCTCGGATCGTGCCGCAACAACCGTTGGAACAGCAGGAACGCCGCTGGCGCCAGGCTCATTGCGGTTCCCGGGTGCCCCGACCCGGCCTGTTCGACCGCATCCATGGCCAGCGCGCGCACCACGTCGACCGTGCGCCGGTCCTCGTCGCTCCAGGTGAAGCCGGTCGTGCTCGCCACGCTGCGGTCCTTTCATCGAAGGTGTTCTGAGAGCGCGTGTTCGCAGGATGTGTGCACGACTCCGTTGTCGATGGCGCTCTACACGTGCTGCCCGCTGCGACCAGCCCTACGCATTGCGGACCCTACTCCCGCGCGTTTCGCGTCTGATGTCGCCCTGATCACGTCGGGCCGACGTCCGTCGTGAGTCTTTCCCCGGTTAGGCTGAGGCGTACAGCGGACCCCCTGCCACGCGGGGCTTCCGCAGCCGCAGGGCGAGAACCGATCCGAGGTGCGCGTGACCACAGTTGATCCGCGGCCCCGGGCTGACGTGCGCGTGCCCGACGACGCAGGCAGCCCCTTGTCGCGCCTTCGCCGCACCGTCGGCGCCTACGTCGCCCTCACCAAGCCCCGCATCATCGAGCTGCTGCTCGTCACCACGGTCCCGACCATGCTGCTGGCCCAGGGTGATCTGCCTTCCCTGCGGCTCGTGCTGCTGACGCTCGTGGGTGGCGCGTGCGCCGCCGGGAGCGCCAACACCCTCAACTGCGTCCTCGACCGCGACATCGACGCGTTGATGCACCGGACGGAGCGCCGACCGCTCGCCACGGGCGCCGTGTCGGTGCGGGGTGCGGTCGTGTTCGGCTCGATGCTGGGCGCGGCTTCGGCCGTGATCTTCGCCGTTTGGGTCAACGTGCTCAGCGCCGCCCTTTCGCTGGCCGCGATCGCGTTCTACGTCGTCGTCTACACCCTGCTGCTCAAGCGGCGTACGCCGCAGAACATCGTCTGGGGCGGCGCGGCGGGCTGCATGCCGGTGCTGATCGGCTGGTCGGCTGTGCGCGACGGCCTCTCGTGGGCTCCGCTGGTGCTGTTCGGCATCGTGTTCCTCTGGACGCCGCCGCACTACTGGCCTCTGGCGATGCGCTACCGCGACGACTACGCCGCAGCCGAGGTGCCCATGCTGCCGGTGGTCGCCGACGACCGCACCGTCGCGCGGCAGATCGTCGGCTACTCCTGGGCGATGGTGGCGTGCTCGCTCCTGCTGTGGCCGGTGGCGCACACGGGTCTGCTCTA
>CAXSDR010000134.1:0-7364 GCA_964236445.1 uncultured Motilibacteraceae bacterium | reverse complement strand
GCAGGCAGTCGATGTGCGTCGTGCCGATGATCGGGTCGCCGCCGATGCCGACGGCGGTGGAGAAGCCGATGTCACGCAGCTCGTACATCATCTGATAGGTCAGCGTGCCGCTCTTGCTGACCAGCCCGATGCGACCCGGCGGCGTGATGTCGGCCGGGATGATGCCGGCGTTGGACTTGCCGGGGGAGATCAGCCCGGGACAGTTGGGTCCGATGATGCGCGTCGCCCCGTGCTGCTGGGAGTAGGCGAAGAACGCGGCGGTGTCGTGCACCGGCACACCTTCGGTGATGACCACCACGAGCCCGATCCCGGCGTCGATCGCCTCGATCACCGCCCCCTTGACGCCGGCCGGCGGCACGAAGACGACCGACACGTCAGCGCCGGTCGCGGCGATCGCCTCGGCCACCCCCGCGAACACGGGGAGCGACGTTCCGTCGAAGTCGACGGTCTGGCCCGCCTTGCGCGGGTTGGTGCCCCCGACGATCGTCGTGCCGGAGGCCAGCATGCGACGGGTGTGCTTGCTGCCCTCGCCACCGGTCATGCCCTGAACGACGACGCGGCTGTTGGCGTCGAGAAAGATTGCCATTGCGTCAGGCTCCTGTTGAGGACGAGACGGCGAGCTCGGCCGCGCGTCGGGCCGCCTCGTCCATGGTGTCGACCAGCTCGACGAGCGGGTGTGCGGCTTCGGTGAGGATGCGTCGACCTTCGTCGGCGTTGTTGCCGTCGAGGCGTACGACCAGGGGCTTCGTGACGGCCTCGCCACGCGCATCGAGGATCGCGAGTGCACTGACGATGCCGTTGGCG
Organism: uncultured Motilibacteraceae bacterium; assembly: GCA_964236445.1. Taxonomy (GTDB): domain Bacteria; phylum Actinomycetota; class Actinomycetes; order Motilibacterales; family Motilibacteraceae; genus CAXSDR01. The sequence goes on along the minus strand of CAXSDR010000134.1, from coordinate 6,560 downwards.
ACGGCGTCGCAGGCGGTGATGCCGCCGAAGACGTTGACGAAGACGCTGCGGACCGCGGGGTCGCCGAGGATGATCTCGAGCCCGTTGGCCATCACCTCGGCCGAGGCACCGCCACCGATGTCGAGGAAGTTGGCGGGCTTCACATCGCCGTACTGCTCGCCCGCATAGGCGACGACGTCGAGGGTGCTCATGACGAGACCCGCGCCATTGCCGATGATGCCGACGGCGCCGTCGAGCTTGACGTAGTTGAGGCCCTTGTCCTTCGCCGCCTGCTCGAGCGGGTCGGCGGCGCCGCGGTCGGCCAGCGCCTCGTGGTCTGCGTGACGGAAGGCGGCGTTCTCGTCGATGGTGACCTTGCCGTCGAGGGCGACGATGCGCCCGTCGGCCGTCTTGACGAGCGGGTTGACCTCGACGAGGGTCGCGTCCTCGCCGACGAAGACGTCCCACAGTCGCTGCATCACCTGGACGACCTGCTCGCGGACGTCCTCGGGAAAAGCGGCCAGCTCCACGATCTGGCGCGCCTTTGCCTCGTCGATGCCCACGAGGGCGTCGACCGGCACCCTGGCGAGAGCGTCCGGGGAGTTGGCTGCGACCTCTTCGATCTCCATGCCGCCCTGCACCGACGCCATCGCGAGGTAGGTGCGGTTGGCGCGGTCGAGCAGGACCGAGACGTAGTACTCGTCGACGATCTGAGCCGCCGGCGCGAGCATCACCCGGTGCACGGTGTGACCCTTGATGTCCATGCCCAGGATCTGCCCGGCCTTGGCGACAGCGTCCTCGACGGAGTCGGCCAACTTCACGCCCCCGGCCTTGCCTCGCCCACCCGTCTTCACCTGGGCCTTGACGACCACGCGGCCACCTCCTAGAGGCAGCAGACGCTCGGCGGCGCTCCGGGCCTCCTCCGGCGTCGTGGCGACGTCGCCGTCGAGCACAGCGACGCCGTGCGCGGCGAAGACGTCGCGCGCCTGGTATTCGAAGAGATCCACGTGGTCCTCGCAGGTCGGTCTTGCGGAGCGGGAACAGCCGGACGGGGCAACGAGCAGCTGTGGTCGGGCGATGTGGCCAGGGCACGAGGCGCCGGCCGGTCCCTCGGCACGAGGCTAGCCAGCGCGGTGCGTACGCAGCCCATCGGGTCGCTCGGGACCGGATCTCAGGCTCAGATTGTCGTGAGCGTTTCGTCACACACAGTAAATTTTCGTGTTCCGGGGTTGGCCGAACGGCCACGGACCGTTAATGTCCGTGCGTACCCCCGACCGACACATGAGGATCCACGTGCCCCAGAGCAGCGCAGAGGTCGGCAAGCATCGCCGACCCGGCAAGCATCGCCGGCAGGCGCGCACCGCGCACCCGCCGGGTGCGCCCGCGCTCATGGGCACCGCCGTCCTCGCGTCCGCCGCAGCGGCTTTCCTCCACGTACCCGCCGCATCCGGATCTGACACACCCACGGCTCGCACGACTTCACTCGACCCCGTCAAGAGCGTCCGCGCAGGCTCTGCGTCGCTGCTCGCGCAGGCCGCAGCGGCCGCGCATGCCGGGCAGATTGCCACGGTCTACGCCACGCCCGATGCCGACGTGGCCGCCAAGCAGGCCGCCATGCTGCGCACCCTGCGGAGCGGCTCGCGGGCCAGCCGTAGCATCTCCGCGCATCAGCGCACCATCACCCTGAAGAAGCTCGAAGCGACCGTGGCGTGGGTCAAGCCCGTCGTCAGCTACACCCTGACCGCCGGCTTCGGAGATGCCAGCAGCCTCTGGGCGCACCGCCACACCGGTCAGGACTTCGCGGCCCCGACCGGCACACCGATCCACGTCGTCGGTGCCGGCACCGTCGTCTTCGCGCAGTGGGACGGCGCCTACGGGCGCAAGATCATCGTGCGGCACGGTGACGGGACCGAGACGTGGTATTGCCACATGTCGGCGTTCGAAGCCAAGCTGGGCGACACCGTGCAGGCGAACGATGTCATCGGCCTCGTCGGGGCGACGGGCAATACCACCGGTCCCCACCTGCACTTCGAGGTGCGTCCCGAGGGCGGCGACCCCATCGAGCCGATGGCGTGGCTGCGCGATCACGGCGTCGCGGTCTAGCACAGCGCGTCGCTGCGCGACTCGTTCGTCGCCGCACACGACCCGGTCAGCCCGGCTAGAGCTTCACCACAGGCGCATAGCGCAGCAGCAACCGCTTCGTCCCCACAGCTCCGCCGAAGTCGATCGTCGCTTCCGCGCGCTCCGCGGCGCCGGTGACCGACACGACGGTCCCGAGCCCGAACGTGTCGTGACTGACCCGCTCCCCCGCTGACAACGACACCACCGCGCGGTTTCCCGGTGACTTCGCGGTCGGCCGGGCGGCGGCGGCGACGATGGCGGGCTCGCGGTGCGTGGACTGCAGCCGCGCCCAGTCCACGAGGTGGGGAGGCAGTTCCTCGAGGAACCGGGAGGGCGGATTGTAGGACGGTGCCCCCCAGGAGCTGCGCACCACTGCACGCGACACGTAGAGCCGCTGTTGCGCGCGAGTGATGCCGACATAGGCAAGTCGGCGTTCCTCCTCGAGCTCCTTGGGGTCGCCGAGCGCGCGCATGTGCGGGAAGACCCCGTCCTCCATCCCGGTGAGGAACACCACCGGGAACTCCAGCCCCTTCGCCGTGTGCAGCGTCATCAGGGTGACGAGCCCGTTGTCGACGGTGGGCTCCCTGTCCTCGCCGTCACGGTCAGGGATCTGATCGCTGTCGGCGACGAGCGCCACCGTCTCCAGGAAGTCGCCGAGCCTCCCCTCGGGCGACGACGCCGAGAACTCCCGCGCGACCGCGACGAACTCGTGCAGGTTCTCGACCCGCGTCTCGTCCTGGGGGTCGGTCGACTGCTGGAGCTCTTGGAGGTAGCCGCTCTGCTCGAGCACCGCCTCCAGGATGTCGCCCGGAGGTGTGCCCGCCTCGACGAGGGTGCGGAGCGACTCGATGAGGTCGTTGAACGCCGAGATGCAGGCCAGCGAACGTGTCGCGAGACCGGGAGCATCCGCAGCGCGGGTCAATGCGGAGTTGAACGTGGTGCGCTCGCGTTGGGCGAGCGCCTCGACACATGCCTGCGCCCTGTCACCTATGCCGCGCTTGGGCACGTTGAGGATGCGGCGCAGCGAGACGGAGTCTTCGGGGTTGGCGAGGATCCGCAGATAGGCGAGCGCGTCGCGCACCTCGCGCCGCTCGTAGAAGCGCACTCCACCGACGACCTTGTAGGGCATTCCCATGCGGATGAACACTTCTTCGAAGACGCGAGACTGCGCGTTGGTGCGATAGAAGACGGCCACGTCTCCGGCGCGCGCTGCACCCTCATCACCGAGCTTGTCGACCTGAAGCGCGACGAACGCCGCTTCGTCATGCTCGTTGTCGGCGACGTAGCCGGACACCGGAACTCCATCTCCTGCATCCGACCACAGGTTTTTGGCCTTGCGGTCGGTGTTGCGCGCGATGACGGCGTTGGCGGCGCTGAGAATCGTCTGCGTCGATCGGTAGTTCTGCTCGAGCAGGATGGTGCGCGCGTCCGGGTAGTCGACCTCGAACTGCAGAATGTTGCGGATCGTCGCACCGCGGAAGGCGTAGATCGACTGGTCGGCGTCACCCACGACGCACAGCTCGGCAGGCGGGGTGGCCTGGCCCGGCCCCCCGACGAGCTCGCGCACAAGCGCGTACTGCGCATGATTGGTGTCCTGGTATTCGTCGACGAGCACATGACGGAACCGACGCCTGTAGTGCTCCGCAGCATCGGGAAACGCCTGCAGGATGTGCACGGTCGTCATGATGAGGTCGTCGAAGTCAAGCGCGTTGGCCTCGCGCAGTCGACGTTGGTAGAGCGCGTAGGCCTCGGCGAGGACTTCTTCGATGTTGTTCGACGCGCGACTCTTGAACGTCTCGTGGTCGACCAGCTCGTTCTTGAGGTTGCTGACCTGGGCACCGAACGAGCGTGGCGGGTAGCGCTTGGGATCGAGGTCGAGGTCACGGCAACAGAGGGCCATGAGTCGCTGTGCGTCGGCGGCGTCATAGATCGAGAAGTTCGACGTGAAGCCGAAGCGGTGGATCTCCTTGCGCAGGATGCGTACACACGCGGCATGGAACGTCGACACCCACATGATGCGCGCGCGGTTGCCGACCAAGGCGGCCACGCGCTCCTTCATCTCGCCCGCAGCCTTGTTGGTGAACGTGATCGCGAGCACCGACCCTGGGTGCACGTCCCGGGCAGAGAGGAGGTAGGCGATGCGCGACACGAGCACGCGGGTCTTGCCCGAGCCGGCGCCGGCGACGACGAGCAGGGGGGTGCCCTCAGCCGTCACGGCGGCGCGCTGCTGGTCGTTGAGCCCCTCGAGCAGGCGAGCGACGGACGCCTTCGGACGGGGTCGCTCGACCGCCGGCGCAGGCACCGGGAACACGTCGTCTGGGAACAGGGTCATCGCGTTCCCAGCCTATGCGCCGGAACCGACGGAGCCATCGCTCCGCGTGGTGATCACCCGTGCGCAGCCCCCACGTCTCCTACTATCGCCGCATGCCTGATGTGCTCTCCGACTCTGACGTCGAGCGTGTCCTCGTCGTCGCCGCCCATCCCGATGACATCGACTTCGGCGCGTCCGGGACGGTCGCCCGGCTGACCGATGCCGGCGCCTACGTCGCCTACTGCATCTGCACCGACGGCGACGCGGGCGGCTTCGACCCCGCGGTTCCCCGCAGCGAGATCCCGGGCATCCGCCGAGGTGAACAGACCAGAGCTGCGGCAGAGGTCGGGGTCAGTGACATCTTCTGGCTCGGCTACGGCGACGGCCGCCTCGAGGTGACGCAGGACCTGCGCCGCGACATCAGCCGGGCCATCCGCCACGTACGCCCCCGCCGCGTGATCGTGCCCAGCCCGGAGTATTTCTGGGAGCGGATCCCCGCCTCTCACCCCGACCACCTCGCCGCCGGGCGCGCCGCGGTGTCGGCGGTCTATCCCGACGCGCGCAACCCCTTCGCCCACGTCGAGCTGCTGCACGACGAGGGGCTGGAGGCGTGGGCCGCCGCGGAGATGTGGCTCATGGCCCACCACACGCCGGACCACGCCGTCGACGTGACGGCCACCATGCCGCGCAAGATCGCTGCGCTGCGGGCCCACGAGAGCCAGACGGCGCACGTGCCGGAGCTGGACACCTTCATCCGCAGCTGGGGGGCGCAGAGTGCCGCCAGGATGGGGCTCGAGGACGGTGTGCTGGCAGAGCTGTTCAAGGTGGTCCACATTCCCTGATGGGCGCCGACCAGCTGCGGGACCGGGCGCACGAGCATGATGCCGGCGATCCGCTCGCCTCCTATCGCGGTCGATTCCTCGTGGCGGCCGATGACGACGTCGTCGCCTACCTCGACGGCAACTCGCTGGGACGTCCGCTGCGTGACGCACAGACCCGGCTGGCGGAGTTCGTCGGCGGCCCTTGGGCGGGCAGGCTGATCCGGGGCTGGACCGACGAGTGGCTGCAGTGGCCGACGGTGCTCGGCGACCAGCTGGGCCGTGTCGCCCTCGGCGCCTCTCCCGGCCAGGTCGTCGTGGCCGACTCGACATCGGTGCTGCTCTACAAACTTGCGCGCGCGGCGGTCGACGCCCGTCCCGACCGTCGTGAGGTCGTGCTGGCCAGCGGCGACTTCCCCACCGACCGCTACGTCCTGGAAGGAGTCGCGGCCGAGCGCGGGCTGACGGTGCGGTGGGTTGTCTCGGACCGGGACGGGGGAATCGAGCCGGGCCAGCTCGCCGACGTGGTGGGTGCCGACACCGCGCTCGTCGTGCTGAGCCACGTGGCCTACTGGTCGGGGCACTGCGCCGACGCCGCGGCGCTCACGCGGGTGGCCCACGACGCCGGAGCGCTGATCCTGTGGGACCTCAGCCACTCGGTCGGCGTCGTCCCGCTGGAGCTCGACGCGTGGGACGTCGACCTCACCGTGGGCTGCGGCTACAAGTACCTCAACGGCGGGCCAGGCGCGCCGGCGTTCGCGTACGTCAGCCACCGGCACCAGGATGTGCTCCGCCAGCCGATCTGGGGGTGGCTCGGCCGGCGCGACCCGTTCGCGATGGCGTCGGGCTATGAGCCCGCAGCGGGTATCGCGAGCATGATCAGCGGCACGCCGCCCATCCTGGCGATGGTGCCGCTGCGGGCTTCGCTCGACCTGCTGGAGGAGGTCGGCATCGCCGCCGTACGTGCCAAGTCGACCGCCCTCACCGGGTGGGCGCTGCAGCTCGTGGACGCGTGGCTGGTCCCGCTCGGCGCGGAGGTCGGGTCGCCTCGTGACCCGGCACGCCTCGGCGGGCATGTGACCCTGCGCCATCGCACGTTCCGTGGGCTGCTGGAGCCGCTGTGGGCCCGGGGAGTCATCCCCGACTTCCGCGAGCCCGACGGTCTGCGCATCGGGCTCGCGCCGCTGAGCACCAGCTTCGTCGAGGTGCATGACGGGCTGCTGGCGCTGCGTGAGCTCATGGCTCAGCCGGGAGGCACGCCCTCCTCCCACCCGTCCTAGGCGGCGAGCCGTTCACGCGCCTGCGGCAGCCAGCACCGCATCATCCTGCGG
>CAXSDR010000133.1:0-7421 GCA_964236445.1 uncultured Motilibacteraceae bacterium | reverse complement strand
GTCAGGAGCCCCCGTGTCAACGCGTCGCGAGATCACCAGAGCCGCGACGGTCGAGGAGATCAAGCGCGCGGCCTACGACCTGATGCGCGCGTCCGGAACGCCCGACGTCCGGTTCGCCGACATCGCCCGGGCCATGTCGATGACGGCCCCGGGCCTCTACCGCTACTTTCCCAGTCGCGAAGATCTGCTGCAGGCGCTGGTCTCGGACGCCTTCGACGACCTCGGCGACGTCCTGGGCGACGCCCTGGCCGGCTGCGTGTCCGACGACCCGCAGGCGCGGATGCGAGCCGTCTGCCAGGCATACCGCCGCTGGGGCACGACCGAGCCGGTGCGTTTCGCGCTGCTGTTCGGGCTGCCCGCCCCCGGCTTCGTGCGCACCAAGGACCCGAAGACGTGCCCGGGCGCCGACCGAGCCTTCGGCTACCTCAGTGCGCCGCTGATCGAGGCGGCGGAGCGCGGGCTGCTCGGTCCGGTCTCCTCCGTCGTGGATGCTTCCCTGGACGCCGAGCTGTGCCTCATGGCCTCGACGTGCCCCGGGCTGCGCACCCAGCACATGCAGGCGCTCTTGCACGGGTGGGCGAGCCTGCACGGTTTCGTGTGCCTCGAGGCGTTCGGCCAGCTGCTCTTCAGTGAACCCGCAAGAGACCAGCTGTTCGACGGGCTGCTGCGCAGCCTCGCGGTCTATGTCGGGATCGCCGCGCCGTCCGAGGTGTCGGCATAGGTCGGCTCGACCACGACCTCGCGCGCCCGTCGCACCGGAGCGCTCAACGCCAGCACCACCCCGGCGACGACCAGCACCCCCAGCACCTGGGTGGGGGTCAGAGCCGGGCTGTTGAGCAGCCACACGCCTGTGACCGCCGCAGTCAGCGGGAACGCGAGCTCGCACAGGGTGGCCACCATCGCGGGCGTACGCGCGAGCCCCGCGTAGTAGAGCAGCAAAGCGAGCAGGCCGGGCACCAGCGCGAGCAGCGCGATGCGGCCCAGCTGGCCGGGATCGGTCGTCGTCACGGGCGCGCCGGTGACGGCGACCGCTGCTAGGGCGCCGACGAGGCCGAACCCGAACCGGGCGGCCAGGATGTCGCGCGGGCTCAACCAGGTGCCGAGATAGCGACCCAGCACGGTGCCACCACCCCAGAGGACCGCCGCGCTCAACGCGAGGACGGCGGCGGCGAGCGAGCCGGCGGCCACGTGGGCGGGGTGGGAAAAGGCAATGAGCCACGAGCCGACGAGACCGGCAGCCAGAATCGGGCCGTAGGCCCGCCTAGGCCTTTCACCCAGCAGCGCGGCAGCGGCGGTCACGGCGACCAGGGGCTGCACCTGCTGCAACAGGACAGGCGTCACGAAGTCACCCGTGCGCGACGAGCGCGTGAACGCCTCGGTGAACAGGACCGTCGCCACCGCGCTCGAGCCGACACCCAGCACGGCCGCAGCGACCAGCGCCCGCGCGCCCGCCACCCGCAGGGCGCGCAGTGCCGGGGGCAACGACCAACAGGTCACCGCGACGAGCGCGACGTGCTCGAGGAGCACGATGGTCGCCGCGGGGAGCTCGCGGGACAGGTGCCCACGAAGCAATGCATCCGTGCCCCAGAGCGATGCCGCCAGTGCGACGAGCAACGGTCCGGGAGGTCGCCTGGACATGGGGCTCAACCCCCACCGGGCTGGTTGACCAGGGTCAGCTCGGTCACCACGTGGGCGTAGGGCGTCAGTGGGCCCCGACAGCGCGACCCCGGCTCGGAGGACTGCAGGCGTCGCTCGACGCGCGCACGCAGGGAGCCGCTCAGGGTCGCGACCTCCACCACCATGGCGGCGGTGCCAGCGGTGGCCGCCGGATCGGCGGCCGGCGGGCCGCAGAGCACGTCGGCGCGCCCGAGCTGACCGGTGCGGGTGCGCACCGCCGCCTCGGCGGCCTGCTGCCAGGGGTCATAGGTGCCGCGGCCACGCAGATGCTGCAGGCGTACGCGCCCCGCCATCGCCTCGGCAGTGACGGCGAGCGCGCTGAGTTCGTCGACGCGCCCGTGGTATTCGCCGGCGGGCAGGATGACGAGGTTGCCGGCGAAGCGGTCACCCCCGACGTGGCTGCACTCCCACACCATGTCGCCGTAGGTCACCGCCAACGCTGCCGCCAGTGGCCGGCCGTCCATTGCACAGCAGACATCCTTGCTGCTGTGCGTGCAGACGAGGACGACGCTGCCCTCGACCGGCTGGCCATGCCCGCGACGACCCGCCACCAGGGCCTCCACGTCGAGCTCGACCAGCTGGTCGAGCCGGTCGATCACCAACCGTTCCAGCCAGCCGCCGGTCGGTGTGGCACCCCCGACGAGCACGGTGAGGGGAGCGCCGGGCGGCGTACGTCCTGGGCGGCGGATGGCCAGGGGACGCAGCCGGTGCTGCTGGTGCAGTCTCAGGACGGCGGCGGCACGCTCGGGTGGCAGGGCCCGCCGCAGCACCTCGGTGACGACGTCACGCGACCACGACCCAGGGGTCTCGACGAGCAGCCAGCTCCGGGCAGGCGACGCGGTCGCGACGAGCGTCTCCCCCGAGAGCCGCGAGACCTGGGCACAGCGCGGGGCTTCGCTTGCCTGGGCCGTCACGGGGCAACGGTATGTGCCGTCACGTGCGGGGATTGCGCGCCCCCGGTGCCAGAGGTCACCCGTACGGGCTAGTGAATGGACGGGCTCGTGTCCGATGGGCTGATGTGAGGACCACCAGGCGAGGGCGCGCACTGCGCCAGCAGCCTGTCCCCCGCGTGGCAGTCCGCCGGCCGGCCGAGGGCGACGTCCGCTTCGAGGCCGCCTTCCACTCGTCACCCACGGGCATGCTGATCTCCGACGAAACGGCGAAGATCCTGCACGTCAACGAGGCGTTCGCCTCGCTCCTCGGACGAAGCAGGGAGTCCCTGCTGGGGGCGTCGTGCACGGACCTCACGCATCCCGACGACGTCGCCGGAAGCCTCGAACGCCGGGCCAGGGTGCTGGCCGGTGTGCCACAGCAGGCGGCAGAGAAGCGCTATGTGCACGCCGACGGGACCGAGGTGTGGGTCGAGGTCTCCATCTCGCGCTTCCCGAGCGCCGCGAAGTCCGTGCTGATGCTCGTGCACGTCACCGACATCGCCGCGCACCGAGCCGCGCTGCAGCAGCTCGCCCACCAGGCGACTCATGACGAGCTCACCGGCCTGCCCAACCGGTCGCTGCTCACCGACCGCACCGCGCACGCACTGCGGCGCCGCGCCCGGCACAACAGCGACGTCGCGCTGCTCTCGCTCGACCTCGACGGCTTCCGTCACGTCAACGAGACGATGGGGCATGCGGTCGGGGACCGGGTCCTGCGTGAGGCCGGGGCCCGGCTGCTCCGTGCGCTGCGGCCCAGCGACACGGTCGCCCGCCTCGGTGAGGACGAGTTCGCGGTGCTGCTCGAGGACCTCGACACCCGTCAGGAGGCCGACGGCGTCGCCAAGCGTCTCGGTGCGGCACTCGCCGAGCCCTACGTCATCGGCGACAACGAGCTCGTCACCACCGCGTCCATCGGCATCGCGTTCGCGGAGGACCTGCACCAGGAGCCCGAGGACCTGCTGCGCGATGCGACCACGGCCATGCACCGGGCGAAGACCGACGGCCGCGACCGCGTCGACGTCTATGACATGGACCTGCGCCGCTCGACGCAGCAACGCGGCGTCGCGGAGCGCACCCTGCGCGCGGCGCTGCGCGACGAGGCGGTGGTGGTGCACTACCAGCCGGTCGTCGACCTCGGCAGCGGTCGTACGGTCGCGGTCGAGGCTCTGGCCCGCCTGCGCGGCAGGGACGGCGCGCTCGTCCCGCCGATCGACTTCATCGGCGTTGCCGAGGAGACCGGTCTGATCGTCGAGCTCGGCACGACCGTGCTCCGGACCGCCTGCGAGCAGACCAGCACGTGGCGGCGCGTCCTCGGTCTCGACATCGCCGTGGCGGTCAACCTGTCAGCCCGCCAGGCTGCGAGGGCTGACCTCGCCCGCACCGTGCTCGACGTGCTCGAGCAGTCCGAGCTGCCGTCGACCGCGCTCTCGCTCGAGCTCACCGAAACCGCACTGCTCGAGGCCACCGCCGACACGTTGCAGCAGCTCGAGCTCCTGCGCAGCGCGGGCATCGAGATCGGGATCGACGACTTCGGCACCGGTTATGCGTCGCTGCGCTACCTCGCCTCGCTGCCCGTCAGCTTCGTGAAGATCGACCGCTCCTTCACCTCCGGCCTGCCCCACGACCCCACCGCGCTCGTCATCGTCGACGCCGTCGCCCGGCTCGCGAGCGACCTCGGGCTGCGCTGCGTCGCCGAAGGCGTCGAGACCACCGAGCAGTCGCAGTGGTACGGCCGCTATCCCGGAATGATGGTGCAGGGCTACCTCCACGGGCGACCCGTCGATGCCGACCACGTGCTGCCCTATCTCAGCGTGCACTAGCGGTGGTTTCCGGCCGCTTCAGGGATTGGCAGAAGGGTCCCCTCTGCCAATAGGTCTGGCACAGGGGTCCCCTGTGCGGCACCGGGGTTGGCAGAAGGGTCCCTTCTGCCAACGAAGGGACCCGAGTCAACGAAGGGACCCGAGCTACACCGGCGTGCGCTCGGCGCAACGGCGCGCGGGAGCCGTTGACGCGGGTCTCCAGCAGCTTCTCGACGACAAAGGTGTCAGGCCTGCTCACCGGCGCCGCCCACCGGGCGATGCAGGACCGCGCGTCTCGCTGACAGCCGACTCCATGGCTCCAAGGTGACACCGCAGACGCGCCCTCACCTGGTGCTCAGCCGGGGAAGAGCCACGGGGCAGCGTCGCGCGCGGCGGCGGTGAGGCTGTCGATCACCGTCGGTCCGGCGGCGGCGGTGAGCCGGGTGCGCAGACCGAGGAAGTCGCCGTGGCGGTCGGCCTGCACGGAGAGCTCCCGCAGCTCGCGGCGTCCCCACTGCCGGTCGAGCACGACGTCGATCGCGACATGGCTCTTCCTGACCGTACGCCGCCACTGCCCCGCAACCTGTCCGTCGAGGATCACCAGGTTGCGGGGTGCGGAGTCGTCGCGAGCGACGCCGGCCGGGCCGTAGCCCACGGCGTACTCATCACCGGCCATGAGCAGGCGCACGAAGGGGCTGGCCGGATCGGTGGTCGGCTCGGAGCCCGCCGCGAACCACCACGTGACGTCGTCGATGACCTCGCTCATGACCGTCTCGTGGGGTCGCTGGAGAACCTCGGTCACGAGCTCTGGCGCCAGCCCGGTCCACCAGGTGCACGACCTGGCACTCACCGGGCCATGGCTCGCGACGTAGCGCAGGACGAGCTCCGCCGGGTCCTCGCGTGCCGGCGACCCGGGAATTCTCTCGTCGAGCAGCGCGTAGGTCGGCGTGCCCTTCAGCGTCGGCCCGCTGCACATGACGGCCGACAGCTCAGCGTGCAGCAGGAGGTTCGCGAGTCGCTCCCCCGCGGCGCCGGCGATGCCGCCGCGGTGAAGCGCTTCGCCGAGCTGGGCAGTGCTCAGGTGCTTGCCGGTGAGGGCGTCCGCCAGCACCTCGTCGCTCCGTGCGAGCGTCACGTCGTCGAGGCCGTTGCGGCGATAGGAGGGGCCGTGCGCGGCCTGGACGCCAGGCGCGGTCCATCGCAGCAGGCTGCGGATGTCCTCGCGTGCGACGAGCTGGCGGGTGGGTCGCAGAACGTGTGTGCGCAGGATCGCGCCGTCGTCGTAGAGCTGGTCGATGTCCTTCGCGGTGGCCGTCGCGCTGGTGCGCTGAGCCAGAGACGACCAGGCCGAGGCGGAGTCGCGGGCTTGGGCTGCGGTGAGGAATCGCAGGGCGTCGAGCGGGGTTGCGGCCGCCGGAGAGGAAAGGCCGAGCCTGTGCAGCCGCCAGCGCGCGATCCGCGACGTCATGCAAGGCCCCCTCTGCTCGACCTACGCTGCTGTCGTCGACATCGTCCGACATCGTCCATGCCATGGGAGGCACCGGCCGTGAGCCCCGCGTTCTTGCTCACCTCGCTCGTGATCGTCGCCACGCCGGGAACCGGAGCGCTGCTGACGATATCCGCCGGCATCTCGCGCGGCACGCGCGCAAGCCTGACGAGCGCGTTCGGGTGCACCCTCGGGACGGTCCCGCACCTCGCGGCTGCACTCACCGGTGCGGCTGCGCTCCTGCAGGCGATCGGGCGCGCGTTCATGGTCGTCAAGCTGCTCGGGGTCGGCTACCTGCTCTACATGGCCTGGTCCACCTGGCGTGAGACCGGCACGCTCGCGGCCGACGAGACGATGACGCCGAGGTCGCCGAGGTCGCCGTGGCGGGTGGTCGCCGCTGCTGTCATGGCCAACCTGCTCAACCCGAAGCTGTCGATCTTCTTCCTCGCGTTCCTGCCGCAGTTCGTCAGCAGCAGCGATCCCCATCCCGTGCTGCACATGCTCGAGCTGAGCGCGGTGTTCATGCTCATGACGTTCGTCGTGTTCGCGGTCTATGGCGGGTTCGCGTCAGCGATGCGTACGCACCTTGTCGAGCGGCCGCAGATCATGCAGCGGATGCGACGCGCCTTTGCCGTTTCGTTCGTGGGGTTGAGCGCCAAGCTCGCCGTCACGCAGCGCTAGAGGTGCCGACCCTCACTCCCACTCGATCGTCCCCGGCGGCTTGCTCGTGATGTCGAGCGCAACGCGATTCACGTCTCGCACTTCGTTGGTGATGCGCGTCGAGATCTTCGCGAGCACCTCATAGGGCACGCGCGACCAGTCGGCGGTCATCGCGTCCTCGCTCGACACGGGACGCAGCACGATGGGGTGGCCGTAGGTGCGTCCGTCGCCCTGCACCCCGACCGAGCGTACGTCTGCCAGCAGCACCACCGGACACTGCCAGACTTCGCGGTCGAGACCGGCGAGCGACAGCTCCTCGCGCGCGATGGCGTCGGCTTCGCGCAGGATGGCGAGCCGCTCCTCGGTGACCTCACCGATGATCCGGATGCCGAGTCCCGGGCCGGGGAACGGCTGGCGCCAGACGATGACCTCCGGCAGGTCGAGCTCGAGGCCGACCTTGCGCACCTCGTCCTTGAACAGCGTGCGCAGCGGCTCGACCAGCGAGAACGCAAGGTCGTCGGGCAGGCCGCCCACGTTGTGGTGGCTCTTGATGTTGGCCGTGCCGGCGCCACCGCCGGACTCGACGACGTCGGGATAGAGCGTGCCCTGCACGAGGAAGTCGACGGTCTCACCGTGCGCGCCTGCGGCTGCGACGATGTCGCGCGCCGACTGCTCGAACACCCGGATGAACTCACGCCCGATCGCCTTGCGCTTGGCCTCCGGGTCGGTGAGGCCGGCAAGCGCGCGGAGGAAGCGCTCGCGGGCGTCGACGACCACGAGGTTGACGCCGGTCGCAGCGACGTAGTCACGCTCGACCTGCTCGGCCTCGCCCTTGCGCAGCAGCCCGTGGTCGACGAAGACGCAGGT
>CAXSDR010000132.1:0-7450 GCA_964236445.1 uncultured Motilibacteraceae bacterium | reverse complement strand
GTGATGTAGGGCATGATCCCCAGCGCGAAGATCGACAGCTTGAGCAGTGCACCGCCGCTGAAGAGGTTCACCAGCCCATAGATGCCCGAGGAGTTGTCGAGGTTGTCGGGGTTCGTGCAGAACTTCACGGCCTGGTAGGAGACACCGGGCGTCGGGAGGACAGAGCCCAGGCGGAACAGACCCATGATGCTGATGGTGAACAGAATCTTGCGGCGCAGGTCCGGAGTGCGGAACGCCCTGGCGAACGCGGTGAGCACGGATCCTCCTGCGCAAGGGTGCCCCACGCGGATGCGTGGGTCGACACGGGCTGAACGGGACAGTCAGATGGAGCAGAGGCGCGCGAAGCAGCGTAAGCACGCGGACCCCGGCACGTCGAGGTCTCGACCATACAGCCGAGACCTCGGCGCCCGGGGTCCGGACAGTGCGATGGAGCCGGGTCGTCGATGCGTGCGCCCGGCACCGTGAAGGCGTGCAGACGGACTCAGAGCAGCGTGATGGACCCGCCGGCTGCGGTGATCTTGTCGCGAGCGGACGCCGAGAGGGCGTCGACCGTGACGTCGACCGCAACACCGATCTCGCCCGAACCGAGGATCTTGACCGGACGGTTCTTCTTGACCGCACCCTTGGCGAGCAGGTCGTCGACCGTCACGATGCCACCGTCGGGATAGAGCTCCTCGATCCGCTCGAGGTTCAGGATCTCGAACTCGACGCGGAACGGGTTGCGGAAGCCCTTGAGCTTGGGCAGCCGCATGTGCATCGGCATCTGTCCACCCTCGAAGCCCTGGGACACGGTGTTGCGTGCCTTGGTGCCCTTGGTGCCGCGGCCTGCCGTCTTGCCCTTGGACCCCTCGCCGCGACCTACGCGGGTCTTGTCCTTCTTGGCCCCGGGAGCGGGACGCAGGTGATGGACCTTGAGCGGAACTTTGCCGGCCATGACTAGTCGACCTCCTCAACGGTGACGAGATGAGCCACCGTGTTGACCATCCCGCGGATCTCGGGACGGTCCTCCTTGATGACGGAGTCGCTGATGCGCTTGAGTCCCAGCGTGCGAAGCGTCTCGCGCTGCACGTGCGTGCCGCCGATCTTCGAGCGGGTCTGCACCACACGGAGCCGGCCCATCACGCCACCCCGGCAGCGCGAGCGCGGAGCAGTCGGGCGGGGGCGACATCCTCGAGGGGAAGGCCACGGCGTGCCGCCACGGCCTCGGGCCGCTCGAGCCCCTTGAGAGCGGCAACGGTCGCGTGCACGATGTTGATCGCGTTCGACGAGCCGAGCGACTTCGACAGCACGTCGTGGATGCCGGCGCACTCCAGGACGGCGCGCACCGGACCGCCGGCGATGACACCCGTACCCGGCGACGCAGGCTTCAGGAGCACCACGCCGGCAGCGGCCTCACCCTGGATGGGGTGAGGAATCGTGCCCTGCACGCGCGGCACCTTGAAGAAGTGCTTCTTGGCCTCTTCGACACCCTTGGCGATCGCCGCGGGCACCTCCTTGGCCTTGCCGTAGCCGACGCCGACCGTCCCGTCGCCATCGCCTACGACGACGAGGGCGGTGAAGCTGAAGCGACGGCCACCCTTGACGACCTTGGCGACGCGGTTGATCGCGACGACTCGCTCGACGTAGTTGTTCTTGTCGCCGCCGGCAGAGCCGCGGTCGTCACGGCCGCGGCCGCCGCGACGGTCGCCGCCGCCACCACTTGCGCCTGCGGCACTGCTGCCACCAGCGCCGGCAGGTCCGCCGGCGCCACGGCGCTGGGGTCCGGGCATGAGGTCCTTCTTCCTTCGTCGATCAGGTCAGTCGTGAGACGGGAGTGCGGGGAGGAGCTAGAACGAGAGGCCGGCGCCGCGGGCGCCGTCAGCGACCGCAGCGACACGGCCGTGGTAGCGGTTGCCGGCGCGGTCGAAGACGACCTCGGCGATGCCGGCGTCCTTGGCGCGCTGGGCGACGAGCTCACCGACACGACGGGCCTTCGCCGTCTTGTCGTCGCTGAGGCCACGAAGGTCGGCTTCCATGGTGGAGGCCGAAGCGAGGGTCCGACCGGCCAGGTCGTCCACCACCTGAACCACCATGTGACGCGAGGACCGCGTCACGACGAGACGGGGCCGCAGCGGCGTGCCGGAGACTTTCTTGCGCACCCGAAGGTGGCGACGGATACGCTTGACGCCCTTCGGCTCGACGCGCTTGCGCTTGGGTGCGATCTGTGAACTAGGCATTACTTACCGGCCTTCCCGACCTTGCGACGTACGACCTCGCCCTGATAACGCACGCCCTTGCCCTTGTAGGGGTCGGGCTTGCGCAGCTTGCGGATCTTGGCCGACACCTCGCCGACCTTCTGCTTGTCGATGCCGGAAACCGTGAACCGGGTCGGCGCCTCGACGACGAAGCTGATGCCCTCGGGCGGGTCTACGTGGACGGGGTGACTGAAGCCGAGCGCGAACTCCAGCGACGACCCGCGGGCCTGAACGCGATAACCGACGCCGACGATCTCCAGCGTCTTGGTGTAGCCCTGCGTCACCCCGGTGACCATGTTGGCCACGAGCGTGCGCGAGAGCCCGTGCAACGAGCGGCTAGCGCGCTCGTCGTCCGGACGCGTGAGCTGGAGGTTGCCGTCGTCGGCGCGCGCGATCACGATGGGCTCCGCGAGCGTGTGTGACAGCGTTCCCTTGGGCCCGGTCACCGTGACGAGACGGTTCTCGATGGCCACGTCGACGCCACTGGGGACGGGGACGGGCAGACGGCCGATGCGTGACATGCGTGTCCCCCTCTACCAGACGTAGGCGAGGACTTCCCCACCTACCTTGCGCTTCTGGGCCTGCCGGTCGGTCACGAGACCGCCGGAGGTCGAGATGATGGCAACCCCGAGTCCTCCGAGCACGCGGGGCAGACCCGTCGACTTCGCGTAGACGCGCAGTCCGGGCTTGCTCACGCGGCGGAGGCCGGCGATGGATCGCTCGCGGTTGGGGCCGTACTTCAGAGAAAGCACAAGCTCCTTGCCCACGGTGGCGTCTCCCACGGTCCAGCCGGCGATATAACCCTCCTGCTGGAGGATCTGCGCGATGCCCACCTTCATCTTCGAGTGCGGCATGCGCACCTCGTCGTGATAGGCGGTGTTGCCGTTGCGCAAGCGCGTCAGCATGTCCGCGATCGGGTCGGTCATGGTCATAGCCGGGCCCTACTTCCCCGCCGTGGTCCCGGAAAGCCCGGCCTTCGGCGTTCTGTGAATCGAGATCTGCATGAGGACTACCAGCTGCTCTTGGTGACGCCAGGGAGTTCGCCCGCGTGCGCCATCTCGCGTACGCAGATCCGGCAGAGACCGAATTTGCGGAATACGGCGCGCGCACGACCGCATCGCTGGCAACGGGTGTAGCCGCGGACCGCGAACTTGGGCTTCGCAGCCGCCTTGTTGACAAGGGCCTTCTTCGCCACGGGTTCAGGACTCCTTGAACGGGAAGCCGAGGCGGCGCAGGAGCGCACGACCCTCGTCGTCGTTGGTCGCGGTGGTGACGACCGTGATGTCCATGCCTCGGACGCGGTCGATCTTGTCCTGGTCGATCTCGTGGAACATCGACTGCTCCGTGAGACCGAAGGTGTAGTTGCCGTTGCCGTCGAACTGCTTGCCCGACAGCCCGCGGAAGTCACGGATACGCGGAAGAGCAATCGACACGAGCCGGTCGAGGAACTCCCACATCCGGTCGTTGCGCAGTGTCGTGTGGCAGCCGATCGGCATGCCTTCACGCAGCTTGAACTGAGCGATCGACTTGCGCGCCTTGGTGACGGCCGGCTTCTGCCCGGTGATCGCCGCGAGGTCGCGGACAGCACCGTCGATGAGCTTGGCGTCACGGGCGGCCTCACCGACACCCATGTTGACGACGACCTTGGTGACGGTCGGGATCAGCATCGGGTTGGCGTAGCCGAACTGCTCGCGCAGCGCGGGCGCGATCTCGTCACGGTAGCGCTGCTTGAGTCGGGGGGTGGGACGGGACTCCGGAGTCGCCGTCTCTGTCTCTGTCTCTGTGATGGTGCTGGTCATCAGATGTCCTCGCCGGTGCGCTTCGCGAACCGGATCTTCGTGCCGTTCTCGTCTGTTCGGAACCCGATCCGGGTGCCGACCTTGGAGCCGTTGTGGTCGACCACGAGCATCACGTTGCTGACGTGGACGGGAGCTTCCTGGGTCACGATGCCACCGGTCTTGGCGCCACGCGTGGACTGTCCCACCTTCGTGTGCTTCTTGATCCGGTTGACCCCCTCGATCAGGACCTTCTCGCGGGTGGGGTAGGCCTCGATGACCCGCCCCGTCACACCCTTGTCCCGGCCACTGATGACGATGACGCGGTCGCCCTTCTTGATGCGCATGCCACGAGCCATCTCAGAGCACCTCCGGCGCCAGCGAGATGATGCGCATGAAGCGCTTGTCACGCAGCTCACGGCCCACAGGACCGAAGATACGCGTGCCGCGCGGGTCACCGCCGTCCTTGATGATCACGGCTGCGTTCTCGTCGAAGCGGATATAGGAACCGTCCGGACGACGGCGCTCCTTCACCGTTCTGACGATGACAGCCTTGACGACGTCACCCTTCTTCACCGTGCCGCCCGGAATGGCGTCCTTGACCGTGGCGACGATGACATCACCGATGCCGGCATAACGACGCCCTGATCCCCCGAGCACCCGGATGCACAGAATCTCCTTGGCGCCGGTGTTGTCCGCGACGCGCAAACGACTTTCCTGCTGAATCACCGCTGCTCCCCTACTTGGCCTTCTCGAGGACCTCGACGACGCGCCAGCGCTTCGTCGCGGACAACGGACGGGTCTCCATCAGCAGGACGCGGTCGCCGGTACCAACCAGGTTGGTCTCGTCATGCGCCTTGTATCGGCTCGTGCGACGCACGACCTTGCCATAGATCGGGTGCTTGAAGCGGTCCTCGACAGCGACGACGACGGTCTTGTCCATCTTGTCGCTGACGACGAGCCCCTCGCGGGTCTTGCGATAGCCCCGGCCACCGGTGGTCTTGGTCTCTGTCGTGCTGGTCTGCTCGCTCACGCGGCACCCTCCGTGCTGTCAACCGAGATGATCCCGAGCTCGCGCTCGCGAAGGATCGTGTAGAGACGTGCGATCTCTCGACGCACGATCTTCAGGCGACCGTGGTTGTCGAGCTGGCCGGTCGCGGCCTGGAAGCGCAGGTTGAACAGCTCCTCCTTGGCCTCTCGCAGCTTGCCTGCCAACTCGTCGTCCTCGAGCCCACGCAGCTCGGTCGGCTTGGTTCCGGTAGCCATCACGCCTCACCCGCTTCGCGCTTGACGATGCGGCAGCGCATAGGCAGCTTGTGCGTTGCTCGCAGCAGTGCCTCGCGTGCCACTTTCTCGTTGGGGAACGTCAGCTCGAACATCACGCGACCGGGCTTCACGTTCGCGATCCACCACTCGGGCGATCCCTTGCCGGAACCCATGCGGGTCTCAGCCGGCTTCTTGGTGAGCGGACGGTCGGGATAGATGTTGATCCACACCTTGCCGCCGCGACGGATGTGCCGCGTGATGGCGATACGAGCGGACTCGATCTGACGGTTCGTGACGTAGGCCGGCTCGAGCGCCTGGATGCCGTATTCACCGAACGTCACGCGGGTGCCGCCCTTGGCCGCGCCTGTGCGACTGGGGTGGTGCTGCTTGCGGTGCTTGACCCGTCGAGGGATGAGCATGACCTCAGCCCTCCAATCCAGGACCGGAGGAGGTCTCGACGATCTCGATGACCTGACCGCTCGCAACCGCTGACTCGGGCACGCCGCCGTCGACCGCTGCTCCGCGAGGGGCAGCCGCGCGCGGAGCGCGTGTCGGCGGCCGAGTGCGGGCTGCAGCCCCTGCGCGTGCCGCTGCGACGGCGGCCTCGCGCTCCGCGGTGCGGCTCGAGACGTCACCCTTGTAGATCCACACCTTGACGCCGATGCGGCCGAACGTGGTGCGCGCTTCGTAGAAGCCGTAGTCGATGTTCGCGCGCAGTGTGTGCAGCGGGACCCGACCCTCACGGTAGAACTCGGAGCGCGACATCTCCGCGCCTCCCAGACGGCCACCGCACTGCACGCGGATGCCTTTGGCGCCTGCCTTCGTCGCGCTCTGCATCGCCTTGCGCATGGCGCGGCGGAACGAGACGCGGCTCGACAGCTGCTCGGCGACGCCCTGGGCCACGAGCTGAGCATCGATCTCGGGGTTCTTGACCTCGAGGATGTTCAGCTGCACCTGCTTGCCGGTCAGGGCCTCGAGCTCACCGCGGATGCGGTCGGCTTCCGCGCCGCGACGGCCGATGACGATGCCGGGACGAGCGGTGTGGATGTCGACGCGGACACGGTCACGAGTGCGCTCGATCTCCACCTTGGAGATACCGGCGCGCTCCATGCCCTTGTTCATGAGACGGCGGATGGCGACGTCTTCCTTGACATATTCCTTGTAGAGCTTGTCGGCGTACCAGCGACTCTTGAAGTCAGTGGTGATGCCGAGCCGGAACCCGTGTGGGTTGACCTTCTGACCCACTAGCGGGTCCCTCCCTTCGAGGACGTCGAGCC
Organism: uncultured Motilibacteraceae bacterium; assembly: GCA_964236445.1. Classification (GTDB taxonomy): domain Bacteria; phylum Actinomycetota; class Actinomycetes; order Motilibacterales; family Motilibacteraceae; genus CAXSDR01. The sequence goes on along the minus strand of CAXSDR010000132.1, from coordinate 898 downwards.
GGCGCGCGAACCAGAAGCTGCGGAGACCTTCTGCTCGCGTGACTCGACGACGACGGTGATGTGGCTGCTGCGCTTGCGGATCCGGAAAGCGCGGCCCTGCGCACGCGGGCGGAAACGCTTCAGCGTCGGGCCCTCGTCGACATAAGCCTCGCTGACCCACAGCGTGGACGGGTCGAGACGCTTGTTGTTCTCGGCGTTCGCCATGGCACTGGCCAGAACCTTGATGACCGGCTCGCTCGCGGCCTGTGGCGCATAGCGCAGGATGTCGAGCGCCTCGTCGGCCTTGAGCCCGCGCACCAGGTCCACCACGCGGCGGACCTTGGTCGCCGACATGCGCACGTGCTTGGCCTGAGCCAGCGCCTGCTCGTCGGTGAGGTGGCGCGTCTTGTTCTCAGCCACGACGCGACCGCCGGTCGTCCTTGATGTGGCCGCGGAAGGTCCGCGTCGGGGCGAACTCCCCGAGCTTGTGGCCGACCATCGCGTCTGTCACGAACACGGGCACATGCTTGCGCCCGTCGTGGACGGCGATCGTGTGGCCGATCATCGCAGGCACGACCATAGAGCGTCGCGACCACGTACGGATGACTGTCTTGGTGCCCTTGTCGTTCTGCACGTCCACCTTTTTCATCAGGTGGTCGTCGACGAACGGGCCCTTCTTCAGACTGCGCGGCATCGTGGGCTACCTATCCTCAACGCTTCTTGCCGGTCTTGCGACGGCGCACGATGAGCCGGTCGCTGGGCTTGGACTTCGCACGGGTACGACCTTCGGGCTTGCCGTTCGGGTTCACCGGGTGGCGACCACCGGAGGTCTTGCCCTCGCCACCACCGTGCGGGTGGTCGACGGGGTTCATGACGACACCGCGGACGGTCGGGCGCTTGCCCTTCCAGCGCATGCGGC
>CAXSDR010000131.1:0-7464 GCA_964236445.1 uncultured Motilibacteraceae bacterium | reverse complement strand
GTCCGCCTGGGCTCTCCGGGGGAGTCTTCATGTCGGCGTTTTCAGGTCTCGATGCCAGCCCCCAGCCAGAACAGCTCTTGCGGTACCTCGATGACACCGATGCATTCATGTCGGCCTTCAAGGCCTACATTGTCGCCGTCATGACCCGCTACGTGCCGAACGGGCGCGTGCTCGATCTTGGTTGCGGCGTAGGCCATGATCTGACTCGGTTGTCGAAGGCCGGCCTGAGGCCCGTGGGTGTTGACCTCAGTCACCTCGCGCTGCAGCGGGCGATCAGCGAGTCGTCAGCCGTTGTCCAGGCTGATGGAGCAAGGCTTCCGTTCATGGACGCAAGCTTTGACGGTTGCCGCCTCGAACGAGTGCTGCAGCACGTCCCTGAGCCGAATCTGGTCATTGACGAGATTCTGCGGGTCGTCCGCCCTGGCGGAGTTGTGGCCCTTTTGGAACCCGATCACACCTCGATGCGCGTGGACAGTGACGTGGACCCGACTGGCTCACTGATAGCCAGCCAGGCGTTGGCCAAGCACCCCGCCATCGGAGCCGCTCTCGTAGGGATGCTGAGAGATCGAGGCTGCCTGGTGGACGACGTGGTGACGGAACACTCCTGCGGCTACGTCCTCGACGGTTTGCCCCTCAAGGCGCAACCTGCGCTCGCGCGCGCTGTCGCCCAGGGACTTGTCAGTCAACAGCACGCCGATGCGTGGCTGGTCGAACAGACCGAACGCACCCGCACGGGCACCTTCCGGTCGTGGTGGAAGAAGATCCTCGTGGTGGCTCGAACGCCTGGCGCCAGCGGCCAGGTTCGGGGCATTCCTCTCCCTGCCAGTTCCAGCCCGGCGGCAGGAAGAGCACAGGATGACGACCTCCCTCGACCTTCCCGCTGAGGCGCGCTGGCGTGGGCAGCCTCGCAAGAGCGCATCGGTCGGTTCGCCTCTGGCAGATGTGGCCCGGATGGCTGTCTACCTGAGCGCGAGATGTAACGCCGATTAGCGGGGTGCCGACCGCCGCGTGCAGCGCCTGCTCATCGCCCGGCCGCTCAACTGTAGGTGCGCAGCCGTCGAAGCCCGACCGACCGGGAGCTGGCCGCGCACCTCGGGCTGACAGCACCCACCGCTTCTCCCAGGGGATGAATGCCGCTGCTCGACGACCAAGCGCGCGCCGCGTCCACACGAGGGCGGCGTACGGTGCCTCGCGTGCTGAAGACGATGACGCAGACCCTGGCCGAGCGGAGCTATCCAGGGTGAGGCGTCGTCGCAGCCAGAAGTGTGACGGGGCTATGTGGTTCGGCCTACTTCCTCACCGGTCGCAGCGCCTCCTCCTGCGGCCATGCGCTCGTCGCCCTCAACAAATGTCAACGCCGATTCTTCGGTCACATCGGCCACTTCCGACGATCAGCCCCGGACAACAGGTGGCCGCGCCTCGTGTCCCGTTGCCCCGTGGGTGCGCCGGTCCTCCTTCATCTCGGCCTCGAGGACGTGGCGCCGACCGGAGACGAGCTCGTCGCGCACGTGGCGTTCGAGCTCGCGCAACGTGGCCCAGTAGCCCTCGTCGTAGTCCTCGACGATCTGGAACGTGCACCGTCCGTGCAGGACGTTGCGACCGACCAGGTCGCGCTCCAGCCGGTTCGCCAGATCGACATGGCCGGCCGCCCGCAGCTGGTCGACCGCGTCACCGACCTTGACATCTGCCTCGCCGGTGAGCTGGTGGAAGTCGTAGAGCCGACCGCGTGCCCGCTCGCACGTCTCGAGCGCCTCCGTGAGGCGGCCCACGCGGCGACGGTGGCGTCGTCGACGTGCGGGGGGCGGGCGTGGTCCTCGAGCATGTGCTCGGTGTCACGAGGTTCGACCATGACGGCGACTGTGCCCGTCAACTCCCGGCTCACTCGCATGCCGGGTCGTAGGGTGGGCGGCAGACCTTCTCGACGACGAAAGGCGTCCGATGGACAGGCGCATCTTCGGTCGAGAACGAGCGCCTTGTGAAGATCATGGTTTTGACCTGCGACGATATTGTTCAGTTACTTCGGCCTGAAGAAGTCGCGGGCCCACGATCGGGATGGTGTGGCCCCGCGGCCGGGCCTTGATGATCTTCGGGTGGGTCCGGACTACCCGGCCAGGGCCCCGATCTTGACCAGTTTGTGGGCCAGGACCGCTTCTCCGGTCCAGATCCGGGCTCCTTCGGTGCCGGTTCTCCACTTGATCGTCTCGCGGAACGCCGGCCTTCGTTCCTCGGCTTGGCGGCCCTTGCTGGGCTTGTCCTCGCGGGGGATGACGATGGTGCGCACCCCGGTCTCGCGTCACTCGTCCTCGACGCTCTTCTGCGGTGCTTCACCTGCTGGTCCGCCGGGACCAGTTGTGAGGCGCCGGGTGGGTTGCCCTGTTCCAGAATGTGGTCGAGCACGATGCCGTCGTCTTTGCCCGGGCTCTGCACATCCGCAGCTCGTGGCGATCCCGTGCGCCCGTTTTCCGGCGGCCCGGCTTCGATCCCGCACCGAGGTGCGGGTCGCACCAGCCGCCTCACCCGGAGGTGAGACGCCCCGTTACCTCTACCGCAGGTAGGCAGTGATCGCGTCTCGCGCCAACTCACTAACGTTTCTATGGTCGCGCTCCGCCTTCAGCTTGAGAGCCAGATAGGTCTCACCGTCGACCCGAACCGTCAGACGAGGAGACTCACCCGATTGCCCGTCTGACAACCCCGGACGGCCCGAGACCGGCCTCCGTCGTGTTGTGGAAAGATCAACGTCGGACGCCTCGGCCTCGCTGGCCATGCGGTCGGCATCGGCTTCCGTTACGACGCGCCCACTTGCCGATACCCAGGTGTGCTCCTTGGCTCGACGACGTGTCTTGCGGTCGGCGGCGGCCGTCCTCGCCGAGGGGCCGCGATCCCGGCCTGGCGCTTCCGTCTTGAGAATCTTCACAGCCATCTGGTCGCCTCCTCCCCCAGCATCCGGCCCTTAAGAACCAGACTCGTTCATCCGGTCTGTCAGGCGGATCCGGCTCCTCCACGAAACTGATCAGCGGGTGCACCACGGCGTGAGCGGCGCGCGCACGACTGATCCGATGCTTGGCAGCGGAGCGCGCCCACTCCAACTTCACATCACATTCTGTCTGACAATATACACGCGGGGCAAGGCCCTGCTCGAAAGCTACTCCGGACGTGGCCAGTGCGTGCGCTGCGCTCGCCCTCCGAGCTCACTCGCCGTACCAAGGGGGGAGACATGCAGGGTGGCGGCGGCGAACCGGCTCCGCGGCCCCTGGGTAGCTGGGGGACGACAGGGCCGATGCCACGGCGCCAACGCCTCAGGGCGCTCTTGTTCACCATGGGCACACCGTGGATGACCTACGTACGACGCCTGCCAAACCGTGCTTCATGGCGAAGCCCTGCATCTGGTAGCCAAAGGGTTCCCGCTGACGTTGCCTCGGCGCCCTCGCGTCTTCGCCGCGGTGGGAGGCGGCGCAACCCTGCATGAAGCCGTCACTCGGAGCTGCGGGGCTTCCTGCCGCAGATCTGCAACATCGCGGCTAGGCTGCGGGTGAGCGGCTGGCGCATCTTTCACGTTCGGAACGAGCGGCGCGTCACGCCGGTAAAGGGCCGCTGACTTGCATGAACGGGTGATCGACATCGATCGCAGAATCTTCGGCATCGAGAACGAATACGGCGTCACCTGCACGTTCAAGGGCCAGCGCCGGCTCTCGCCCGACGAGGTCGCGCGCTACCTCTTCCGTCGGGTCGTGTCGTGGGGCCGCAGCAGCAACGTCTTCCTGGGCAACGGCGCGAGGCTCTACCTCGACGTCGGCAGCCACCCTGAATACGCGACGCCCGAGTGCGATGACATCGGTGACCTCGTGGTGCACGACAAGGCGGGCGAGCGCATCCTCGAAGGCCTCATGATCGACGCGGAGCGCCGCCTGCACGACGAGGGCATCGCGGGTGACGTCTACCTTTTCAAGAACAACACCGACTCGGCCGGCAACTCCTACGGCTGCCACGAGAACTACCTCGTCGGGCGCCAGGGCGAGTTCAGCAGGCTCGCCGACGTCCTCATCCCCTTCCTCGTGACCCGCCAGATCGTCGTCGGCGCCGGCAAGGTGCTGCAGACGCCCCGGGGCGCCGTCTATTGCGTGAGCCAGCGGGCAGAGCACATCTGGGAAGGCGTCTCGAGTGCGACGACGCGCAGCCGTCCCATCATCAACACCCGCGACGAGCCGCACGCCGACGCCGAGCGCTACCGCCGCCTGCACGTGATCGTCGGCGACTCCAACATGAGCGAGACCACGACGATGCTCAAGGTCGGCATGACCGACCTGGTGCTGCGCATGATCGAGGCCGGTGTCGTCCTGCGTGACATGACGCTCGAGAACCCCATCCGTGCGATCCGTGAGATCAGCCACGACATGACGGGGCGTCGGCGCGTACGCCTGGCCAACGGCCGCGAGGCGAGCGCGCTGGAGATCCAGGACGAATACCTCTCGAAGGCGCGGGACTTCGCGTCACGCCGAGGCCTCGACGACGGCAACGGCAAGCGGGTGCTCGACCTGTGGGAGCGCACCCTGAGCGCTGTCGACACCGGCGACCTCGACCTGGTCGGGCGGGAGATCGACTGGGTGACGAAATACCGCCTGCTCGAGCGCTACAAGGCCAAGCACAGCCTGGAGCTGTCGAGCCCGCGCATCGCCGCCCTCGACCTCGCCTATCACGACATCCGGCGCAATCGCGGGCTCTACTACCTGCTCCAGTCGAAGGGGCTCGTCGAGCGCACGGCCCGCGACCTCGACATCTTCGAGGCCAAGACTCGCCCCCCGCAGACGACGCGGGCCCGGCTGCGCGGTGACTTCATCCGCCGCGCCCAGGAGCGGCGCCGCGACTTCACGGTCGACTGGGTGCACCTCAAGCTCAACGACCAGGCCCAGCGCACGGTGCTGTGCAAGGACCCGTTCCGCAGTGTCGACGAGCGCGTCGAGAAGCTGATCGCGAGCATGTGACGGGCTGCGCGCGCGGAGCTCACAGGTCCGCCGCGTAACGTGGGGGAGCCCCTCGCCCCCAGCCCCGAAGGTTTGTCGTGCGCCGTCTTCCCCGAAACACCGTCCTCACAGCCGTGTCCGCCGTCGTGCTCGCTCTCGGGCTGAGCGCCTGCGGCGGCAGCAGCAGCGATTCGCCCAAGGCCGGGAGCACCACGGCAGGCACGCCGGGCCCGTCCGCCTCGGCGGACCCGTCCGCTGCCGCAACCAAGTCCTGCGACTCCCCGACGCCCGCCGACCTCGCCAGCGCGAGCGCGGCGCCCACGTCACCGGCCGACTTCGAGAAGCTGGTCACCATCCTGCTACGCCTGTGCACGACGCCGTCGACCTCGGCCAACACGCCGGTGGTCACGGGCGCGCTCGGCAAGAAGCCGAGCATCGCCAAGCCGGTGGGTGCGCCTCCGACCAAGCTCGTCATCAAGGACCTCACCGTCGGGACCGGCGCCACGATCCCCGTCAACGGTGCCGGCACGTTCCAGTACGTCGGCGTCAAGTGGGCTGACGGTGCCGAGTTCGACTCCTCCTGGAAGACCGGCAAGCCGTTCGCCGCGTCGCTCTCCGGTGGTGTCATCCCCGGGTGGCAGGTCGGCCTCGTGCACATGAAGGTCGGCGGTCGCCGCGTGCTGGTCATCCCGCCGGACCTGGCCTATGGCACCCAGGCGGGAAGCCCGCTCCAGAAGGAGACGCTGGTGTTCGTCGTCGACCTGGTGAGCATCGCCCCGGTCAAGAAGTAGTCCGCGCCGACTCCGCAGTGCCGGACGCCAGCAGCGATGCGCCGTGGCGTCCGGCGGCTGCGGAGGCCAGGAAGCAGGCGGGGTCGGCCGAGATCCCGCGTCCCATCGACGACAGCGGCACGGGGCTGCCCGACAACGCGTCGAACAGCCCGTCGACCGTCACCGCCACGAGGCGGTGGCGGTCGCCCAGGGCTGCGGCCTGGGCCGAGACCAGCTCGCCCACGTCGCCGCCGAGGATGGGCACCACCACGTCGGCCGCGTGCAGGGCGACCCGGCCGTAGGCCGTGAGGCTGTGGTGCGAGACCCCGCGGTGGCGCTCCCGCGGGTCGGCCTGCGACACCCGTAGGGCCGCGACCGGGCGTCCGTCGAGACAGCCCGCCGCGTTCACGGCCTCACCGGCTGCGACCCCCGAGAACCCCCATCTCGTGCCCGTGCCGAGATTGCCCGGCCCTTGCACCACCACGGCAAGCTCCGCACCCATCACGTGCCGCGCCGCCAGCAGCCCGGTGTGCACGGTGACCGCCTCGAGGTCACCTCCGAAGGCCTGCCCCACGGTCACGGTGCCCGCCAGCCACCGCGCCGCGCGCAGTCCGGCGACGGTGCGGGAGAACCACGCCGGCAGGGCGCCGCCGTCGGTCATGACATAGGCGACGCGCGTGCCGGGCCGCTGCTCGTAGACGCCCGCGAGAACCGCCGGCAGCGCGGAGTGCAGATCTGCCACCACCACCGGCATGCCGTCGACCGAGTCGGCGTCGCGCAAGCGGGCATAGTGGTCCGAGTCCTGCTCGTCGACGCCCAGGATGACGGCCTGCAGAGGTGTGTAGCGGGCCTTGACGAGGTGACCGGGCGCCGGTGGCAGGTCGGGTGGCAGCCGGTCGGGCACCGCCACCACGAAGGCGTAGCCCCCGGTGCCCAGACCGAGCTGCTGGGCCGACACGTTGAGCAGCACCCGGTCGCCGACCTCCGGCGACCCCACGAGCGCGGGAAACGCGAGCGCTCTCGACGAGGAGCCGTCGACCTCGACCTCGAGCTCGAGAGCGCCTGCCCATGCAGCGCGTACGCCGCGCACCTCGCCCGTACGCCAGCGGATCACGAGGGAACCCTACGGGTCGGCTAGGGTCCGTTGGGCCCTCCCGCGCAGGTCGCGGGTGCCCTGACCGGCGGCAGCCGGTCGCACGACAGCGCGAGACGACGGAAGGTGTCCTGTGAACAAGCCCGAGATCGACCCGCCCGAGGGCGACGCCCCCAGCGAGCTCGTCGTCGACGACATCACGGTGGGCACCGGGGACGAAGCCGTCGCCGGCCGCACCGTGAGCGTCCACTACGTCGGCGTCGCCTTCTCCACGGGCGAGGAGTTCGACGCCTCCTACAACCGGGGCGAGCCGTTCGCGTTCCCGCTCGGCGGCGGCCGTGTCATCGCCGGCTGGGACCAGGGTGTCGCGGGCATGCGGGTCGGTGGGCGCCGCCGCCTCACGATCCCCTCTCACCTCGCCTACGGCGAACGCGGTGCCGGCTCGGTCATCGCGCCGGGCGAGACGCTGGTGTTCGTGGTCGACCTGCTCGGCGTGCGCTGAGCCGGTCGACGAACCACCGGACCCCACGGGAATCCGCCGTGTCACGGCGCAAGACCGAACGCCTGCTCAACCTGCTCATCTGCCTACTGGCGACGCGGCGCTACCTCACCAAGCAGGACGTACGCCGTCTCGTCCCGGGCT
>CAXSDR010000130.1:0-7658 GCA_964236445.1 uncultured Motilibacteraceae bacterium | reverse complement strand
GCGCGTCTTGAACCCGGCGCGACCGTTCGGCGCCGCGGCGTAGGGCAATGCCCAGGAGAACAGCGTCGCCACGTCGCTCGGTTCGACCGTCATCGGCGAGTCGCCTGCGATGCCATCGCCACCCTTGACGTCATAGGCGAACGAGAGCAAGATCGCTGCCCGTGTCGGGGTGTGCAGAGCGACGGCCAGGTCGCCGCCCTTGACATTGTGCCGTCCTTCGTCCCGGCCTCCGGCGATCGTCTCCGCCGCCGCACGTTGGCGGAAGGAGCTGCCTGAGAAACCACCCCTCGGCCGACGAACACGCTTGATCAACGGCACGTCCGGGACGTCACCCACAGATCTCAGTGCGGCCGTCGTCAACACCGGAACCAGCACGACGAAGTCCGTCAGGCTGCCCTTGCGAATCGCCTCGTCCAGGAAGGACAAGTGGGGCGCGAAGTCGTAGTTCGTAAGCCACGCGAATCTGGCCACGACATCGCGAACCACGGCGGCAGGCAACATTCCGTAGCGTGAATCGAAAGTTCTGGGCACTCCGTCGTCGTCGTAGCCGAAGTTGCCCACCTGATCCGCCGCTTCGAGCAACGCCTGGGCCGCATGGAAGTGTCTGGCGTTCACTTCCCCATTCTCGCGTTCCGGCTGACGAGGGAAGTCCACGAGGGCGCCACCTGCACCTCGGATGACGAGCTCGGCGTTGTACATCTTGCTCGTCGCGGTCGGCTTCAGCCAAGGTACCGCCTGGAAGACCATGGGTGGGACTTCGCGAGGGGTGATGCCGGGGTTTCCGGAGTCGCCTGTCGCGCTGTAGCGGAGCAGCTCGGCGCGAAAGTCCTCCTCGTCTCGGACGATCCCTTCGAACGCCTCGAACAGATCGACAGGCCTACCGCCGGGGGCCGGAACGTTGCGCCCGATGAAGAGCCTGACGAGATCGCGATAGCCCGGACGGAATCCGAACCAACGCCCCATCTGCATCATCGAGTCGGCCTGCATCGTCCGACGGGTGTAGTAGGAGACGGTCAGACCCTCGACCGTGAATCCACGACTGAGCTTGGCGCCGCCGACAAGGATCTTCCACACGTCGTCGGCCATGAAGTCCAGGGCGTCCTGGGTGTAGTCCTGTTCCCTGTCGCCGTTCACGACGATCACCGGCGACACGCCGCTCTGAATGCGGTCGAGCGCCTTGCCGACCCATCGACCGTTCTCCAGCACGTCGAATGATTCGGGCAGCAAAGGTCGCGACGGCGTGGTGCGCGCGAGACGAGCGGCCTGCGATGACGCCCGTCGGTGCAGGGCAGCGGTGACGGGTGCCACGTCGTTGTCGTACAGCGCACGCAGCCGCTGCATCCCGGCAGGGGAGTCATAGCCAGCGCGACGCCAGAGCTCCCGGATGCGCTCTGCCAGCGCCGCATGTTCGTCGTTGCGCACCGACTCGTGCACGAGCATGGTGTGGTGCCGGAACGAGCCGGCAAGCGCCGATCCCTTCGACGCACGATAGAGCTTGATGGCACCTGACAGGACGAACGAGTCCAGCGCCTCGAGCATCTCGGCATCCCGGTCGGCGTCGTCCGTGGCGTAGAGGCCACGGACGTGACACTTCTCGTTCGAGTTCTCGATCGTGCTGGCGTCGGGATCCCGATCGACGTCGAGGTCGTGGAAGTCTGCGGCTCCCATGTAGCCCTCGGGTCGATCCAGACTGATGATGAAGTCCTTCGGGAAGATGTCTTCGGAGTCATCGGGATCGATGAAGACGTTGGCAAACGGGGTGGCTGTGTAGCCCACATATTGCGCACGGCTCAGAACGCCGAGAAGATCCGAGATGCGTCGGTTGACGGCAGTCCGCTCCTTCTCCTCGGCAGAGGACTTGTTGCGCTTGGTGTTGACGGAGGCCTGGTCGGCCTCGTCGTCGATGATCAATGTCGGGATCTCGCCGAGGTCCGCGCGGATGTCACCGAGGTCTTCGACCAGTTTCTTGAGCACGGTGCTGTTCTTCTTGACGACAGCAAGCCGGACATCGCTCCCGAAGAGATTCACCGGGTCGAAGAGCGGCCGTCCCCGATCGATCAGTTCCCGACCGGAGCGGAAGTCCAGCGCGGAGAGACCTTGCTTCAGCTTCTTGTAGTCGCCGGTGAAGGTGCTCAGCCGTCGGATGGTAGGGACACCGTCGGTGTTGTCGAGGTTGATGCCGTGACGCAGGAACTTGTCCGGCCAGTCCTGGTCGGAGGCATAGTCCGTCTGCGCGATCCTGGCCGAGTCGTTCTCGTCGATGCCTACCAGGATGTTCTCCACGCCGACGAGCTCCATGTCCATCCGCCGCTGTGTCTGCTTTCGCAGGATCTCCACCGTGCCGGTGAGCACCACGATGAGCCGGTAGCCTGCGTCGATGGCTTTTGCCACGACGCCGGTGAAGTTGGCGGTCTTGCCGCTCTGCACATAGCCGACGACGAGGCCCTTGGCTTGATAGCGCTCGTCACGCGTCGGGTCGGCGAGCTTGCGGACCACTGCTGTCGTCGTCGAGTCGAGCTTCGCCACAGCGTCGGACGGCATGCCCTTGTCGAGCAGCACCGAGGAATAGGCGTCCCAGTAGAACCCCGGCCTGCTGCCCTGCGAGACGGCGTACCACGGCTGCCAGTCCCCATCGTCACCCTCGATCACGATCGCACCCGGATCCCGCGGGAAGACCCTGTCGATGTCCTCACGTGCATCGGAGCCGAATCCCAGCAGGTCATGCACGAGACCGCGACGGTCGGCACCGTGCGGTTTCGTCTTCTGGGTCCAGTCCGGGTCATCGGTCGAATCCCAGCGGCTGAGCAGGAGCTGGAAGCGGACTCGCGCCGCGTCGTTGACATCACTCGTCGAGAGCTGTGACACGAGGGTCGACTCGTCAGTGGCCGCGCCGCCGGCCCTGACGACGAAGAAGTTCACGGTGCTGAGGAGCTCCGAGGGGCGCTGCTCCATGCTGCCGAGCGCGGAGATCAGCTCGGGGCGTGCACTGGTCACGGCATTGTCCTTCCGACGAAGCCGGAGAGCGCCCCCGGTGGCATCCCGGCCGTCAGGCCTGAGACATCGAGACGATAGGAGACGGCACTGACGGATTCGGGTTGAGGAACGACCGACTCGATGCGGGCGCGGGTCACTGCCGGGAACGCCTCGTCGACCAGATAGGCGGCTGGGGCGGTGCGCAGCAGGTAGCGCTCCCGGTAGAGCTCCAGGTCATGGTCACGCCAGCCCATCGACTGCAGATGTGCCGCGAACGGTGCTGCGCCGGAGCCGAGCTGTGCTCGGATGCGTCCGAGGACATCAGGCAGCCCGAACCCCTGCCGCGCGTCACCGGCTCGGGTCAGCTGGATCGACACGAGCCACAGCGGACGGCCGGGCGTCGAAGCGAGCTGTTGCTCGGTGCCGATGACGTGCCTTCGCGTTTCGGACAGCGTCGTCTTCACCTCGGCGTCGAGGTCCGGGAGGGCGAAGTCGTGTTCCTCCGCCTCTGGTCCCAGCCAGCTCGACAGTGCCGGCCCCTCGCCCTGAGCGAGTATGAGGTGTTCGAGGAGCAGCAGCTCACCGAGCAGGCCTGTCGCTCGTTCCTCGCTCAGCCGATCGCGGCCGGCGAGCAGGTCGCGGTAGCTTGCGAACGACCGACTCGTCGCCACATGGAAGGGTCGGCCCGCCTCGAGGTCGTCGATGACTGCAGCCAGCAGCGTGTAGGCCTCGAAGTGCGCATCGCGCGCGTCCACAGCGAGCACGAACCATGGTCCGTCGTCGCGCTCCTCCACGTCCAGGCTCACGCGGCTCATCGCGGTCACGTCGGGCTCTGGTCCGACGGCGGGCGTCCACAGCTCGATGCGTCGATGCGGTGGGTCGACGCGCAGCATGCACTCCGGCGTCGTCGCTATGGCCAGCACGACCACGCGTCCGGCTGCGAAGTAGGTCTGCAGCGTGGAAGCCGTCAAGTGGCTCTCGTTGCTCATGAACCGGTCTCCTTCATCTGCTGCGCATGGACGGCGGCGAGCAGCAACGCGTGCCAGGCCTGCACTTCGAGCTTGTCCCGGGCGCCGAGAAAGGAGCCCTGGAAGTGCTTCTCCATGAGCAGGTGGAAGAGCACCTTCACGACGGGACCGTCCTCGGGGTCGAGGCTCTCCGAACCGGCGAGCGTCCGCCGATAGCGCAGATTGAGCGCGAGTTCGCGCGTGTCCATGTCGATGTGGAACACCCGGTCGACGTCCAGCGTCCGCCACACGATGTCGACGGGCGCAACATCGACGAAGTCCACTGCATCGGCGTACGCCCTCAAGACATTCGCTGTCATGCCCGACCGTGGCTCTGTCACGACGATCGGGCGGCGCTCACGAGCGCGCGCCGCGCGCGACTGACCGGACGCGACCTCCAGGTAGTCGACGAACGACATTCCTGAGGGGCTCAGTCGGGCAAGCTCCATCGCCCGCCGCAGCGCGTCGGAGAACTCCACGCCGGACTTCTCGGGGTTGATGGTGACGTGCCTGGATGCGCTTGCGTGTAGCTCCACCTTGACCCTGGCAAGTCCCCAGTCCGGTCGCTCCGGCCGGACGCCGTTCCACCCTCCGGCCTGCAGGAGTCGGCCGTTGCGATAGACGAAGAAGCCCTGGGCATCCGCACCGGGCCGTCCGGCGAGCTTGAACGACGGGGTCTGGCTGCTCGCGGGCCAGATGTGGGCTTCGGTCTCCACGGGTTCCGAGCCATCCGGCATCCGGACGACGATGACCTGCGGGAAGTCGTGGGCTCCCGACCGCGGGTAGTCGAAGGGATCGATGGGCGCCACGTCACGAATGGGACCGGCAGCTCCCGACCGGATGTCCAGGGTCTCCACCGAGATTTCGAGCATCTCGTCGAGCAGCCGGTGCATCACGAGGCCCAAGTGCAACAGGACGTCACGCACGGCCTCGCTGAGCCAGCGCTGCTGCTCGTCGACATCGGGCGTGCTGGGGAAGAAGCGCACGTCTCGCCACTCGACGACCGTTCCGCTCGTCAGTGCGAAGTCGAGCTCGATGCCGTCCAGGCGCTGCAGCACAGCACCGGTGGCCAACTCCCCGACCTCCGGTGCTGCGCGGTCACCGGATCTGACGAGCTTGCGTCCGACAGGTGCTGCGCCGTGCGCCCGGCTGCACACGAGGATCGTGTCGGCCTGGCTCAACGATGCGGCCTTGAGTCCGACGCCGAAGTGGCCGAGCTCGCCGGCGTCATGGCTGCGCGCGCCGGAGTAGGTCATGGCTCGGTCCATGGCGATGCTGTCCATGCCTGAACCGTCGTCGAGGATCTGCAGGCCGATGGGCGACGTTCCGTCGAGAAGGAACCGGACGCGTATGTGGGCAGCCTCCGCATCGATGGAGTTGTCGACGAGATCGGCAATCGCGGTGGTCAGTGAGTGATGCAAGCCGATCGCCGACGCCAACGCAGGGTCCATCGGAACAACCCTGCGGCCACGATCTCCCGGGATCGGCAGCCGGTCGCCGAAGTTCACCCGTCCTCGAACCGGTTGAGCGCGAACCCCAGGGTCGTGCCGTTCTCCGTCACGGTGCGAACTGTGCCGTCATCGAACCCGTCGATGCGTTCCGCATGCACCGTCAGGGTGATGTCCAAGGAGTCGGGGGACCCCGCCGCAAGATGAGCCAACAGCTCGACTGCAGCATCGCGCAGCTGCGCGACGATCTCCTTGCCCGGCTGGATCGTCAATCTGGCGTCGTAGCTCACGTTGCGGGTTCTCTGCGGCGACGGCGGCGCAGTGACACGGCGATCCGACCCCGTGCGCGTCGCTGAGGCTGTGCCCGGGGTGGGGGAAGAGCCGCCGGGGTCGGCCGCGACCGTTGCCTCGGTCCGCTCCATCTGACGCAGTGCGAGCTCCGGTGCGACGAGCAGCGTGGTGTCCAGCACAGTCCCGAACGACGCAGTGGCCCCTGGCAGCACCAGTCCCTCGAAGTCACCTGTGGCGGCGTCATAGCCGGTGGCCAGCGCGAATCCGCCGCCGGTCCACTCGAGTTCGTCGAGGACGGAGGACACCGCGTCATCGAGCACGCGCCGGTTGCGCAGTCGGTCGAGGTAGGGATATTTCGCATAGAACGACCAGAGCTCACCGACGGACAACCGGCCGTCGTTCCACCGGGAGCGAAGCTTGCCGTCGAGCGCTGTCCGCACGGTCTGCGCACCCAGCTGGGCGATCAGGATGAACTCCTTGCCCAACCGCGCCGAGGTCCGGATCGCGAGCCGGTCCTCCGTCCCGTCGATCTTCAACGCACGCAGCTCAGCCGGCCTTGCCCCGTCTCGCTGTGACGGATAGAAAGCCCAGATATAGGTCGTGGGGATGCGCGAGTCCACGGCACGGTTGCTCTCATCGAGCCGGCGACGCACCAGGGCCTCGTTCTGCGGTGTCAGGTCGAGTTCGGCCGTGCGGTTCGACATGTCTCGCCAGGCGAGGTGCTGCCGGACCGCCGACTCGAGCTCGGCATAGCGCTGACTGTCCGCGCCGAGCGCCACGAGAAGGTTGCGTCGGTCACGGGGCGCACTCCCCCGCGACTTCATCAGCTCGTCGCTGAACACCCAGGCTTCGGACGCTGTGCCCTTGGCCGTGTGCGTCAACCGTGGATGCAGGATGACGAGTCGGGCACCCTCCGGCTCGGCGACGTCGGCGCTGGTCGACGGTGCGACGGTCACATCGGCGAAGAGTCCGGGCTGGCTCGGTTCACGACGACGCAACCTGGCGACAATCTCTTCCCAGACATCAGCCGCTTCGAGGCTCTCGGCCTTCTCGGCGGCCTTGCGGTTGAGCGAGGGCTGGGTGTCGTACCAATAGCGCTCCCCCTCGCTGAAGAGGAACGTCGCCCGGTCGGACAACAGCTGCAGTGACGAGCCGAAGTTCCCGACGGTGTCACCCGGCTGGGCGACACCGAGGAAGAGCCGCTGTCGCTCGATCCCCTTGTGGGCACTCTTCAACGTGGCTGCTGAACCGAGGAACAGCGCCCGCGCGATGCGGCGGGTGAGCGCCCGGTTGCCGAAGAGCGGTCGCTCCTCGTCGATGCGCGCCGGCACCGATCCGATTCCGTCGATGTCGGCGTCGACGATCGGCTTCCAGTTGTCATCAAGATATTTGGCGATCTCGTCGCGTACGCCGACCGCATCGAGCGGCAACGACCCGGGCATGATCAGTGGTGATGGATCGTCCGAAGCGTCGAGCGTGTGCAGCACCGCGCTCATGAGCCGCAGCACACCGCGCGTGCGCTGGAACCGTTCGAGACTCGACCAGTCGGTGTAGAGCCGGTCGAACAGCTCCGGGTGGATCGGGAAGGCCGCGCGGATCCGCGCCTCGTAGGACGCATCACGCGTCTCTGCGGGGAACTCGCCGGTGTGGCGCTGATAGAACTCGGCGAACGCGCGAGCCGTCGCCGCGATCCGATGCCGCGCGTCGCCGTCGGGGTCGACGAACAGTCGGCGACGGACGATCTCGAAGGACTCCTGCGACGAGGCGGGCCGCCATTCATAGGCGGTGCGGCCCACGACGTTCTGCAGCCGTGCCAGTGCCTGTTTGCCGTGCACGCCGCCGATCTCGAGGTCACTGGCACTGTGGCCGTCGGCATCGGAGCGGATGTCCGAGGCGGGGATCGACACCAGCAGCAGCGCTCCCGGAGTCGCCGAGACCG
>CAXSDR010000129.1:0-7736 GCA_964236445.1 uncultured Motilibacteraceae bacterium | reverse complement strand
GCCCGACATCTTCCAGCTCCTGAGCTTTACGAAGAAGACCGGCGGCCTGCACCTGCGCACCTCCTCTGCCGAGGGGGTGGTGTGGTTCTGTGACGGCTCGGTGACGGGCGCGAGCTCGGACTCCACCCGCCAGAGCCTGGCCCGACGCATCGTCGCGACCACGGAGGTCGACGACGATGCCCTGCTCACCGCGGTCGAGCGTGCGACCGGGGACGACCCGACCGGCGTGGTGCGGTCGCTCGTCGCAGCCGGCGCCGTATCAGCAGCCGCCGCCGAGCCGGCAGCACGTGAGCTCACGGTCGACGCGGTGTTCGACATGCTGCGCCGGCCCGAGGGCGATTTCGCGTTCCAGGTCGACGAGGTCAACACCGACGACGTCGGCGTCGTCCTGACCGTCGACGCGCTCATTCTCGAGACGACCAAGCGCGGCGAGGGCTGGGACGCGGTCGCCAGCATCATCCCGTCACCGACCGCTGTCCTGGCGATGCCTGTGGTGCCGCCGCTCGAGACGACGCTGAGCCGCGACGAGTGGAGCCTGCTCGCGCTCACCGACGGTCGGCGCTCCGTGGCCGATGTCGTGGAGCTGGCGGGAACGGGGCAGTACACGGCCGTCACCAAGCTCGCAGCCCTCGTGGCCCGCGGGCTGCTCGAGGTGCGTGACGCCTCCGGCGACGACCTGCTCGGCCTGCAGCGCCGGCTCGCGATGCTGGCACCGCTCGAGACGCAGCTCTTCGAGCCGGTGCCCACCCGCGTACGCATCGTGCCGGCCGGCGACGATCGGTCCGACGTCGTCCCGGCGCGGGAGGAGCCCTTCCTGCCGCGGCGCCGGCCGACCTTCTCCGAAGGGGCAGAGGTCGTCTCCCTGCCCGCCCCGCGCGACGGCTCCAACATCTCCATCAACGGCGACGGGTCCAGCGAGATGGACCACACAGCCCTGCTCGAGCGAGACCACGGCGTCGACCGCAGCCTGATGCTGCGCCTGATCGCCGGAGTGCGTGGCCTCTGATGAGCACGAGGCGTTCCTGATGGCGTCGCGGGGGTCGGCGAAGACGCGTCGCCGCAGCAGCAGCACCGCGGTCAAGATCGTCGTCACAGGGCCGTTCGCGGCCGGCAAGACCACGTTCATCCGCACGATCAGCGACATCACCGTCCTGTCGACCGAGCGCGACGTCTCCGACGACACCAGCGAACGCAAGGCCGAGACCACGGTCGCGATGGACTACGGGCGGATCACCGTCGACCGCGAGCTCGTGCTCTACCTGTTCGGCACGCCGGGGCAGGAGCGGTTCGAGTTCATGTGGGAGATCCTCGGCGAGGGGATGATCGGCTTCATCCTTCTCGTCGACGGCACGCACGAGGCGTCCCTCACCGACGCCGCGACGATCCTGGCGTCCTTCCGCACGAGTGCACCGGGTGTGCCGTTCGTCGTGGCGCTCAACCGGCTGGAGCAGGTGCTGCCCGAGCTCGACGCGCAGGTCCGCGAGCGCCTCACCCTCGACGCGCGCACGGCCGTGGTCGCGTGCTCGGCGCTCGAGCGGGACTCCGTGCGCGAGGTGGTGCTGTCACTGTTCTACGAGGTGCTGCACGCCATCGACGTCGATGAGGGCGTGGAGCCGCAGGCCGCGAACATCCCCGACGACGCCTCGACGGAGCCGACCTCGCCTCGCGGCGCGTGAGGTGCGTGTCCGGTCGTCGCGCACGGCGGCTCGCCATGCTGCGCGTCGCGGGTCCCGCAGCGCCAGCGCCGTCCCCGAGCCGGTGGTCACCCTCGTGTTTCGCGACGGCACGTCCCTTGCCCTCGCGCTGAGCCGGCACCCGGGCATGGCGCAGGCAGCGGCCGAGCTGCTGTCCCACCGGGCGCAGGTGTCAAGCGCCTCGCGACGGGTGCCGATGCTGCGGGGGTGACGAGCCTGCCGCTGCGCGCGCTTCCCGTTCCACGCCCGGCGCTCGGCTGGGACCTCGCGGCCTTCACGACCGTCCGCGCCCGGCTCGCCACGGTGATGGTCTTCGTCTCGCTGGCCTACTGGGGCATTCCCCTCACCCACGACACCGGTGGCCGTCACTCGTGGACGCTGGGAGCCGCGTGCCTGCTTCTCGTCCCTGCCGCCTGCGCCGTGAGCCCGTGGCGGCTCCTGTCGTCGCGTCACATGGCCGTGGCCCTGGCCCCGTTCCTCGCGGCGCTGATCGTGGGGTCGACGGCGCCGACCGGCTTCTCCGATCTCGCCCAAGTGGCGTCGTACGCCTATGCGGGCGGTCTCTATCTCACGGTGCGGGCGTGGGCCGGGACGGCCGCGCGACGGCTTGCCGTCGTCGCCCTCGTCGCCCTCGTCGGCCTCGAGCAGATGTCGCAGGCGTGGCTGCCGTGGTGGTCGAGCCAGGACGTCACGACGAAGATGCTCGGCACGTTCTTCTGGCACAACCAGTTCGCCGGCTTCGTCGGGGCGGTGGCTGCCGTCGCTGCTGTCGCCGCGGTCCGGGGCGAGGGCGTGGCGCGCACCGTCGGCTGGGTCGTCGCGCCCCTGTGCTCGTGCGGCGTGTTGTTCTCGGCCTCCCGTGCCTCGATCGGTCTGCTCGCCCTCTGCTGGTTCGTCCTGGCGGCTCGGGCGCTGCGCGACCGCAAGGGTCGCATCGGCATCGCTCTGCTGCCGATCGTCACCTGGGTGGTCTCGACGGCGACGACGAGCAGCTTCGTCATGGGTAGCGGCGGATCCGCGTTGGCGACGGTCCGGGCGCGCAACAGTGCCGAGAGCCTCTCGGGCAACGGGGGGGCGCGTGTCGCGATGTGGCGAGCAGCGCTCGCGATCTGGCGGCACCATCCCTTGACGGGTGGAGGCTTCGGGTCCTTCCGGGGGGAGGCGCCCACCTATATGCCCGACGGCGTGCAGCTGAGCGCGTTCGTCCACAGCGGGCCGATCCAGGCCTTCTCCGACGGGGGAGTGCTGCTCGGGATCCCGATGGCGGTGGCCTGCGGCATCATCCTGGCGAAGGCACTGCGTGGCGTCGTGGTGGCCCGCGAGTGGCAGGCCCTCGCTGCCTCGCTCGCCGTGGTCAGCCTCAGCCTGCACTCGGCGGTCGACAACGACTGGCAATACCCCGCGCTGCTCGCGCTGTATGCCGTGATGGCGGGGATCGTGCCGCCCTGGCGCGAGACCGAGCCCTCGGCGGAACCGGTGCAACGGTCTGCCGACCGGCTCGCGCCGCGGGTCTCGGCGGCGCTGCTCCTGGGCGTGGTCCTGCTCGGAGCCGGGCTCGCGACGCGAGCGCGGGCCCTGGAGTCGACCGTCGATGCGCCGGGCTGGGTACGCGCAGCCGGCACGGTGCTGCCGTTGCGAGGTGAGGTGGCGCAGCTCCCGTCGAGCGCGCTGTGCGCGCGCCGGCTGACGTCGCACGACCGTGCGGTCCAGGCCGACGCCGTCCGCTGCACCGCCCGTGCGGGTGCCGTCGACGCCCACTTACAGGTGTCGAGGGCCGAAGCGATCCTGGCGCTGGGAGATCGCCCGAGGGCCGTCACGCTGCTCCTGTCCGTCGACGCGGCGCAGGGCGCGGCTCGTCCTTACCTGCGGCTCGCTGTCGCCCAGGGGCTCGAGCGCGCGGGTCTGCACGACGCTGCCGCGCAGCGCGCAGGCGCGGCCTACGCCCGGCTGGTCGCCGACCACGTGGCACCCGACGCCCTGCTGCCGGCTCGCGCCCTGCTTCAGCAACTGGGGATCCCTGTCGATGCAACGGCCGACGAAGCTCGTTCCGGAGGGCACCTGTGAAGCAACTAGGCGACATCCTGATCGAGCGCGGACTTGTCAGTGACGTGCAGCTGAAGACTGCCCACGCCGAGCACGAGCGTGCCGGACGAAGCCTCGGGCGCGTCCTGGTCGAGCAGGGAACGTTGACCGAGGCCCAGCTGGTCGCTGCCCTCGCTGCGCAGATCGGCATGCGCTTCGTCGACCTCTCGGACACCACGGTGGACGGTTCAGCGGCCGGTCTGGTGCCGGGAGCGGTGTGTCGCCGCCACTCGGCGATGCCGATCGGCTTCGAGGACGGCAAGCTCGTCGTCGCGATGGCAGACCCTGCCAACGTCTTCGCCATCGACGACCTTCGCTCGCTGACGCATCGCGAGATCCGGCCGGTGGTCGCCACCCGCGGCGACGTCATGTCGGCCATCGACCGCTACTACCGTGCGGACGACGACCTCGATGACCTCAGCAGCGTCATGGACAACGCTGCCGCGGAGGCCGAGGACCTCTCCAAGGTGCGCGAGGTCGTCGAGGACGCGCCGATCGTGAAGTACGTCAACCTGCTCATCACGCAGGCGGTCCAGGACCGTGCCTCCGACATCCACCTCGAACCGACGGAGAAAGAGCTCCGGGTCCGGTTTCGCATCGATGGCGTCCTGCACGAGATCATGCGCTCGCCCAAGGCGATCCAGTCAGGAGTCATCAGCCGGTTGAAGATCATGGCTGACATCAACATCGCCGAGCGTCGGATCCCGCAGGACGGCCGGCTCTCCGTCAATGCCCACGGCAAGAAGATCGACCTGCGTGTCGCCACACTGCCGACGGTGTGGGGCGAGAAGGTCGTGATGCGAATCCTGGACAACTCGACGGCTCGGCTCGACCTCGCCGACCTCGGGTTCAGCGAGAGCAACTACACCAGCTATTCCAAGTCGTTCGCCAAGCCCTACGGCATGATCCTCGTGACCGGACCGACGGGTTCCGGCAAGTCGACGACGCTCTACGCGACGCTGAACATCGTGAGTCGGCCCGAGGTCAACGTCATCACGGTCGAGGACCCGGTGGAATACCGCCTGCCCGGCATCAACCAGGTGCAGGTGAACGTCAAAGCCGGTCTGACGTTCGCCGCCGCGCTGCGCTCCATCCTGCGATCGGACCCCGACATCGTGCTGCTCGGAGAGATCCGCGACCACGAGACCGCACAGATCGCTGTCGAAGCCGCGCTCACCGGTCACCTCGTGCTCTCGACGCTGCACACGAACGACGCGCCGTCGGCGGTCGTCCGGCTCACCGAGATGGGGATCGAGCCGTTCCTCGTGGGTTCGGCACTGGACTGCGTCCTCGCGCAACGTCTCGCTCGCCGGTTGTGCACCAAGTGCAAGCAGGCCTACACCCCGACCCCTGAGCAGCTGCGCGTGGCGCGGTTCCCGTGGCAGGACGGTGAAGAGCTGCCGGAGCTGTTCCGGCCTGTCGGCTGCCCCGTCTGCTCGAAGACGGGCTACAAAGGCCGGTTGGCGCTGCACGAGGTCATGCCGGTCTCGGAGCACATCGAGCGACTCACGGTGGAGCACGCGTCGAGCACGGCGATCGCCAGGGTCGCGCTCGAAGAAGGCATGATCCCGCTGCGCACCGACGGCCTGCTCAAGGTGAAGGCGGGCGTCACTTCCATCGACGAGATCCTGCGCGTCGTCGTCTGAGGTCTTTGTGCCCAGCTCCTGCTCAAGGGCCGAGCCCAGCAAGCCGATGCGAACGAGAGACGCCAGCGCTGTCCCGCGCTGCGCGACGATTCTTGGGAGGCACTCACGTGGACCAGTCCGGCTACGGCGTCGAAGACGCCGGATTCGTGCCAGGACCCGCGCCGGTGCCCGAGGTCGACTCGGCCGATGCGGCGCGCCGGGGTGAGGTTTTCGCCTTCTTCTCACGTGATGCCGAAGACGAGGTCGAGGCTGCACCGGCCGACTCCGGACAGGGCGCGCCCTGGTCGACATCGTTCTCCGAGCCACTCGCGGTGGACGAGCCGTCCGAGGTGTTCACCCTGGACTCCTACAAGTCCGACTACGACTATGCCGCTCCGGCTGACTCGGGATTCTTCGCTCCCGCGCCGACCGATACGGCCGGACAGGCATCCGTGCCAGCACAGGGCTCCTACGCACCGATCGCGCTGGAGCCGGAGACGCCCTTCGTCGCGGCACCGCGCGTCATGGAACCGGCGATCGTGCAGGAGCTCACATCAGGCACCTTCGCCGCTGCCAACGAGCTGACGGCTCTCGTCGCGCAGTCCGAAGTGACAGAGGCGGCGTACGCCCGTTCGAGCACCGAGTCCGAGACCAAGGAAGACGACGCCAACCTGGTCGAGCTGCTCAGTCTCGTCGTGGAACGTGGGGCGTCTGACCTGCATCTCACCACGGGCGCGCGGCCGACGCTGCGCGTTAACGGCGCGCTGGAGCAGCTGCCCGAGTTCCCGATCCTGACCCCGCCGGTCCTGCAGCGGATCCTCTACGGCCTCATGACGCAGAAGCAGCGGGAGCGTTTCGAGGAGACCCTCGAGCTCGACTTCTCCTACAGCGTTCCGGGCAAGTCCCGCTTCCGTGTCAACGTCTATCGCCAGCGCGACTCGCTCGGGGCGGCGTTCCGCCTCATCCCCTATGAGATCAAGCGGCTCGAGGACCTCGGCGTCTCACCGACGGTCTCCAACTTCGCCTCGCTCCCGCGCGGCTTCGTGCTCGTCACGGGCCCGACCGGATCCGGCAAGTCGACGACGCTCGCCGCGATCGTCGACCTGGCGAACCGCACGCGCAGCGACCACATCATGACGGTCGAGGACCCCATCGAGTTCCTCCACCGCCACCAGCGCTGCATCGTCAACCAGCGCGAGGTGGGCGAGGACACGTGGTCCTTCCAGAACGCGCTGAAGCACGTGCTGCGCCAGGACCCCGACATCATCTTGGTCGGTGAGATGCGCGACCTCGAGACCATCAGCGTCGCACTGACCGCGGCCGAGACCGGCCACCTGGTCTTCGCGACCCTCCACACGCAGGACGCGGCGCAGACCATCGACCGCGTCATCGACGTGTTCCCGCCGCACCAGCAGCAGCAGATCCGGGTGCAGCTCTCCGCGTCGTTGCAAGGCGTCGTCTGCCAGACGCTGGCGAAGCGGGCCGACGGTCGTGGTCGTGTGGTCGCCACCGAGGTGCTCGTCGCCACACCTGCCGTACGCAACCTCATCCGTGAGGGCAAGACGCACCAGATCTACTCCGCCATGCAGGCCGGTGGGAAGTTCGGCATGCAGACCATGGACCAGAACATCGCGGAGCTGGTGAAGCGGGGAACCATCACTTACGAGCACGGGCTCGAGAAGTGCCACCACGTCGAGGACTTCAACCGACTCGTCGGTCGGGCCTGAGGAGTTAGCCATGGCTGCCACATCGACTTTCGAGTACTCGGTCCGCGACAAGGGCGGCAAGATCGTCACGGGGAAGATCGAGGCCGAGTCGCCCACGGTCGTCGCGCAGAAGCTGCGCTCGATGGGCTATGCCCCCGTGAGCATCAACGAGACTGGCACGGGCATGGGCATGGAGCTCAAGATCCCGGGCTTCGGCGGCAAGGTGGGCCTCAAGGACCTCGCCATCATGTCGCGGCAGTTCGCGACGATGATCAACTCCGGCCTTTCACTGCTGCGAGCCCTGTCGATCCTGGCCGACCAGACGGAGAACAAGACTCTTGCGGGGGTTCTGGGCGAGGTGCGCACCGAGGTCGAGTCCGGCGTGGCGCTGTCCACGGCACTCGGCAAGCACCCCCGAGTCTTCCCGCCGCTCATGGTGAACATGACCAGGGCCGGTGAGGTCGGCGGATTCCTCGACAAGACGCTGCTGCAGATCGCAGCGAACTACGAGTCCGAGGTGCGGCTGCGCGGCAAGGTCAAGTCGGCCATGACCTATCCGGTCGTCGTCTTTGTCATGGCGATCCTCATGTGCACCGGCATGCTCATCTTCATCGTCCCGACCTTCGCGA
>CAXSDR010000128.1:0-7774 GCA_964236445.1 uncultured Motilibacteraceae bacterium | reverse complement strand
GCCGAGGATCACGCCGAGGAGATCGAAGAGGTGCTCAAGGGCGCCGACATGGTCTTCGTCACGGCGGGCGAGGGCGGGGGCACCGGCACCGGAGGAGCGCCTGTGGTGGCCAAGATGGCCCGCCAGCTCGGCGCCCTCACCATCGGCGTCGTGACGCGCCCGTTCACGTTCGAGGGCCGTCGCCGAGCCGGCAGCGCCGAGTCGGGCATCGACGAGCTGCGCGCGGCTGTCGACACGCTCATCGTCATCCCGAACGACCGGCTGCTCTCGATCGCCGACCGTCAGATCAGCGTCCTCGACGCCTTCAAGCAGGCCGACCAGGTGCTGCTGCAGGGTGTCTCCGGCATCACCGACCTCATCACGACACCTGGCCTGATCAACCTCGACTTCGCCGACGTGAAGAGCGTGATGTCGGGCGCCGGCTCGGCCCTGATGGGCATCGGCTCGGCTCGCGGCGAGGACCGTGCCATCGCTGCCGCGGAGCAGGCCATCTCGAGCCCGCTCCTCGAGGCGTCCGTCGACGGCGCGCACGGCGTGCTGCTCTCGGTCGCCGGAGGCTCCGACCTCGGCCTGTTCGAGATCAACGAGGCCGCGCAGCTGGTCGCGGAGCACGCCCACCCCGAGGCCAACATCATCTTCGGTGCCGTCATCGACGACGCCCTGGGTGACGAGGTACGGGTGACGGTCATCGCCGCCGGTTTCGACGGGGGAGCACCCAAGCGCCGATCTGCAGCCGAGCAGGCGGCGGCACGGCGCTCACCGTCCACGGTGATCCTGCCGAGCAGCCCCCCGCAGCAGTCGACGCCGTTGCGTACGCCGGTGGCCGCCGGCGCGGGAGGGAGTGGTCCGCTCGACAGCCGACCCGAGCCGCGCACGGAGGGTCGTGACGCGCGCGACTCGCGCGAGCCGCGCGAGTCCCGCCCGCTCCGGCCGTCGCGCACGATCGTGTTCGACGACAACGACGACCTCGACGTCCCCGACTTCCTCAAGTAGGTGTTCGCTCATCGCGAGCAGGTCGGTGACGTCGGCATCGCCGTCACCGACCGCCACGGTGGCGCGAGTGCCGGGGCGTTCGCCTCGCTGAACCTCGGCGACCACGTCGGTGACGAGCCGGCGGCGGTTGCCGAGAACCGGCACCGCGTGATGTCGGCGCTCGCCATGGGTGTCGAGTCGCTCGTGCTGGCCCGTCAGGTGCACGGCCGCGACGTCGCGGTGGTCGACGGCCCCTGGGTCGGCGAGCCGGCCGAGGCCGATGCGATGGTCACCCGCCGGCGCGGTCTCGTCCTCGGCGTCCTTGTCGCCGACTGCACGCCCGTCGTTGTGGCGGCGCCCGGCGAGGGCCTGGTGGGCGTCGCGCACGCGGGCCGACGCGGCATGGCCGACGGCGTCTGCGACGCCCTCGTCACCACGATGCGCCGGCTCGGTGCCCGCGAGCTCGTTGCGCGCGTCGGTCCGTCGATCTGTGCCCGGTGCTATCCCGTGCCCCTCGATCTGCGCGAAGAGGTCAGCGAGCGTGAGCCCGTCTCGCGCTCGGTCGACCGCTGCGGTGCGCCGTCGCTCGACGTTGCCGCCGGGGTCCTCTCGCAGCTCGCCGCGACGTGCGACGAGGTTCGTCTGATCGACGGCTGCTCCTTCGAACGCGACGACCTCTTCAGCTACCGCCGCGAGCGCACGACCGGCCGCTACGCGCTGCTGGCGTGGCTCGCCCCGTGAGCGCACGCCGCGACGAGCTCGCGGACGGTCTGACCTCGATCCAGGAGCGCATCCGCCGCGCCTGCCACGCCGCCGGGCGCAGCGCTGACGACCTCACCCTCATCGTCGTCACCAAGACCTGGCCGGCCGACGACGTACGCCTGCTCGCCGGCCTCGGCGCGACCGACGTCGGGGAGAACCGCGACCACGAGGCCGCCGCGAAGGCCCAAGCGTGCCAGGACCTCGGCTTGCGCTGGCACTTCGTGGGCCGCGTGCAGAGCAACAAGGCGGCATCCGTCGCCCGCTACACCGACGTCGTGCACTCGGTCGACCGCCCCGGGCTCGTGCGCGCGCTCGACTCGGGCGCCGAGCGGGCCGGGCGCACCCTCGATGTGCTGGTGCAGGTCTCGCTGGACCCGGCCCCCGGCTCGCCGGAAGCCACGTCCCGTGGCGGCGCCCAGCCCGGCGACGTACGCGCCCTGTGCGATGGCGTCGCCGCGTGCACGTCGCTGCGCCTCGCCGGCGTGATGGGGGTGGCCCCGCGCCCGTCCGAGCCTGGGGCCGGCGGGGTGACGGGCGCCGCGGTGCTCGACGCGGCGGCCGAGGCGTTCGCCACGTTGGCGGCGGTGGCGGCCGACGTCCGGCGCGAGCACCCCGCCGCGACCTGGATCAGCGCGGGAATGAGCGGCGATCTGGAGGCAGCGGTCGCCGCCGGTGCGACACACCTGCGCGTCGGCACGGCGGTCCTCGGAAGCAGGCCGCCGCTCCGGTAGCGTCGCGATGACGACACGCACAGCCTGATTCCTGCACGGACACCTGTGCACGCTTCGGTTCCACCGCACCATCCCACGGTTCGCGCCAATGGCCGAGCCACAGCACGACCCACAGACCTGGAGGCCACCCATGGCCGGCGCGATGCGCAAGATGGCGGTCTACCTCGGCCTTGTCGAGGACGAGCGCTTCGAGGAATACGACGAGATCGACGACTACGACGAGCCGGAGGAGCGCGCACCGCGCTCAGGTTCGACGGCTCACGGCTATGCCAGGCCTGCGACGTCCCTGCGCGATCGACGCGACGCGACGTCCGCGATGACCTCCGGAGCGGGTGCGGGCTGGGACCACGGAACCACTCGAGGCTCGCTCGCGACCGTCCCAGACCGCTCGGTGTCGCCGGCTGCCGCTGCCATGGCGGGTGGGCTCGACCGCATCACCACGATCCACCCGCGGACCTACAACGAGGCCAAGCAGATCGGCGAGGCGTTCCGGTCGGGCACCCCGGTGATCATGAACCTGTCCGACATGGACGACTCGGACGCCAAGCGGCTCGTCGACTTCAGCGCGGGTCTGGTCTTCGGACTTCGTGGTTCGATTGAGCGGGTGACCAACAAGGTCTTCCTGCTCTCGCCGGTCAATGTCTCGGTCACGGCTGAGGACAAGGCGCGCATGGCCGAGAGCAGCTTCTTCAACCAGAGCTGAGGGGCATTGGCCGTCGTCGCCTCCGTCGTCTACTACGCACTGCTGCTGTTCTTCATCGTCCTGCTGGCTCGACTGGTGATCGACTACATCCAGGTCTTCGCTCGCTCGTGGGTGCCGCATGGCATTCTGCTCGTCGTGGCCGAGCTCATCTACACCGTCACGGACCCGCCGTTGAAGGCCCTGCGCAGGTTGCTCCCGCCGCTACGCCTAGGCTCCATGTCGCTGGACCTGTCATTTCTGGTGCTCATGCTCATGGTGAGCCTGGGGATGACGGTGGTTCATCGCTTTGCTTAGCTCTCTGTCCAGTTCGCCGCGAGGAGTGACCGATGCCGCTCAGTCCTGAGGACGTCGCTGCCAAACAGTTCACGTCGACCCGTCTCGGACGGGGCTATGACGAGGCTGAGGTCGACGACTTCCTCGACGAGGTCGAGGCCGAACTGACCCGCCTGCACCGTGAGAACGACGACCTGCGCGCCAAGCTCGCGCAGGCCCAGCGCTCCGCCGCTGAGAGTGGCGTCGTGCGTCAGGCGCAGCCCGAGCAGCGGCCCGTTCCGGCGCCCGCTCCGGTTCCCGCCCAGGCGCCCCCGCCGCCTCCGCCGCCCGTTGTCATGGCGCCCGCGCCCCCGCCGCCGCAAGCGGCCGTCGCACCCCCGGCCGAGCAGGCCACGGCCATCCTCGCCATGGCCCAGCGCACGGCTGAGGGGCACGTCGGCGAGGCGCGCCAGATGGCAGACCGCATTGTCGGGGAGGCCCGCTCGCGCGCCGACCAGGTGATCCGCGAGGCCGAGGACCGCCAGCGCCAGGTGCTCGGCACGCTCGAGGCCGAGCGCAACCTGCTCGAGCGCAAGGTCGAGGACCTCCGCGGGTTTGAGCGCGAATACCGCAGCCGTCTCAAGACCTACATCGAAGGCCAGTTGCGCGACCTCGAGGGGCGCGACGACGTCGCGAAGAGCATGAGTGGCGGTGCGATCGGGTCCCGCTCGTCGGGCAGCCCGTTCTCCTCGTCACCCGCGTCACTCGGCGTCGGCACCTCCGACGGCCCCGGCGGTCCGCCGCAGCAGCCGCGTGGCGGTTATGTCATGGACGAGGGCCCCGAGCGCTGAGCACCACTTCGGCGGTGTGCCGGTCAAGACGCGCCCGCCGCCAACGAGGTGCAGGCCCGCGTCGGTCGTCGGCGCGGATGACTGACATTGATCCGACGACTTCGCCCGATATGCCCAGTGCTGTTCTGGGCGAGCCGTCGACCGTCCCGGTGAGGGACGGCCAGATGGTCGCTACGAGGTTGGTCGAGACCCGCGCACGCCACCGCACCCGCCCGCCCGGGACCGGCTGCCTGTGCACCCGTCACCGTTCCCGGCGGCCCGGGTCTGTGAACGAGGAGTTCCGCAGCCAACCTCTCCACGATCGCAGTGGCGGGCGGTGACCTTGGCTGGCTGCTTTCCTCGCCGACGTACGCCAGATCACGAGGACAGTCGTCCCGCAGGTTGCTCTCCGGCCACTGCCCGGATGTTGATGATGTGCTTGCCGCAGCTGCCGCCCTTCTCCAGGGCGCGGTGCGCGTCGGCGATCGAGGCGAGCGGATAGACCGCGGCGACCACGGGCCGGACGGCTCCCTGCTCGACCAGCGAGGTCATGTCGGCGAAGAGCTCATGCTTGGGGGCGCCGCTGAAGAAGCGGACCCGTCGGGAGCCATGGATCATCGAGCCCGCGATGTAGGCCATCGAAGAGAAAATCTTGGCCGGGTCGACGGTGATGGTGACCATGCGGCCGCCGGGGGAGAGCAGGCTGCGCAGGGCCTTGAGCTCGGTGCCGACGGTGTCGAGGACGACGTCGAAGCGTCCCAAATCGCGCAGCGCCGTCGTGCGGTAGTCCAGCACGTGGTGGGCGCCGAGTTCGCGCACCCGGTCCAGGTTGCCCGCACCGGCGAGCGCGGTGACCTCGGCGCCGTAGTGCCGCCCGAGCTGCACCGCGACGATCCCGATTCCGCCGCTGGCACCGCGGACGAGCAGGGATTCGCCAGGTTGCAGCCGGGCCTTGTCCCGCAGCGCGGTGATCGCTGTCGTGCCGGAGGGCAGGGCGGCCGCTTCCAACGGATCCAACCCTTGCGGACTTCGCGATATCTGCCGCGGATGGACGGCCACCAACTCGGCGGCGGCGCCGCGCTGTCCTCGGATGTACTGGTCGCGGGGAAGGCTTCCCCAGACGTGATCACCGATCGCGACGCCGGACGCGGCGGCGTCAACTGCTTCGACCTGGCCCACGAAGTCGACTCCGATGAACTTCGGGAACTTCGCTCCTGTCGCTCGCTTGACGCGCCCCGCCCGGACCCAGAGCTCTCCGCCGTTGACGCTGTTCGCGTCGACCCGGATGAGGACGTAGCCGGGTTCGAGCAGAGGAACAGGAGCCGTGCCTTCGTAGAGGACTTCGGGGGGGCCGAAGCGGTCGTAACGTGCGGCTCGCATCTCAGGCATGGCTATCCTTCACTGTGGGTCGGGGCCGGCGTGCTGTGGCGCTTCTGCGCCTTGCGATAGCCGGCGATCATGTGTTGGCCGAGTGTCGTGAGCTCACTGCGCAGCCACTGCGGGGGTGCGTCGGGTGAGCTGACCATCGCCGCGTAGAGCCCTTGCAGGGCCGCGGCGCCCCACAGCCGGGTGATGGCATCTCCGTCATCCGGGTGCTCGCTGGTGAGCAGGGTCTGCGCCCGTTGCTGAAGTTCGTGACCGTGCTGGCGGACGGTGGGCTCGCCCAGCGCCCCGGCGTCCTGGCACAGGAACGTCACGCCGCGGTAGCGGATCAAGTAGTCGATGAAGGCGTTGAGCCGTTCCGTGCGT
Organism: uncultured Motilibacteraceae bacterium; assembly: GCA_964236445.1. Classification (GTDB taxonomy): domain Bacteria; phylum Actinomycetota; class Actinomycetes; order Motilibacterales; family Motilibacteraceae; genus CAXSDR01. The sequence continues at coordinate 1,775 of CAXSDR010000128.1, read as the reverse complement.
TGGGCGTTGGTGCGCGGCGGCTCGGCGACCTGATCGAGCAGCTGTTGCAAGTCACGCAGCGCGGGCTCGATCAGCGCCAACAGGAGCTCGTTCTTGGTGCGGAAGTGGTAGTAGACCGCCGCCTTGGTCACCCCGAGATGGTCGGCGATGAGCTGCAGGCTGGTGCCGTCGTAGCCGTGCGCCGCGAACAGTTCCGCCGCCGTGCTCAGGACGCGCTGGGCGCTGCCGGACATGCTCGCAGCCGTCGCCCGAGAGGTCCTTGCGGCACCGTCGCTCACCGCGGGCCCGTCGGCCGGGCCGGGGGCTGGCGCGTCGTCCATCTCGAGCATGCCCTCACCCTACGCCGGATCCTAGCCGTACGGCTAGTTTGACCTTGCCGTTCGACTAGTGCTGACCCTTGCGCAAGATGCTAGAGGCCGAGCTGGCTGCGCTGCTCCGGCGTGAGGTCGTCCCCGCCGAAGGCACGTTTGAAGGGGTCCCGGGCCGGTGGTGCGGCCATGCTCATGTGTGCCCCGTCCACCGGCAGCCCGGCGAGCCCGAGCACGCGGGCGAGGATCGACAGTGTCGTCTCGCCGGAGTCGACGCCGGCCTGCGTGACCATCGCGCGATAGATCGTGACGTAGTGCTTGTTCGGAGTGTCGTAGGACCAGTCGATCGAGCCCAGGTGCCGCGACGACCCGGGGGACCCGTCGGGCCCGTCGAAGTAGCCGCTCCACACCTGCACCCCTGCCGGGCTCGCCGAATAGCTGCCCGCGACGCTGACGTCCTGTCGAGCGGCGGCGGTGAGCAGGGCGCGGCTGTCACGCTCCGCCAGCACCAGGGCCGGCCGGACGTGGCTGGCGAGCGCGGGCACCGCCACGACGCCGACGCGCAGTCGCAGAGCCGCCGCGTGCTCGACGGAGCTCAGGGGCAGATGGCCGCGGCCGCCGCCCGACGCGGTGTCGGGCAGCGCGAACTGCGGCGACGAAACCGGGCGGACGCCTCGCGCGTCGTACTCTTCCACGGCACCTCCTGCGTAGCGCCCGCCCCCGAGTCGCGCGACGCGACCGGCATCTGCATGTCTGATCGGCTCGGTCTTCTGATCCGTGGTTAGGCCGTCCGGGTGACATCGGGCAGCGGTGCCCCGACGCCCACCGGACCCTGGACCCAGAACGTGAGCCCCAGATCGCCGTCGGACTGCGGCGCGCCGGCCTCATGGGCTTCCGGCGAGCCGTTGACCAGCTGCGTGGCCAGCACCTCGGCCGCGACCACACCGGAGTGCTGGCGCAGAGCCTCGGCGAGCTCGCCCTCGGCTTGCCACCACAGCACGATGCGGTCGCTGACCTGCAACCCGGCGGACTTCCTGGCCTCCTGCACGAGCCTGACCACTTCACGCGCGAGTCCTGCCCGCACCAGCTCCGGCGTGAGCTCGAGGTCGAGGGCCACGGACAGCCCCGGCTCCGAGGCCACAGCCCAGCCGGCGCGCGGCGTCTGGGTGACGGTGAAGTCCTCGGCGGCTAGCTCGAGCGCTTCTGCGTCGAGGTGGACCACGGACGTCGCCCGGAGCACCTCGACATCGGCCGCGACAATCGCGGCGGCGACCAGCGGCGTACGCGCTCCGAAGCGCTTGCCCAGCGAGCGGAAGTTGGCCTTCGCCGTGCGCTCGACCACGTCACCGAGCTCCTGCAGCTCTGCCTCGCTCTCGACATTGAGCTCGGCACGCAGCTCGGCACGAAGCTCATCGGGCAGCAGCTCCCACTGCGGCGACAGGACCGCAGCGGCGCGCAGCGGCTGGC
>CAXSDR010000127.1:0-7884 GCA_964236445.1 uncultured Motilibacteraceae bacterium | reverse complement strand
ACGTCACCGACCGCAACACGCCGCGACACACCCCTTGGAATAGATCATCTAGTCGAGAAGCGCGTCGACGAACGCCTCGGCCTCGAACGGGGCCAGGTCGTCGGGTCCTTCGCCGAGTCCGACCAGCTTGACCGGAACTCCCAGCTCGCGCTGCACTGCGACGACGATGCCACCCTTGGCTGTGCCGTCGAGCTTCGTCAGCACGATGCCGGTGACGGCGACCACTTCGGCGAACACGCGCGCCTGGACCAGACCGTTCTGCCCCGTGGTGGCGTCGAGCACGAGCAGTACCTCGTCGACCGGACCGTGACGCTCGACGACCCGCTTGACCTTGCCGAGCTCGTCCATCAGCCCGACCTTGTTCTGCAGGCGGCCGGCAGTGTCGATGAGCACGACGTCGGCCTCGGCCTCGGTGCCCTGGCGCACGGCGTCGAAGGCAACGCTGGCGGGGTCGGCTCCCTCGGCTCCCCGCACCGTGACCACCCCCACCCGCTCCCCCCAGGTCGCGAGCTGTTCGGCCGCCGCGGCGCGGAACGTGTCGGCGGCGCCGAGCACCACCTCACGGTCCTCGCTCACCAGCACGCGTGCCAGCTTGCCCACCGTGGTCGTCTTGCCGGTGCCGTTCACCCCGACCACCATGACAACCGCGGGCCTGCCGTCGGGATGACGTGAGACGTGCAGCGCGCGGTCCATGCTCGGGTCGACCAGGGCCAGCAGCTCCTCGCGCAGCATGGCGCGGACCTCGTCGATCGACCGGGTGCCCAGCACCCGCGTGCGCAGGCGCAGGCGGTCGACCAGCTCGGTCGCCGGCCCGACGCCGAGGTCGGCGCCGATCAGGGTGTCCTCGACCTCGTCCCACGTCGCCTCGTCGAGCACGTCACGCGAGAGCAGGCCGAGCAGCCCCTTGCCCAGCGTGCCCTGCGAGCGGGCCAGTCGGGCCCGTAGCCGCACGAGGCGCCCGGCGGCCGGGGTCGGCCGGTCGAGCGTGGGGTGCGAGCCAGGGACCATGGGCACGTCGGGCAGCACATGGTCGGTGATCGTGCGGGTCGCCGTGTCGCGCGGGAGCTCCGCGTCATCACCGACGCCCGGCAGGGGGGCTGCGGGAGTCCTCGGGGCGAGCGTGGACTGCCCGCGTCGGCGCGAGGGAGCCAGCAGCGCCGCAACGGTGCCGCCCGCGACGACGATCAGCGCGAGGGCAACCAGAAGCCAGTCAGTCAGAGGCACGGTCCGAGCCTGTCAGACCGCTCGCCCGTCACAGCCGTCGCCCGGCGCCATGGCGGGCGAGCACGGGCCTGGACCTGTTGCCGCTGAGGTTGCTCGCGCCACCCCGGCGGTTGCCCACCGACGGCCGCAGGCCGTGTCGTTCCTCCGTGAGGTCGATCGTCACGGGCGTACGCGCCGCGCGCCGTCGCGACGCCTGCTCCTGCGCCCAGCGCTGCTGGATCTTCAACCGCGCTGCGCGCAGGTGCTGGCCGAGCGGTCCGACGGCGTGGCGGTTGGCCGGGGTCGAACGCCGCGCCACACCGCGCGACGCCGCAGCAGCGGGTGCAGCTGTCGGCTCCGACTCGTCGAGCGCCCCCCGCACCGTGCTCGCCACGCGGTCCATCGCCGAGGCGATGCGCTCGGGTGCACGGGTCGGTCGATGACCGTGCTCATAGGCGACGAAGCCCAGAACGGCGACGGCGAGAATCAGCGCGGCCACCATGACGGCGAGGACGAAGAGCATGCCTCGACTCTGCCACGCATCGGCGACACGGCGAGCCTTCGCCGGCTGTGGGATCGGACATATCGGGCGACGAGCGACGACCGTCAGGCGGGCGCCGGCTCCTCGTGGCGCAGCCGCTGGCTGATGACCGTGGTCACGCCGTCGCCGCGCATCGCGACGCCGTAGAGCGCGTCCGCGATCTCCATCGTGCGCTTCTGATGCGTGATGACGATGAGTTGGCTCGTGCCGCGCAGCTCTTCGAGGATCGAGAGCAGCCGGCTCAGGTTGGTGTCGTCCAAAGCGGCCTCGACCTCGTCCATGACATAGAAGGGGCTCGGTCTGGCCTTGAAGATCGACACCAGGAATGCGACCGCGGTCAGCGACCGCTCGCCGCCGGAGAGCAGTGACAGCCGCTTGACCTTCTTGCCGGGCGGCCGCGCCTCGACCTCGATCCCGGTCGTGAGCATGTCGTCGGGGTCGGTGAGCACCAGGCGCCCCTCGCCGCCGGGAAAGAGGCGGGAGAACACGCCCTCGAACTCCTTGGCGGTGTCGGCGTAAGCGTCGGCGAACACGCTCTGCACCCGCTCGTCGACCTCCTTGACGATCTCCAGCAGGTCACGCCGCGACGACTTGAGGTCTTCGAGCTGCTCGACGAGGAAGCGGTGCCGTTCCTCGAGCGAGGCGTACTCCTCGAGAGCCAGCGGGTTGATCTTGCCCAGCAGGGCCAGGGCACGGTCCGCCGCCTTCAGCCGCTTCTCCTGCTCCGCGCGGACGTACGCCGTGGGCTCGACCTCGCGCTGCTCCCCCGGCGCGCCGGCCGGCTCCAGGCTCGGCGGCACCGGCTGGTGAGGGCCGTAGTCCTCGACCAGCACGTCGGGGTCGACGCCGAGCTCGTCGAGAGCGCGCTGGCGCAGCTGCTCGACGCGAAGTCGTTGCTCGGCCCGCGCCACCTCGTCGCGGTGCACCGAGTCGACCAGGCGCTCGTGCTCGGTGCTCAGCGCGCGCAGCCGGGTGCGCACCAGGGCGAGCTCCTCGTCGCGCTGGGCGCGGTCGTGCTCGGCCTGCGTGCGCTCGGCGGCCGCGGCCTCCAGCGAGCCGTCGAGGCGGGTGAGCACCAGCTGGGTCGCGGCCAGCACGTCGGTGGCGACCTCGGCCTCCCGGGCCCGGCGCTCGCGCAGGGCGGCGGCGCGGGCGCGCGTCTCACGCTCGCGACGGGCGGCGCGCTCGAGCGACTCGGCGCGCCCGGCCAGCGCGCGGGCGCGCTCCTCGCCTGTGCGCAGAGCGAGTCGCGCGTCCATCTCGGCGCGACGGGCGCTCGTCAGCGCGTCGCGTGCCTCATCACGGCCGTCGGTGCTCGGCTCGGCCTCGTCGGGTGAGTCGGCGAGCTGCTGGGCGGCCTCGAGACGCTGCTCGAGCTCGACGAGGTCGCGGCGCAGCGTGTCGAGCCGGTCGGTGGCGCCGGCGAGCGTGGTGGCGAGGCGGTCGGCTTCGGCTGTCGCGGCGCGCGCCTGCGCCCCGAACTGACCGAGCTCCTCGGCCACCGCGGCCATGCGCGCGTCGGACTCGTGCAGGCGGGCGAGCGCGGCCTCCACCCGCTCGTCGCAGCTGCGTCGCTCCTCACGGGCGGCGACCAGGGCGAAGCGGGCACGCTCGCTGCGGTGCTCGGCGGCGACGAGGCGGGCCGACGCATCGTCGACGGCGGCCTGCACCTCGAGCAGGCTCGGCGCCCCCGCCGAGCCGCCCCGGACGAAGCCCGCCCCCACGACGTCGCCCTCGCGCGTGACGGCCGTCAACCCGGGAGCGCTGCGCACGACCTCGCCCGCCGTGGCGAGATTGTCGACGACCACCGTCGAGGACAGCAGCATGACGACGGCGCCACGCAGGGCGTCGGGCACGGAGACCAGGTCGGTCGCGCGTACGGCCCCCGCGGGGAGCACCGACTGGTGAGCCTTCCCCGACGGCGCGGCGGCGACGAGGAGCCCTGCGCGGCCGGCGCTGCGCTCACGCAGCGCCTCGATCGCCGCCAGCGCGACGTCGAGGGTCTCGACGGCCACGGCGTCGGCAGCGGCTCCGAGCGCGCCCGAGATAGCGGCCTCGGCACCGGGCTGGACGGTGAGAAGCCCCGCCGCCGTGCCGATGACGCCGTCGAGCCGCGGCGTTGCGGCGTCGCCCAGCAGCGAACCGGCGCCGTCCTTGTGCGCCAGACCGAGCGACAGCGCCTCGACGCGTGCAGTCAGCGCAGACCGCTCGCGCTCGGCCTCGCGCTCCTCGACCTCGAGCGAGGACGTGGCCTCGTCGGCCTGGGCGAGGGCTGCGGCTGCCTGCTCGTGCTCGGCGTCGAGGTCTTCCTCACCGGCGTCGAGCCCGGCAACCCGCGACTCGAGGGCGTCGAACTGGGTACGCGCGGCGGCGGCCCGATCGGCAGCCTCGTCGCGCGACGCGGTCAGTCGCGTCATCTCGGCCTGACCGGCCTCGAGCCGGCTGCGGGCTGCGGCGACGGTGCCGGCCAGCCGGGCGAGCCCCTCACGGCGGTCGGCCCGGGCGCGTACGGCCTGGGACAGCTCGCGCTCGGCGGTGGCCAGCGCGGCCTCAGCAGCCTTGACAGCGGCGACCGAGTCGGTCAGGCGGGCGCCGTCGGAGGCGACGGCCTGCAGAAGCGTCGCCTCCTCCTCGCGCACGCGGCGCGCCTGGGCCTCGAGCTCGTCTGGGTCCTGACCCGGCGTCGCATTCGAGCCGGCCTCGTCGGCGAGATGGCGCAGCCGCTCGCTCGCGAGCCCGGCGGTGCCCCGGAAGCGCTCGCGCAGCGAGGACAACCGGTAGTAGGACTCCTGTGCGCGCGCGAGTCGCGGCGCCTGGTCGGCGGCGACGGCCTCGAGCGCGGCCTGCTGCTCGTGGACGACAGCGAGGTCGACCTCGACGGCTCCCCGGCGCTCCCGCAGAGCGGTGTCGTCAGCGACCTCGGCCTGGAGACGGCTGCTCAGCTGCACCAGGTCGTCGGCCAGCAGCCGCAGGCGTGAGTCGCGCTGGTCGGCCTGCACGACGGCCGCACGACGGGCCACCTCGGCCTGGCGCCCCAGCGGCGCGAGCTGGCGGCGCAGCTCGGTGGAGAGGTCCTGCACGCGGGTGAGGTTGAGCTGCATCGACTCGAGCTTGCGCAGCGCGCGCTCCTTGCGCTTGCGGTGCTTGAGGACGCCCGCGGCCTCCTCGATGAACCCACGGCGCTCCTCCGGTGTCGCCTGGAGAACGGCGTCGAGCTGGCCCTGCCCGACCACGACGTGCATCTCGCGGCCGATGCCCGAGTCGCTGAGCAGCTCCTGCACGTCGAGCAGCCGGCAGGAGGAGCCGTTGATGGCATATTCGGACCCGCCGTTGCGGAACAGCGTGCGGGTGATCGTGACTTCGCTGTAGTCGATGGGCAGCGCGCCGTCGGTGTTGTCGATCGTGAGGCTGACCTCGGCACGACCCAGCGCGGGTCGCCCCGACGTCCCGGCGAAGATGACGTCGGACATGGTGCCGCCACGCAGGCTTTTGGCACCCTGCTCGCCCATGACCCAGGCGAGGGCGTCGACGACATTGGACTTGCCAGAGCCGTTAGGTCCGACGACGCACGTGATGCCTGGCTCGAGGCGCAGGGTGGTCGCCGAGGCGAAGGACTTGAAGCCCTTGAGCGTCAGGCTCTTGAGATGCACAGGCGCGGGGCCCCCCTCGGTGCTGCAGGTGCATGCGCAGACCGGAGGAGACTAGCGTCAGACGAACTCCGGCTGCTTGCGCTCGGCAGCCAGGTCGCTGACGACCAGCATGGTCTCGTCGCTGACCAGCGCCGCGAGCGCGTCGTTCTCGTGCTGCAGCCGGGCGACCATCGTCTCCAGGTCGCGTACGCGCTCCGCCAGCCTGCGCACCTCGCTCCCCATGCGGAGGTCGGCGTTGCCGACGCCCCCGATGTGGCCGAACAGTGCCTTCGCCATCTTCTGCCGATCCTTCGCGCTCAGGGTGCGGGACGAGTGTCACCTCGCAGGCCGCTCGCACACCTCCCCCGGGTCACGGGTGCTTCGGTGCTGCGACGGCGTACCAGCGGGCTTCCAGGGTCGCACCTCCCTGCCGCGGGCGTCAACGTGGGGTCACGAACACGTCACGAACGGAGTACGCGGGCAGCGGCAGCCCACCAGGCGGCCGCTGGCGGATACTCCCGTCATCAGAGCTCGCGACCTCCGGGCGACAGCACAGCGCGACCGAGCTCGAGCACCGCTACCGCCGGCTGATGTCGGCGTTCCCCCGCGGCTACCGGTCCCGCCGCGAGGAGGAGATGCTCGCCTTCGACGGCAGACGCGGCGGATCTGCTGCGGGCCGCGGCGCGAGTGCGACTGCGCGCCCTCTCGAACCCGGTGACGGTCGGCGGGCTTACGGCGGCGGCGCTGCTGCTGGTGGCAGCGGCTGGGCTGACGAACGCAGCGAGCGGCTCAGGGGCGAGCCCGCGCGCGGGCTGCCGTGGACCGAACCGGTCCTGCCACGCCTGGCGCCGGCTGGGACCCCGTCCCGTCGGATGCGGCGGCCCACCCGGCCGGTCCGGCGATCGCCGCCTTTCTCACCGGCCGCGAGGACGGCGCGCCCTTCCAGCTGCTCGTCGGCGCGCACGGGCCGGTCGCCCGCCGCGGCTCCGGCACGCTCTCCCCCGACGGCAGGTGGCTGGCAACGGTGGGGCCCGGCGTCGAGCTCGTCGACCTCACCACGGGTGAGCACGAGGCCCTCCATGGTCTGAGAACCGCCCCCGGCGACGTGGTCGCCGCCTGGTCTCACGACGCGAACCTCGGCGGCGTACGCGCTGGGTGACGACCGCCTTGCGCGGTCACGTACGGGGGTCGTGACAGTGCAGGACAGCAGCGGTGCCGTGCTCGCGCACTACCCGGTCGATCGGACCTCCGGATCGCAGCGGCGGGCTGGTCGCCCGACGGTAGGCGGCTTGCGCTGGCCAGCACCTCCCACCGCGGCGACCCCGCCGTCCTGAACCTCGACGACGGCAGTGTGACTCCGCTGCGATCGCTCGGGTCGTCGGTCGAAGCGCTCGCCTGGCACGACGACACGGCCCTGCTGGTGCGCGACGGGAGCTACGACGAGCCGCTGGAGAGCGTGGACGTCGTGACGGGCCGGCGGGTCGTGATGGTGCGGTTCCGCCGGTCGGATGCCTCCTTCTCGCTCCAGCTGGCGCAGGCGCTGACGCCGCATGCCCGACTGGTTGACGTCGGAGCTGTCGATCGCGGGCCGATGTCGCTCACCCTGCGGATGCTCCTCGGGTTCCTCGCGCTGCTCGCGGCCGCAACAGCGGTCACCGCGTTCGGCGCCGTGACCAGCTCGTCGGACGCCGCCGCTCGGCGGGCATGGCGCTACGTATGGTGCACCACAGGCAGCTGCGTGCTGGTGGTCTGCGCGGCCGGACCCGCCATCCTGTTCCACGCCCTCACGGTCGGCACCGACGAGGCGCTTCTCGACCTGGCAGCCGCATGCGCGCTGCTCGCGACGATGGTCACGACCCGGGCCGGCGTGTGGGCGTCGCGGAGAACGGTCCCCCACCACGACGTGACGGCGTCGGGCTGAGCGACAGGCATGCTTGACCCGTGCCCCACCTCGCCGTCAACCCGTGCCAATCCCGCTGCGACTGGGTGCGCAGCGGCGTACGCGCCGGTCAGCGGCTCTTCGCGTGCGTCGCCTGCGCCTCCGAATGGGACCGCGCCCAGGCGTGGACGCCGGCGCAGGCCGACGGCTCGGTGTCGGCGGCCGTCACGGCCGAGCGCGCCGACGCGGCCCGTGCCTGAGCTTCCCGAGGTCGAGACCGTCCGGCGGGGGCTCGAGCGCTACGTCGTCGGGCGCACCGTCGCGACCACCGAGGTGTCGCACCCGCGGGCCGTGCGCCGCCACGAGGCAGGAGCCGTCGACTTCGCATCGCTGCTGGTCGGCCGCCGCGTCGACGCCGCGCTGCGGCGGGGGAAGTACCTCTGGCTGCCGCTCGACAGCGGGGACGCGCTCGTCGCCCACCTCGGCATGAGCGGGCAGCTGCTCGCCGTCGAGCCCTCTGCTCCGCCCGAGAAGCATCTGCGCGTACGCCTCGGCTTCGCCGACGGGGGCCGTGACCTGCGCTTCGTCGACCAGCGCACGTTCGGCGGGCTCGCGGTGTCGGCGGGCGGGGC
>CAXSDR010000126.1:0-7920 GCA_964236445.1 uncultured Motilibacteraceae bacterium | reverse complement strand
GCCTCGAACGCGTCGTCGGCCGCCCGGTCGTCTGCCATGTCAGAGGTGTCATCGCCGCAATGGCTCACAGGGGTGCGCCCGTTCTCTCGATCTCGCGCCTCAAGGTGCGCAGGCCGCGCCGCTGCAACGCCTTGGTGGCCGGAACCGACTTCCCGATGACGACCGCCACCTGCTCGATCGTGAGATCGGCGAGAATGCGCAGCAGCAGCACCGCGCGTTGATCGGGCGCGAGGGACGCGCACATCGCCTCCACCCGGGCGGAGCCGATGACCACCAGCGCGTCGTCCTCGACGTTGCCACCGGACAGCTGGGAGCGTTCGAGCACGGCGTCGAGGTCGCCACCAGCGAGCAGGGGACGTCTGCCCGCGCGCCGCCAGTCGTCGAGCAGGCGGCGGTGCGCGATGGTGAAGACCCAGCCCCGGAACTGCGCCTCGTCACCGGTGAAAGACCGCAGGCCACGAAAGACCCCGAGGAACGTCTCGCTGGCGAGGTCGTCGGGCTCCACCGCCCCATGCAGTCGCAGATAGCCGGTGACCGGGGCCGCGAGATCGCGGTACAGGGCCTCGAACGCCCAGCCGCCACCAGCCTGCGCGGCTGCGAGGACGGTGGGAAACGTCGCTCCGATCACCGTTCGCCGACCCGCACGCCAACACTGTGTCCCATCGGTCCGCGCAAGCGCCAGAGCGGAGCGACCGCGGCAGAGGGGCTTGCGCGTTCCCGGGCGTGGGCAGCGGGCACATCGCGGCCGCGCCAGCGTGATGGGATGTCGCGGTGACGACGTTCCCCGCACCCGACCTGCCCGTCTGGGAACAGCGCCTGCGCGCCGGGCGCGTCACCCTTCCGGACTGGGCGGAGGACGCACCGCACCGCTGCCTCTATGTCAGCAACACGACGGGGACGTTCGAGCTGTGGAGCTGGGACCGCCGGTCCGGCTCCCACCTTCGCGTCACCGACCGGCCCAACGGCACGAGCGACGGCACGCTGACGCCCGACGGTGAGGTGATCTGGTGGTTCGACGACACCGACGGCGACGAGTTCGGCACGTGGCGGTGCCAGCCGTTCGGCACGGGCCCCGAGGTCGGCGCCGCGCAGGCGCTGCCCGGAGTGCCTGCTGCCTATCCGGCCGGCCTGCTGCTAGCCCGCGACGGCACGGTGGTCGTCGGATGCGCCGACGACGACTACGGGACGCGGATCTTCGTACGTGCGCGAGACGCGCCGGCCGAGTCGTGCCGGGTGATCTACGAGCACGAGGAGAGTGCGCACGCCTCGGATCTCTCCGAGGACGGCGAGTGGCTCGCGCTCTCGCACAGTGAGCACGGCGACTCGCGACATCCCTCGCTGCGCGTCGTCCGCGCGAGCGACGGCTCGACCGTGGCGGAGCTGTCCGACGCGCCCGGCAAGGGTCTGGACTCCCTCGGCTTCGCTCCACTGCTCGGTGATCCGCGGCTTCTCGTGGGCCACGAACGCCGCGGGCGTTCCGAGCTGCTCGTCTGGGACACCGCGACGGGCGCCGTCCAGGAGCTGGTGCTCGACCTGCCCGGGGAGATCTCGGCGGAGTGGTATCCCGATGCCGCTGCGCTGCTCGTCGAGCACGAGCACGCCGGCCGCAGCGAGCTGCTGCACTACGACATCGCGACCCGCTCCCTGCAGTCGCTCGGCACAGCGCCGGGACTCGTCTCGGCCGCGACGGCGCGTCCCGACGGCGTGGAATACGTCTGGTCGTCCTCGGCCGAGCCGCCGGTGGTCCGCAACCTCTCCGGAGCGGTCGTCCTCGCCCCGCCCGGCACCTCGACCCCCGGCTCGGTGCCGGCGACCGACCTGTGGGTCGAGGGCCCCGGCGGGTCGATCCACGCGTTGGTGTCCCAGCCGGCCGCATCCGCCGGCGGGAAGCTGCCCGCGGTTTTTCTCGTCCACGGCGGCCCGACCTGGCACGACAGCGACTCCTTCGCCTCGGACGTGGCTGCCTACGTCGACTACGGCTGCGTCGCGGTGCGAGTGAACTACCGTGGCTCGACGGGCTACGGCTCGGCGTGGCGCGACGCGCTCGAGGGCCGTGTCGGCATCACCGAGCTCGAGGACCTGGCGGCGGTGCATGCCGAGCTCGTACGGTCGGGGCTCGTCGACCCGGCGCGCGTGGCGATCACGGGCGGGTCCTGGGGCGGCTATCTCACGCTGCTCGCGCTCGGGCGGCAGCCGGACCTGTGGGCGACGGGCGTCGCTGCCGTCCCGGTGGCTGACTACGTCAGTGCCTACGACGACGAGATGGAACCGCTCAAGGCATTCGACCGCTCATTGTTCGGCGGCTCGCCGACCGAGGTGCCCGAGCGCTATCGCGAGTCGTCACCGATCACCTATGTGGACTCGGTCGTCGCGCCGGTCCTCGTCCTGGCCGGCGCCAACGACCCCCGCTGCCCGATCCAGCAGATCGAGAACTACCTCGCGCGCCTGGCGGCCCGCGGTGCGGCGCACGAGGTCTACCGCTACGACGCGGGGCACGGGTCGCTGGTCATCGACGAGCGCGTACGCCAGATGCGGGCAGAGCTGGACTTCGTCGCCGACGTGCTCGGGCTGGCTGCACCCCCATGACGTCGCCGACCCGAGTCACGAGGCGTTCGGTGTCGCGCGCGCGACAGTCAACATCTCGCGACTGCCGTGTCATGGCGATGTCTCCTCAGCCTCCACGCGATACAAGGGTTCCCATGAACGGGCACGGCTCCGATGTCCTTCTCCTGGGCGCCGCGCTCGCGAGCCTCGCCGGCGTCGGGTCGATCCTGAACAAGGCCGCTGAGGACAAAGGTGGCCGCAAGGACCTCGATGTCGCGGTCGCTGTGGCGTCCGTACTCCTCTCGTGGGGTGATGGTGCACACCGTCTACACGCTGCGCTACGCCCGCTTCTCTTACTCCGGCAGCGACGGGGGCGTCTCCTTCAACCAGGACGAGCCTGCCTGCTACGCCGACTTCGCCTATCCTGCGTTCACCCTGGGCATGACCTTCCAGGTCAGCGACACCGACATCAGTGACACGGCCATCCGTCGAACCGCGCTGAAACAAGCACTCCTGAGCTACGCCTTACAGGGCTCAGCAGATGAATCCGCCTGAGGTCGAGCTGACGGACGGCACGCGGCTGTGGTGCGTCACCTCCGGCTCGGGTCCGCCGGTGGTCCTGTGCCACGGGGGGCCGGGCCTGTGGGACTACCTCGGTGACCTGGCCGCGCTTCTCGAGGACGACTGCACCGTCATACGGTTCGAGCAGCGGGGGTGCGGACGTTCAGCTGGACAAGCGGGCGGACCGTTCACGTTGGCGCAGGCGGTCGACGATCTGGAGCAGGTTCGTCAGGCGCTCGGGTTCGAGACGTGAGCAGTCCTCGGGCACTCGTGGGGCGCCGAGCTGGCCCTGCGGTACGCCGCCGAGCACCCATCCCGGACGACCGCCGTCGTCTACGTCGCCGGGGTCGGCGCCGGCGACGGGTTCTGGGCCGCGTACGCCGCCGAGCGGGACCGTCGACTGGACCGCGACCGCCAGCGGTGGCACGAGCTCGAGGCTCGCGCGCGCACTGCCCAGGAGGAACGGGAATGGTGCCTGCTGCAGTGGCGACCGGACTTCTCGCCCACCGGTGACCCGCTGGCGCACGCCGAGGCACTCTGGCGCACCCGTCCACCACAAGCCCAGGTCAACGCCCGGGCCAACCGTGAGCTGTCCGGCGACCGCTCAGCCGTCGACCTGCTGACCTTGGCGCGCAACGTTCAGCTTCCCGTCACGCTGCTGTGCGGAGCCGACGACCCACGGCCGTGGACCGCCACGGACGCGCTGTTGCACGCACTGCCCACGGGAAATCGCATCGTCCTCGACCGCGCCGGCCACGCACCTTGGGTCGAGCGCCCGGGCGAGGTTCGGTCAATCGTGCTACGCGCGCTGGGACGGCGACAGCTTGTCGATCTGGACGCGATAGAGGTGCGAGTCGCGACGGAGGAACCCGAGCCGTAGGGAGAGCCGGGTCACCGCTGCCCGACCCGGCCGCGAGCTGGGATCGCGAGGCGTTAAGTGTCCTACGCGCGACAGTTATCGCCTCGTGATCGCTCGGAGCGCCGGCGATGACGTCGCGGAACTTCGCACCGTGGCTGGGTTCTTCGTCTAGACTCAGAACCGTGCCAACCCTCGCGGACGTCCTCATGGTGGTCGGTGAACGTTGGACGCTGCTCATCGTCCGCGAGATCGCCCTCGGGCTGCGCCGGTTCGACGACCTCGCGAGCGTGACGGGAGCACCTCGTGCGGTGCTCTCCGACCGCCTGCGCCGCCTGCGCGCCGCCGGCGTCCTCACGAGTCGGGACTACCACGTGCCGGGGAGCCGGAGCCGCAGCGAGTACGTCCTCACCGACGCGGGAGCAGACCTGCTCCCGGTGCTGGCTGCCCTCTGCGACTGGGGCGAGCGGCATGCGCCCGACGCCACGGGCGGTGCGGGCGTCACATCGCTTCCGGAGATCGCCTACTGCCACGTCGGCTGCGGGCACCGTGTCTCAGCTCGGCTCGTGTGCGAGTGCGGCGAGCAGGTCGAGCCGCGCGCCGTCATGGCCTCCGTCAACCGCTGAACCCTCATCCCAAGGAGCACCCCGTGTCGCTGACCATGACCACCACCGAGACCTTCGCAGCGGACGTCCTCACCTCCGAGCTGCCCGTGCTCGTCGACTTCACCGCCGAGTGGTGCGGCCCGTGCCGCCTGGTCACGCCGGTGCTCGAGCGCCTCGCCGAGGAGCAGGCCGACCGCCTGCGCGTCGTCAGCCTCGATGTCGACAGCTCCCCCGAGGTGAGCAGCGCGTACGCCGTCATGGCCATGCCGACGATGGCGCTGTTCGTCAAAGGCCAGATCGTCGCCCAGATCGTCGGGGCGCGGTCAGGCCGACTGATCCTCAAAGAGCTCGAACCGCACCTGGCTCCCGCGCGCTGAAGCGGCCGGTCGGGGGGCACCATGGAGTCATGGCACGCGACAAGCAACCCGACGACCTCGACGCCCTGCTCGCCGAGGTGGAGCAGAGCCTGGCGGCTCCGGGCAGCGCTCCGGCCCGGCGAGGGTCAACAGCACCAGCACCCGCGAGCAAGCCGGCCCACGGCGCGACAACGACCGGTGCCGACGACGGCCTCGTGGCCCGTGCGACCCGGCGACTGATGGTGTCCCTGATCGCCGGTGGGGTCTGCGCGGCGCTCGTGTTCGTGCTCTTCTTCTTCACCCCGTTCACCGGAGCCATCTCCGGCGCGATGGGCGCCGCGCTCGCCGGTTTCGTGACCGCGTTGCTCCTGCCCCGGCGGCTCTGACCGGCTCCACGCATAGCAGCGCGGAGCACCTACCTGGCGTCAGACGTTCGCTCCGCAGACACGTCTCGGCCACCCCGACGCGATTTGCTCGTCAGGACCTGTCGTCCTGTTCGAGGAGTTCATCCCTTGCCCTCCACCACGCGCACGCTGGCGTCCTGCGCCGTTGCCGCACTGAGCATCCTCGGCGTCACCGCTGCCCTCTCACCCACGGCGGACGCCTCGTCCCCGGACGTCGTGTCGAAGGCACGCTCCTACGACATCGCCCTGTTCGGCGACATGCCCTACGGCGACCTCGGCCGCGCGCAGTTCCCGGCTGTGCTCTCCGACATCAACGCTTCCAAGATTGCCTTCTCCCTGTTCGACGGCGACATCAAGAGCGGCAGCGAGCCCTGTTACGCCGATGTCGACGGATCCGCCGCAGCAGCCGGCAAGGAAGACATCTACAAGCGCGAGCTGGCGCTGTTCAACACGCTGGAGCGACCGGTCGTCTTCACCCCCGGCGACAACGAGTGGACCGACTGCGACCGCCCGGCCACCAAGGGGCCGACCTTCGACGCGACCGATCGACTGGCGTACGAGCGCACGGTCTTCTTCCCGACCGACAGAACTCTCGGGGAGCACACGTTCACGGTGCACCGTCAGTCGGCGCAGTTCCCCGAGAACGCCCGGTTCGTCTACGGCCCGGTCATGTATGTCACGGTCAACATCCCCGGAAGCGACAACAACTGGGCCACGACCCCGGCGGACGGCAACGTCGAGGAGTCGCACATCGAATACACCGCGCGCGACGCAGCGAACCTGGCATGGCTCACCGAGTCGTTCGCGGCGGCCAAGAGTGCGGGTGTGCGAGGTCTGATGATCGTGACGCAGGCTGACATGTTCCCCGACACCAACGTCGGTGCGCCGCTGGACCACTACGCCGACACCAAAGCGCTGCTCGCCCGCCAGACCGTCGCGCTGGGGCAGCCCGTCGTGCTCGTCAACGGCGACAGCCACTTCTATGTCAACGACAAGCCCCTGACCGACGACGCCGGCAACACGATCGAGAACTTCCAGCGCGTCATGACCTTCGGCAGCGGCCAGAACCACTGGGTGAGCGCGCACATCGACGCGCACACCCCGCAGGTCTTCACGTTCCAGCAGCACATCATTGCGGCGAACGTGCCGGCGTACGTCTTCAACTAGGACAGGTGGGCAGTGCGGGCAACGGCGGGAGGAGAGAGCTCATGTCGGAGTTCTCGGCGAACCTGACGCTGCGCATCCGTGCCGCCGACGACGAGTCGACTGCCGCTTCCGAAGCCGGTGACGACTTCGGCGCCGCAGTGTTCGCCGCGATGGCGGAGGACCTGCGGCGCGTTGCCTGTGCGCACGACCTCGTGCTGCCTCCGGGCGGTGCGCCCACCCCGGGCGGGGGCGCACCGCGGCATAGCTGACGGCCTCAGCGCAGGTCGGGCCGGTCGGTCAGCTCGGCCGCGATGACCTCGGCGATCTGCGCGGTGTTGAGCGCAGCGCCCTTGCGCAGGTTGTCGCCGCAGAGGAACAGCTCCAGCGCGTTCGGGTCGTCGAGAGACTTGCGTACGCGCCCCACCCAGGTGGGGTCGGTGCCCACGACGTCGGCGGGGGTGGGGAACTCGTAGCTGGCAGGGTCGTCGCACAGCACCACGCCGGGGGCTGACGCGAGGACCTCCTGCGCGCGCGCCTGGTCGACCTCGCGGGCGAACACCGCATGCACCGCGAGCGAGTGCGTCGTGACGACCGGCACGCGCACACACGTGGCGGACACCTTGAGCTCGGGCAGGTCCAGGATCTTGCGCGCCTCGTTGCGGACCTTGAGCTCCTCGCTCGACCAGCCACCGTCCTTGAGCGAGCCGGCCCAGGGGATGACGTTGAGCGCGAGCGGCGCGGGGAACGGGCCGGTGTCACCGACGGCGCGGCGAACGTCACCGGCCTGCGATCCCAAAGACGGGTTGCCGGCGACCTTGGAGATCTGCTCGTGCAGCGCGTCGATGCCAGCCTGACCCGCACCGGACGCCGCTTGGTAGGACGCGACGACGAGCTCCCGCAGGCCGTATTCGCGGTGCAGCGCACCCAGCGCCACGATCATCGACAGCGTCGTGCAGTTGGGGTTGCTGATGATGCCGCGGGGCCGGTCGAGAGTCTTGGCGGCGTTGACCTCGGGCACGACGAGCGGGACGTCGTCGTCCATGCGGAACGCGCCGGAGTTGTCGACGGCGATGACACCGCGAGCCGCGGCGATGGGCGCCCACTCGGCCGACACCTCGTCGGGCACGTCGAACATGGCGACGTCGACGCCGTCGAACGCCTCGGCGGACAGCGCGACGACCTCGACGTCCTCGCCGCGTAGACGCAGCTTCCTGCCGGCCGAGCGGGCTGAGGCGAGAAGACGGATCTCGCCCCAGACGTCCTCACGGGTGGAGAGCAGGTCGAGCATGACCGTGCCGACAGCGCCGGTGGCGCCGACGACAGCAAGGGTGGGACGCCCGTTCATCGGCCGGTTCCTCCATAGACAGTCGCGGTGCCATCGGTGTCGTCGAGCTCGAACGCCGTGTGGATGGCCCTCACAGCAGCGTCCACGTCATCGGCGCGCACCA
>CAXSDR010000125.1:0-7938 GCA_964236445.1 uncultured Motilibacteraceae bacterium | reverse complement strand
GCCGTTCCTCGCGCGAACCCACGACCGACCCGGCAGCGGGTCTCGTCGGGATTCCCGCGATGGTCGGGCCGGTTCGCGCGCGGTAGGCACGGATCTGCGCAGGTTGCCGCAGCGGGCCATCGAGCACCACCGCCTCTGACCGGGACGCGAGCTGTCGACGAACAGCAGCTGGCAGTCCGCTGCGGCGCACTCGCGGATCCGGTCGTGCAGCGGTCCGGTGAGAAGTGCAACCCCCGCCCGCGCCAGGTGCACGAGTGCCTGCTCGCCGGTGGCCGGGGGACGCGCGAGCTGTCCGGACACCTCGAGCGCCACGGGCATCGGCTCGCCGCGCGCCGCCGTGTTCACGTGTCGACGTCGCCGTGGCGGTAGCCCCGGCCTGCGAGGTGCCGCCGGGTCAGCTGCCACAGTGCCTGGCGCAGCTCCCGGGCGGCCGCCACGTCGCTCGGCTCAGCGCGAACCGTGGCCCGAGCACGACGCCGAGCCACAGGTCCAGGTCAGTGGGCCCGTCGACGAGCTCTGCGGCATGCCACGCGCCCACGCCGCCCGTGTGGACGAAGTCGAGCACCTCGCTGCCTGTCGCGAATCGCCGCCGCTGCAACGGCGGAAGGCTTGCGCGATCGACGGGCATGACACCAGTCTGACCAGTGTCCTCGCGAGCAAGGGAGCCGAGCATGGGTGGCCGTCAACCGAAGCCGCCGGAGCTGCTGCAGGTCCAGGTCACCGCGGTCGTGGCGTGACCGGCCTGACCCGCGAGGCGGGCTGGGAGGTGGGGGTGCGGCGTACGTTCGGGGTCGGGCTGGACGAGCTGTGGGACCTGCTCACCACGCAGCCCTGGCTCGCCCGGTGGTCGGGGCTCGGGGAGCTGGCGGCCGACCGGGTCGAGGGATCGCTTCAGGTCCGGCGCTGACGGCACGCGAGGTCGTGCGGGTGCGTGGCCCCGAGAGCCTCGTGCAGCTGCGCCTCGTCGAAGCCGTGACCGGTGTCACCGTCGCCTTCCACGAGGAGCAGCTGATGAACGAGGACGCGCGTACGACGCGCAAGGAGCACTGGGAGTCGCTGCTGCGCGAGCTCGGGGCCGAGGTCAGTCGCGGCTGAGCAGAGCCGCCAGCTGCGCCGCGACGTGCCCCGTGATCCGTGCCGGGTCAGGGACGACAAGGGCGTCCGCCGAGACGCCGATGGTCACCGACCCGGCGTAGCTCACGACGCTCACCCCGCAGTTGACCGACCCGAGCTGTGGCACCCAGAACATCAGCCGTGTCACGGGCACACCGGCGAGCGTCAGGCTCCCGGACGGCCCGCGGACGTTGCTCATCGCTGCGGTCGCGCGGGCGCTCAGCACGCGTGACGCGAGGCGCTGGACGCGGGCCGGCAGCCGTCCCGCCACCGTGAGCGCGACGTAGGTCGCCCTCGCCTGCTGCCCGGCTTTCAGGGCGGTCGTCGTCGCATGCACGGCGAGCAGCCGGGCGACGGGATCGGCGGTCGACACCGGAAGGCGGCACAGCACGATGCCGAACCGGTTGCCCAGGGGATCGTGCCGCCCGTGGCGCAGGTCGACAGGCGAGAAGATGCGCACGTCCACGGGCTCGGCCCGCCGCTCCAGCGCGTACGCGCGCAGCGCCCCGGCAGTCAGGGCCAGTGCGACGTCGTTCACCGTGACGCCGTACGCGCGTGCCACGGACTTCACGTCGCCGAGCGGCAGCGGAGCTGTCCATGACGCCCGCTTGGTGGTCCCGAGCGGTCCGCGCAAGGGTGTGTGTGGCTCGTGCGGCAGCCGCACGATCGCCCAGCAGACGGGGACGGTCGCCGCCAGCGCCCGCCACGGGCTCCGCCGACGGCGTTCCGGCGCCGCGTCGGCTTCCGGTGGTCGCGCAGTGGCTGGTTCGTCGGCTGGCTCGGTCATCGAAAGGAGCAGGCCGACCAGCGCGCTGCCGTCACCCAGGCTATGGTGGATGCGCCAGACCAGGGCCGACCCGCCGCCGTGACCGTGCACGAGCACGACCCGCCACAGCGGGCGCGTGAAATCCAACGGCTCTGCGAGCAGCGTGCCGACCGCCGCCGCGAGCGCGTCGTCGTCGCCCGGCGGGCCGAGAACGAGTTCGGCGACGTGGTGGTCGAGATCGACCGCGACGCGTTGCCAGTGGCGCACCGGCCGGCGCCGCATCCGCGACGCGAACCGCGGGACCGTGTCGACGAGCCGGGTGCGCAGCAGGGTGCGCAACGTCGCCGCGTCGATGTCAGCAGCCAGCGTCACGACGGCCGTCACCACCGCACGCTGGTGCGGTTCGTCGATGCCGAACCAGAGTGCGTCCATCGGGCGCAGCGCGCTGCGGGCCGGGAGGCTGCGCAGGATCGGGTGCGTCGAACCGCGTGTGGTCACCCGACCGGTGCTGCGGCGTAGGACGCGCGCAGCAGCGCGAAGCCCTCGGCGAGGCTGACTGCGGGTGCCCACCCCAGCGCCCGGCGGGTCTCACGCTGGTCGAACCAGTGGGCCGTCGACAGCTGCTCGGCGAGGAAGCGCGTCATGGGGGGCTCGTCGTCGAAGCCTGCCCGTCGGCGAAGCCGTTCGGGCACGTGCGGCCACGCGCGCTCGACCAGTGCCCCCGCCGCTGCAGCCAATGCTGCGGGCACGTGGCGCGTGGGGGTGGTCACGCCGGCTGCGTCGCAGATGGAGGCGACGAGCTCGGTCAGCGTGCGCGGCTCGCCGTTGGACACGACATAGGCCCGGCCGGAGACACCGGGCAGCGCGTCGAGGGCGGCGACGATGGCGTCGGCGGCGTTGCTGACATAGGTCGTGTCGACCAGCGCAGCACCGTTGCCCACGAGCGCCAGCCGGCCCTGACGGGCGCGCCCGACGATCCGCGCGACCAGCTGGGTGTCGCCCGGACCCCAGACCAGGTGGGGCCTCACAGCGACCGCTGGCACCCGCCCCCCGAGCGCCATCAGCTCCGCGGCCGCCTTGCTGCGCGCGTAGGGACCACGCGCGAGCCGCGGGTCCGCGGATGCCGCCCCGACGCCGACGATCGCCGCGCCGGCATGCGCGACGGAGGGGGACGACACGACGACGAAGCGGCCGGCCCCGGCGGCGGCAGCAGCGCTCACCAGAAGTTCGGTGCCCCTGATGTTGACTTCACTGAACTGCGCTTCGGGTCCTGACATCGAGACCTTCGCGGCGAGATGCACGACCGCATCGACGCCACGGCACGCAACCCCGACGGCGGCTGCATCGGTGACGGAGCCGCGCTGTTCGTCGACGCGCGCGATTCCCGACCGTCCCCGCTGCAGGACGCGCACGCTGTCGCCCCGGTCGCGCAGGGCCACCGCAACGGCGCCGCCGAGCATCCCGCTCGCCCCGGTGACAAGAACCTTCACGGTCCTCGCAACCGTCCCCGCCGTCCGCCGGCGAGCACAGCGGCGGTCCACGAGGCGAGCCGCGTGCGGTCGATCTTGGAGTTGTGGCGGATGTCGGTCGGGAGCGCCGGCACGACGAGCACCGCGGCGACGTCGGTGCCCACGAGCCCCGCCGCGCGCCGCACGTCACGCGTGAGCGAGCTGTTCGCGAGCATCGAGCGCGACGCGGGCGGGTCGACCTCGACCACGAGCACCGGCTGCTGCGTGCCTGCGGGGCCGACGCCTACGAGCGCGGCTCGCGTCACGGCATCGAGCGCCTCCACCCGCTGCTCGACACCGACGGGCGTGAGTGCGCCCGTGGCTGTGTGCACGACGTGCGCGAGCCGACCCTCGATCCACAGCCTGCCCTCGCCGTCGAGATGGCCGACGTCGCCGGTGCGGTGCCAGCCCGGATCGCGCGAGGACAGGTGTTCCGTGGCCCAGAGCTGGTCATAGCGCAGCTTGACGTGCGGACCGCGCACCAGAACTTCGCCGACTTCACCGTCGACCGGATCGACCCGGAGGTCGACCCCGACGACCGGTCGCCCGACGCAGACCCCGTTGCCGGTCCCGGCCTTCTCCAGCTCGGCGAACGTCACGTCGGTGACGGGCAGGGCCTCGGTCATGCCGTAGGGCGTGTGGATGCTCGCGAACGGCAGCAGGCCGGAGATCCGGCGCAGCAGCGGCAGGGGCACCGGCGCGCCGGCCGAGAGCAGTGTCTCGACGCGGCCCAGCGACGCCCGCTGAGTCGCGGACAGGTCGTCCGCAGACGCCAGCACGCCTACGAGAGCCGCTGGTGACGCGAAGACGATGCCCGCGCCGACCGCCGCGACCGCGTCGGCGAGCGCCGCCGCGGTGAGCGTGCCGGGTGCGGTGACGTCCATGTCCGGCACAGCGGAGACCGCGCCGAGCGCAGGTCCGAACAGTGCGAACGGCGCGAAGGCGGCGACCAGGCCGCTCCCGGGTCCCACGCCGTAGGTCGCGGCCAGCAGGTCGCGGACGGCTGCGAGCTGACCGTGGGTGTAGATGACGCCCTTGGCCGGGCCCGTGGACCCTGACGTGAACAGCACAGCGGCGAGGTCCTCGGCGGCGGGCTCGGCGGGCTCGGCGGGAACGGCCCAGCCGCTGCGCCCCAGGGCTGCCACGTCGGCCAGCGTGCGCTGCGCGCCGAGCGCCCGCATGCTGACGCGGTCGACCGGTCCCGCGACGATGCGCTGACCGGGCCAGTGCAGCGCGCGCGCCACGAGGAGCGCTCGGGCGATGCCGATGACGTGCTGGGGCGCGGCCCCGCGCAAGGCACGGTGCAGGCCGGGAACGCCGAGCCCCGCGTCCGCGACGACGATCACGGCACCGATGCGCAGGCACGCATAGACGACGGCCGTCAGGTCGGCGCCCGGTGGCACGAGCAGCGCGACCCGGTCCCCCGCGCGTACGCCGATGGCCAGCAGCCCCGCCGCCAGCGAATCGACGGTCGCGGCGAGGGCGGCCCAGCTCACGACGCGACCGTTGCCCGCGAGCTCGACGACTGCGGGGGAGAGGTCGGCCCGGCGTTCGCTCAACGAGGCGCCCAGCGCCCGGTAGGAGCCAGCTCGGTGATCATGAGCAGCTCCGTTGCGAGAGCGGCAACGGGCCTGCTCATGATCACCGGAGGGAACGGTGGCGAGCCAGTCGAGCAGCGTCCCCGCGACATCGGCGTCCTCGGCGAGCAGGTGCCCCGCACCCTCGAACCGGTGGACGTCGGCATGCGGCAGGCGCGTGCGCAGGTCACGCAGGTAGCGGTCGCTGAAGACCGGGTCGCGCGGCCCCCACAGCAGCAGGGTAGGCACGTCGGCCAAAGCCCCGAGCCCCCCGGCGACTTCGTGCAGCGTGGCCGCCGACACGTGCTCGGTGCCCAGGGGGATGTCGTCGACGAAGGCGCCGATGGCGGCGCGGCGCGCGGCGGTCGTGTAGGGCGAGCGGTAGGCAGCCCGCACGTCGGGCGCGAGCCGCGGATGGGCGAGCGCCAGCGTGGTGTCGAGGAACGCCGTGCTCGTCACGGTGCCGAGCCGCAGCAGGGGTGCGGCGTGCGCGAGCCGGATGGCGGCGGGCACTGGCTCCCCGGGCGGCTGGCTCACCGCGGTGTTCGTCAGCACGACACCGGCGAGCTGGTCGCGGTGCGCGAGCGCCCAGCCGAGCGAGATCGAGCCGCCCCAGTCATGGCCGACCGTGACCACCGGACCTCCGAGGCCCACGGCCTCGGTGAGGCGACCGAGGTCCTCGATGCGCTGAGCGAGCGGACGGACCGTGCCGGTGCGCTCGGAGAAGCCCATGTCGAGCTGGTCGACCGCGATCGCCCGCCAGTTCCGAGCAGCAGCGTCGGCCAGCACGGAGCGCCAGAGGTAGGCCCAGGTCGGGTTGCCGTGGACGCAGAGCAGCGTGCCGAGGGGGGTGCGGCCGTCGAGCGACACCTCGTTGTCGAGCACGTGCCAGGTGCGCGGCACTCCCGAGCCGTCCACCACCGACACCAGCCGTGACCACGAGGGGTCCAGACCGGGCAGGCCGGCCGGGGGCAGCGTCGCCGGCTCGGGGGCGCCGACGTACGCCCGGGTCACCAGAGGATCTCGGTGACCGAGGTGTTGAGGCCTGATCCGATGCCCATGCACAGGACCCGGTCACCGGGCTTGAGCTGGTCGGCATGGTGGGCCAGCGTGATCGGCAGGGACGCGGGGCCGACGTTGCCGAGACGCTGGAAGGTCGTCGGCGCCTTGGCCGGATCGATGCCGAGCGCCTCGAGAACCGTCGCGGTGTGCACGGAAGAGACCTGGTGCATGACGTAGCAGTCCATGTCGTCCCAGTTCCAGCCTGCGTCCCGGGCGTCCTGCCAGACCTCGCGGGCGAGGACCATGCCGGCGTCGAGCAGGCCGCGGTGGTCGGTGCGCATCTGCGTCAGGTCACCGACGCACAGCTCGTGGTGCTGCGTGCCTGCCCGGGAGATGCCGCCGAGGATCCGGTGCGCGCCGGGGTGCTCGTCGGCCCGGCCGAGAACGGCCGCGGCGGAGCCGGAGCCGAGCGTCAGGGTCGCGAACTCGGCGAGGAAGTCCTCGCGCGTGGTCTCGGGACGCGACAGTCGCTCGATGGTCGCCTCGTGCGTGGCGCGGGCGCCCTCGCCGTTGACCACGACGGCATAGCGGATGCTGCCGGCGTCGATCATCGTCCCGGCGATCTGCATGGCGTTGACGAAGCCGAGGCAGGCATTGGTGATGTCGAAGTTCAACGCGGTGGGGGGCAGACCGAGCATGTGGTGCACCGCGGAGGCCGTCGACGGCTCGAGGTGGTCACGGGACACCGACGAGTTGATGAGCAGCCCGATCTCGGAGGCATCGATGCCCGACTCGGACAGCGCCTTGGCGCCGGCCATGGCCGCGGCCTCGGCGAAGCTGGTGCCCTCGGACCACCAGCGCCGCTCGGTGATGCCGGTGAGCGCCTGCAGAGTGCCGGGGCGCAGCTTGAGGCGTTGCATGCTCTCGCTGAGGCGCTGATCGATCTCGTCCGAGGTCACGACCACGGGACCTTCGAGCCCTGCGACGGACAGCAGGGCCACGTTCTCGAGCTTGTAGGAGGCTTTGCCGCTCACGTGCGTCCTCGGGGCCAAAGGGGCACGGGCTGGCCGCCCGCCGGAGTCCCATTGTCCACGGAACAGCCGTGCCATGCGCCCCAACGCCCGCTGCCCGAGGAACTGGGCTGGCCGGGTGGAGCCGAAACCGATGCTTCAGGCGGCCGGTCAAACCTGCCGAAGAGGTCCGTGGCGACCCGCAGGGGGCGCCCGACCGCCGGACGCCGAGTCCTGCCCGCCGGCTGTCGCCGCTCAACGTCGGGCAGGAGCGGGGGACCCAGTCCTCCCCATCTGAGGAAACCGCCGTACGCCTTCCGGTGCGCGGCTCGGGGTGAAGTCACCGAGAGGTGGCCGGGGCGCTTCCTGTCCCGAACCCGACAGCTCACCTCGCAGGCGTGCTGGAAGGCTTCGCCATGTCCGCTCGTCCCATCCCCTCGACCCGCCGGGCCCGCTCCATCGGAGCCACCCTCGCCGTCATCGCACTTCTGAGCAGCATGTTCGCGCTCCTGCTGCCCGCCTCGGCGTCGGCAGCCACGACATCCACGCCGCGCGCCGCCTCGCGTCCCGCGATGGTCCGGGTGGCCGCGCCGGACGCCACCAGGGTCGCTTCGGTGCTGCGGGTGGCCGCCTCGCTGGCCGGGGCGCCCTACCGTGCCGGCGGCACCTCGCCGGCAGGCTTCGACTGCTCGGGCTTCACCCGCTACGTCTTCGCAACCGTCGGGGTGTCGCTCGTCCACAGCTCCGCGACGCAGTATGCGCAGTCGGTCAGGATCGACCCGTCGGAGGTGCAGCCGGGAGATCTCATCTTCTTCCACACCTCGTCCGGGCACGTCTACCACGTGGCGATCTACGCAGGCGGTGGTCGCATCTGGCACGCCCAGCACACCGGCACCTTGTCCGGCCTCACTCCTCTCTGGGGCAACGACTGGTACGCGGGGCGCGTCCTCTAGCCCGGCAGG
>CAXSDR010000124.1:0-8515 GCA_964236445.1 uncultured Motilibacteraceae bacterium | reverse complement strand
CAGCTCACCCGCGACCTGCTGGCGGCGGCCGAGGCAGCCCTGCCGACGGGGAAGGCCGCAGTAGCCGATGACCTCCCGCTCACGCCGTGCGGCGGGCCGATGCGCACGGACTTCACCAAGGTCATGAGCGACGTCTACGTCACCAACGGCGACCCGGCGGCGACCCGGTCTCCTGAGCAGATGGTCGCCGCTGCGACGGAGCACCTGCGCGCTCTGGGTTACGAGATCTCGGCCGTCGAGCACCCGAGCGCCTCGTCCATCCTCACGACGGCCCGCACGAAGGGCTTCGTCATCGAGGTCAGCAGCGGCGCCGGGTTCAAGGGGCTGCGGGTCAGCGGCTCGACGCCGTGCCAGGATGCCGCGCACCCTTGAGGCTCCTCCACCGCCGCGGCGCAAGCTACGCCTACGCTGGGGCACATGTACGTCGGGACGCTGGAGGCGGACTTCCTGCTCGGGGACGTCCACTCGCTCAAGGAGAAGCGCTCGATCGTGCGCCCGATCGTCGCGCACCTTCGCCGCGAGTTCAGCGTCGCCGCTGCCGAGACCGGGGAGCTCGGCCTGCATCGGCGAGCGGTCGTCGGGGTAGCGGTCGTCGCGTCGGACGCCGCGCACGCGGGCGAAGTGCTCGACGCCTGCGAGCGCAGCCTGGCCTCCCGACCGGAGGTCGAGCTGCGCTCCGTACGCCGTCGCCTGCACAGCAGTGATGACGAATGACCCTACGAGCTGGAGGTCCCCATGGTTGACGCCGCACGTGCCCGCAGGCTTGCCGAGCGCATCCAGGTCGTCGTCGCCGAGACGCTCGAGATGAGGGTCAAGGACCCCCGGCTGGGCTTCATCACCATCACCGACGTCCGGGTGACGGGCGACCTGCAGGCCGCCACCGTCTTCTACACCGTCTATGGCGACGACGCCGACCGCCAGAGCACGGCCATCGCGCTGGAGAGCGCCAAGGGCGTGCTGCGCAGCGAGGTCGGCAAGCAGACGGGCATCCGGCTGACGCCGACGCTCGAGTTCGTCGCCGACGCCCTGCCCGAGGACGCCAAGAACATCGACGACCTGCTGGCCCGCGCCGCGGCGCTCGACGCCGAGGTGCACCGGGTCGCCGCAACCGCGACCTACGCCGCCGGCCCCGACGCCTACCGCACGCCGGCTGAGCCGGAGGAGTGAGCGCCGGCCCGAGGACTGACGGGCCCGACGGCCTGCTCGTCCTGGACAAGCCGGCCGGAATGACGTCGCACGACGTCGTGTCGGCCGTACGCCGGCTGGCCCGCACCCGCAAGGTCGGCCACGCGGGCACCCTCGACCCGATGGCCACCGGCCTGCTCGTCCTCGGTCTCGGGCGCGCCACGAGACTGCTCGGACACGTGAGTGACGAGACCAAGGGCTATGACGCCACGATCCGCCTCGGCCGGTCGACCTCGACCGACGACGCCGACGGTGAGCCGGTCGGCGGTTCGTCGCCGGAGCTGGTCACCGACAGCGACCTGGCCGCCGCCATCACCGCGTTGACGGGCGACATCGTGCAGGTGCCGAGCAGTGTCAGCGCCATCAAGGTCGACGGCAAACGCGCCTACGCCCTTGTCCGCGCGGGGGAGTCGGTCGATCTCGCGAGCCGGCCGGTCACCGTGTCGCAGTTCACGGTGCTCGCTCAGCGCCGGTCCGACCACGTGCTCGACGTCGACGTCCATGTCGAGTGCTCGACCGGCACCTACATCCGCGCGCTGGCCCGTGACCTCGGCACCGCCCTGCGCGTCGGGGGCCACCTCACCAGCCTGCGGCGTACGCGGGTGGGCACCTGGTCGTTGGCGGATGCGGTCCCGCTGGCCGACCTCGAGGCACAGCCCGACACGGTTCCCGCGCTCGTGGACCTCGCTACGGCGCTGCGACGCGGCTTTCCCGCGCTCGAGGTCGACGAGGACGTGACCGCCCGCATCTACTTCGGTGCTGTCGCTGCGCTGCCGGTCCACGAGGGTGACCCGGTCGCGGTCTTCGCCCCGGACGGTCGGCCCCTCGCCCTGGTGCAGCGTCGCGAGGGAAAGGTGCGCGCGCTGGCGGTCTTCGTCGCCCCGGAACGGGTTCTGGCAGGGTGAGATCCGTGCGCGTGACCTCCGGCCTGGATGCCGTGACAACTCCGCCGGAGGGCACCGTCGTGACGATCGGTGTCTTCGACGGTGTCCACCAGGGGCACCGCGAGGTCATCTCGCGCACCGTGAAACGCGCCTCTGAGCGCGGCCTCGTGCCGACGGTGATCACGTTCGACCCGCATCCGCTTCGGGTGCTCCGGCCCGGGGCGGCGCCGGCCATACTGACCACGGTCGCCTACCGAGCCGAGCTGCTCGCCGAGCTGGGCATCGAGTGGGTTGTCGTCCTCGACTTCACGGGGGAGCTGGCGGCCTGGCCGCCCGCCGAGTTCGTCCAGCGCGTGCTCGTCGACGCCGTCGCCGCCCGCCTGGTCGTGGTCGGCGACGACTTCCGCTTCGGGCGCAAGGCGGTCGGGGACGTCGCCCTGCTGACCTCGATAGGCAGGAAGTCCGGGTTCGAGGTCGAGGACGTCGCCCTTGTCGGCTCGACCGGGCACCGCTGGTCGAGCACGTTCGTCCGCGACCGCATCGCGCTGGGCGACGTCGAGCAGGCCGCCCAGGTGCTGCTGCGACCGCACCGCCTCGAGGGCCCCGTCGTACGAGGGGACCAGCGTGGCCGCGAGCTGGGCTATCCGACGGCCAACGTCGAGGTCGCCGCCTCCAGCGCCGTCCCGGTTGACGGTGTCTACGCGGTCTGGCTGCAGCGCGATGCCGCGCACGGCTGTGAGCGTCTCCCCGCCGCGCTCTCCATCGGCACCAACCCGACGTTCGACGGCACCGAGCGCCGTGTCGAGGCCCACGTGCTGGACCGCACCGACCTCGAGCTCTACGGCGAGCATGTCGCCCTCGACCTCGTGGCCCGGGTCCGCGACAGCCAGGTGCGCTTCGCCGACGTCGCGGGGCTCGTGGCGCAGATCGAGGCCGACGTGGCGCACACCCGACGGCTGCTCAGACTGTGACCTGCTGGTGACCTGCTGATAACCTGAGCGGTAGCCGTGCAATCGGCCGCGGATCGAGAGAGCCCCGAGGATTCAGCCCGGGGCACCGCGCAGCGAGAACCCACGAGGAGCTACGTGTCCCTGGACGCCGCAACGAAGAAGTCCATCCTGGCTGAGTACGCCCTGTCCGAATCGGACACCGGCTCTCCCGAGGCGCAGGTCGCCCTGTTGAGCAAGCGCATCCGCGACCTCACCGAGCACCTCAAGATGCACAAGCACGACCACCACAGCCGTCGTGGCCTGCTGTTGCTGGTGGGCCGGCGTCGCCGGCTCCTGCAATACCTCGCCAAGACCGACATCGCACGCTACCGCTCGCTCATCGAGCGGCTCGGACTGCGCCGCTAGGCGCGGTTCTGGGGAGTGGTCCCGGACCTCATCGGTTCGCCGGACCGCTCCCCTTCGTCGTAGGGCCCCGCAGACGCGGGCCGCACGACTCGTCCCGCAGGACGCCGCGCACCCGACATGGGACGGCCGGTCCTCGGCGGTGGCTCCCGGCCGGTGCTCGCACCGACCGGCGGCTTCTTTCGAAGACCGGCTCCCTGCCACCGCGGCTCCTGCACCAACGAAGGAACAGGAGGGCCCATGGAGGGCCAGATCTTCACCACTGAGGCCGTCATCGACAACGGTCGGTTCGGCAAGCGCACGGTCCGGTTCGAGACCGGTCGCCTCGCCCGCCAGGCAGCCGGTTCGGCTGTCGCCTATCTCGACGACGACACGATGCTGCTGTCGGCGACGACGGCGTCGAAGAACCCCAAGGAGAACCTCGACTTCTTCCCCTTGACGATCGACGTCGAGGAGCGGATGTATGCCGTGGGCCGCATTCCCGGCTCGTTCTTCCGTCGCGAGGGTCGCCCGAGCGAGGGCGCGATCCTCACCTGCCGCCTCATCGACCGCCCGCTGCGGCCGTCGTTCGCCAAGGGTCTGCGCAACGAGATCCAGGTCGTCATCACGGTCATGGCGCTGGACCCCAAGGATCTCTATGACGTCGTGGCGATCAACGCCGCATCGGCATCGACGATCCTCGCCGGCCTGCCGTTCAGCGGCCCGATCGGCGCCACCCGCGTCGCCCTCATCGAGGGCCAGTGGGTCGCCTTCCCGACGCACGAGCAGCTCGAGGGCGCCGTGTTCGACATGGTCGTCGCCGGGCGCGTCATCGGGGACGACGTCGCGATCATGATGGTCGAGGCCGAGGCCACCCCCGCCGCGTGGGGCCTCATCAAGGACCTCGGCCAGGGAGCCCCCACCGAAGAGGTCGTGGCCGCCGGGCTCGAGGCCGCCAAGCCGTTCATCGCCTCCCTGTGCGCCGCTCAGGCCGAGCTCGCCGCCCAGGCCGCCAAGCCGACCGGTGAGTTCAAGACGTTCCTCGACTACGGCGACGACGTCTTCTCGGCCGTGACCGCCGCGGTCGAGACGGAGCTGGCCGCCGCGTTCACCGTGCCGGGCAAGCAGGACCGCGAGGCTGCTCTCGACGCGGTCAAGGTGCTCAACAACGAGCGCGTCGGAGCGCAGTTCGAGGGTCGCGAGAAAGAGGTCGGTGCAGCACTGCGCTCGCTGACCAAGAAGGTCGTGCGCCAGCGCATCCTGCGCGACAACTTGCGCATCGACGGTCGTGGCCTGTCCGACATCCGCTCGCTCGCGGCCGAGGTCGAGGTCGTTCCGCGCGTCCACGGCTCGGCGCTTTTCGAGCGCGGCGAGACCCAGATCCTGGGCATCACCACGCTGAACATGCTCCGCATGGAGCAGCAGCTGGACACGCTCGACCCCGAGACGCGCAAGCGCTACATGCACAACTACAACTTCCCGCCCTACAGCACGGGCGAGACGGGCCGCGTCGGCTCGCCGAAGCGCCGCGAGATCGGTCACGGCGCCCTCGCCGAGCGGGCACTTCTGCCGGTCCTGCCGGCCCGCGAGGAGTTCCCCTACGCAATCCGCCAGGTGTCCGAGGCGCTGGGCTCCAATGGCTCGACGTCCATGGGCTCCGTCTGCGCCTCGACGATGTCGCTGCTCAACGCCGGTGTGCCGCTGCGCGCACCGGTCGCGGGCATCGCGATGGGCCTCGTCTCCGACACGGTCGACGGTGAGACCCGCTATGCGGCGCTCACCGACATCCTCGGCGCCGAGGACGCGTTCGGCGACATGGACTTCAAGGTCGCCGGCACCAAGGAGTTCATCACCGCGATCCAGCTCGACACCAAGCTCGACGGCCTGCCGGCCTCGGTGCTTGCCAGCGCGCTGACCCAGGCCCGCGAGGCCCGGCTGCACATCCTCGACGTGATGAACGAGGCGATCGACGTCCCCGACGAGATGTCGCCCTACGCCCCGCGCATCATCGTGGTGAAGATCCCGGTCGACAAGATCGGCGAGGTCATCGGGCCGAAGGGCAAGATGATCAACCAGATCCAGGACGAGACCGGTGCCGATATCAGCATCGACGACGACGGCACGATCTACATCGGTGCGGTCGACGGTCCGAGCGCCGAGGCAGCGCGCGCGACGATCAACGCGATCGCCAACCCGACGATGCCCGAGGTCGGCGAGCGCTACCTCGGCACGGTCGTCAAGACCGCCGCCTTCGGTGCGTTCGTCTCGCTCGTCCCTGGTCGTGACGGCCTGCTGCACATCTCGCAGCTGCGCAAGATCGCCGGTGGCAAGCGCGTCGAGAACGTCGAGGACGTCGTCAAGGTCGGCCAGAAGATCCAGGTCGAGATCGCCGAGGTCGACCCGCGTGGGAAGCTCTCGCTGATCCCGGTTCTCGACGAGCCGGCCGGCGAGATCTCGGTCGACGCACCCGCAACGGTCGACGCCTGACCATGACCGCAGCTCGCACCGCGAGCAGCACACGTCGCCGCTCGAGCGCTGGGTCTGCCTCGTCGCAGACTCAGCGCCCGGGCACGACCCGGCTGCTCGCCGACGGCACCAGCGGCAGCGGCCTGGTGCGGCGCACCGTGCTTCCCGGCGGCCTGCGCGTGGTCACCGAGCAGGTGCCCGCCGTCCGCTCCGTCACGGTCGGCATCTGGGTCGGCGTCGGCTCCCGCGA
Source organism: uncultured Motilibacteraceae bacterium (assembly GCA_964236445.1). Classification (GTDB taxonomy): domain Bacteria; phylum Actinomycetota; class Actinomycetes; order Motilibacterales; family Motilibacteraceae; genus CAXSDR01. The sequence goes on along the minus strand of CAXSDR010000124.1, from coordinate 2,399 downwards.
CGAGACGCCGTCGCTCGCCGGCGCGTCGCACTATCTCGAGCACCTGTTGTTCAAGGGCACACCGACGCGTTCGGCGCTCGAGATCTCGTCCTCGATCGACGCGGTCGGCGGCGAGATGAACGCGTTCACCTCGAAGGAATACACCTGCTTCTACGCCCGGGTGCTCGATGACGACCTGCCGCTGGCGGTCAACGTCATCAGCGACCTGGTCACCTCCTCGATCGTGTCGTCGGCCGATGTCGACTCGGAGCGCGGCGTGATCCTCGAGGAGATCGCCATGCACGACGACGACCCCACCGACCTCGTGCACGAGGCGTTCACGCAGCAGATCTTCGCGAGCTCGCCGCTGGGGCGACCTGTCCTCGGCACGGTCGACTCGATCGAGTCCCTTTCGCGCACCGCGATCTCGGGCTACTACCGCCGCCGCTACCGCCCCGAGCAGATGGTCGTCGCCGTCGCCGGTGGCGTCGACCATGCGACGGTCGTACGCCTCGTGCGCAAGGCCTTCGACCGAGCCGGCATGCTCGGCGGGGAGACCCGACCTGCTCCCGCCAGGGTCGGGCGTACCCTCACCAGGCTCGGGTCCGCCGGTCTCACGCGTGTCATCAACCGCCCGACCGAGCAGGCCAACGTCCTGCTCGGCGTGCCGGCGCTGGCTCGCACCGACGAGCGCCGCTTCACCCTCGGCGTCCTCAACTCCGTGCTCGGCGGCGGCATGAGCTCGCGGCTGTTCCAGGAGGTGCGCGAGAAGCGCGGCATGGCCTATTCCGTCTACAGCTACGCCGGGCACTACGCCGACGCCGGCACGTTCGCCGTCTATGCCGGTTGCCTGCCCAAGAAGGTCGATGATGTCCTCGCCATCTGTCGCGACCAGCTCGAGCTGCTCGCCGACAAGGGCATCACGTCGGAGGAGCTTCGCCGGGGTCAGGGTCAGCTGCGCGGCGGCACCGTCCTCGGCCTCGAGGACACCAGCGCGCGCATGTCGCGCATCGGCAAGGCCGAGCTTGTCTACGGCGAGCTCATGAGCGTCGACGAGATGCTGGCACGGATCGCCTCGGTCACGGTCGAGCAGGTGCAGGCACTCGCGGGTGAGCTCCTGCGCGTACGCCCGACGCTCGCGGTCGTCGGCCCGTTCGATGAGGACCGCGACTTCTCCTCGGCAGTCGCCTGAGCATGACGAAGGTCGCGGTCTTCGGCGCCCTGGGGCGCATGGGATCCACGGTGTGCCGGGCGGTGTCGGCCGCTGACGACCTGGACCTGGTGGCTGAGCTCGATGACGGTTATGACGCATCGCTGCTGGCCACGAGCGGCGCCGAGGTCGCAGTCGACTTCACCGACCCCGGCGCCGTCATGGCCAACATCGAGGTCTGCATCGCCATGGGCATCTCGGTGGTGTGCGGCACGACCGGCTTCGACGAGGAACGGCTGGCGACGGTGCGCAGCTGGCTCGACGGCTCGCACGGGGCGTCCGTGCTGATCGCGCCGAACTTCGGCATCGGCGCGGTGCTGATGATGCGGTTCGCCGCCCAGGCCGCCAGGTTCTTCGAGTCGGTCGAGATCGTCGAACTGCACCACCCCGACAAGGTCGACGCTCCGAGCGGCACCGCGCGCCGCACCGCCGAGCTCATCGGTGAGGCACGTGCCGCGGCGGGGCTGCCGGCCCAGCCGGATGCCACCTCGCTGCTGCTCGACGGTGCCCGTGGTGCGTCGGTGAGCGGCGTGCCGATCCATGCGCTGCGCCTGCGGGGGCTGGTCGCGCACCAGGAGGTCGTGCTGGGTGGCCCGGGGGAGACCCTGACCATCCGCCACGACTCGCTCGACCGCGAAGGGTTCATGCCCGGTGTGCTGCTCGGCGTTCGCCGGGTGCACGAGCGCCCGGGGCTGACCGTCGGGCTCGAGCACTTCCTCGACCCCGCGTGAGCCTTGGCTGACGTGCCGGTGGGTCGGCTGTCGTGACGGCGCGTCGCGTTGCGCTGGGGCTGACGGGGGTCCTCGCGGTCTACATGCTCGTGGTCGGCTACCGCGGGGTGCTTCTCATCCGAGACGGGCGACCGGCGTTCGTGCTGCTCGGCGTCGGCGTGGTCCTGCTGCCGCTCGTGGGCGTCTGGATCGTGATGCAAGAACTGCGCTTCGGCCGTCATGTCGAGGCGATGGGCCGCTCGCTCGAGGCCAGCGGGGGGCTGCCCGCAGACGAGGTCGTGCGCAGTGAGAGCGGGCGGGCCGACCGTGCCAGTGCCGATGCCGTGTTCGAACGGCGCCGGGTCGAGGTCGAGGCCACGCCGGGGGACTGGCGCGGCTGGTTCAGGCTGGCGCTGGCCTACGACGACGCGGGCGACCGCAAGCGGGCCCGCAGCGCCATGCGGACGGCGATCCGGTTGCACGGCACGAGCTAGACACCC
>CAXSDR010000123.1:0-8797 GCA_964236445.1 uncultured Motilibacteraceae bacterium | reverse complement strand
AGGCAGGTTCGGCGTCGCGTCCGGCGCCAGCATCTGCGCCACGGCGGCACGGGCGACGGGCTCGTCGACATCGAGCTCGGACAGCGTCCCGACCGGCCGCGACCGCCAGCTGGCATAGCGCGAATAGGCAGCCAGTGCGCGTACGGCCTCCTCCGGCGTCGGGTAGGACGGCACCGAGCCGGCGGGTGGCGCCGTCGCCTCGGGTGCCGTGGGGTCGTGCGGCGCCTGCAGCTGCTCTGGAACCCCCCGTACGGCGAGGAACGTGGCGACCACCGTCTTGCCGGAGCGCACTGCCGCATCGGCCAGCACCCGGGCGACGTCCTCGCCGGGCGTGATGAGCGGCGGCACGAACACGGCGACGACGCTGTCGACCGTGTCGTCGGCGAAGACGTGCTCGAGCGCGGCCGCGAACTCTGCGGCGGAGGCCTCGGGCCGCAGCGGAGGAGGTGAGCCGCTCACGACGAGACCCCAGGACTCGAGGGCGTCCTCGGTGAGCACCCGCAGGGCCTCCGAGTTGCCGACGACGGCAACGGCGTTGCCGCCAGGCAGCGGCTGGGTCACCGCGAGCTGTGCGACGTCGAACATCTGCGACACGGTCGCGACACGGATGACTCCGGCGTGCTCGAACAGGTCGTCGACCGCCTGTCGCGGCACGTCGCTGACGCGGGCCGCCGCATCGAGGGCACCACCGTGGTCGGTCCGGCCCGACTTCAGCACGACGACCGGCTTGAGCCGGGCGATCGAGCGCGCGAGGCGACCGAACTTGCGGGGGTTGCCGACCGATTCGAGATAGAGCAGCACGAGCTGCGTGGCGGCGTCGTCCTGCCAGTACTGCAGGACGTCGTTGCCGCTGACGTCAGCCCTGCCGCCGGCCGACAGGAACGTCGAGAGCCCGAGGCCGCGCTGGGCGGCGTTCTCCAGAACCGTGATGCCGAGAGCACCCGACTGGCTGAACAGCCCGATGCGGCCCCGCTCCGGCACGAGCGGAGCCAGTGAGGCATTGAGCCGGACCGCACTGTCGGTGTTGACCAGGCCGAAGGATGCCGGGCCGACGACGCGCATGCCGTAGGCACGGGCGTTGGTCACGACCTCACTCTGCAACGCCCTCCCCCGGTCACCGGTCTCGGCGAAGCCGGCGCTCACGACGACGAGGCCGCGGACGCCCTTGCGTCCGCACTGCAGCACGACCTCGGGAACCGCCTCGGCAGGCACCGCGATCACAGCGAGGTCGACGTCACCGTCGATGTCGCCGACCGCGTCGTAGGCCAGCTGCCCGTCGATCTCGCCCGCACCCGGGTTCACCACGTAGACGTTGCCCGTGAAGCCATAGCTGAGGATGTTGTGCAGCAGGCTGTGCCCGACGCTCTGGTAGGCCCTGCTCGCGCCGATCACGGCGACGGTCCGGGGGCGCAGCAGGCGTTGGATCGACCGCGCCTCGGCCCGGTGCTCGCGCGCGCGCATCACCCGCACCGACGACGCGGTGGGGGCGATGGCGAAGTCGAGGTTCACGACACCGTCGTCGAGGCCCTGGCGCACGCGGTAGCCCGCGTCGGTGAAGATGCTGATCATCCGGCCGTTGCTGGGCAGCACCTCGGCCACGAACCGCACGATCCCCTGCTCGCGCGCCGCTGCGGCGATGTGCTCGAGCAGCACGCTGCCCAGTCCTCTGCCCTGGTGCGCATCGGCGACGTTGAACGCCACCTCGGCCTCGGTCGCCGAGATGCGGTCGTAGCGCGCCACGCCCACGATGTCGGCGCCGATGACCGCGACGAGTGCGCCCCGGTCGACGTGGTCGACGTTGGTGAAGCGGCGTACGTCGTTGTCACTGAGGTGGGGATAGGGCGCGAAGAAGCGGAAGTAGACCGACTCCTCGGACTGCGCGTCGTGGAAGGCGACCAGGCGTTCGGCGTCGCCGGGCATGATCGGGCGCAGGTGCGCGGCTCCGCCGTCGCGAAGTAGGACGTCGGCTTCCCAGTGTGCGGGGTAGTCGGGCTGCTCCACGCAGCAACGCTACTGGCCCGGCACTGATGCCGGGCCGACCGACACCGCGATCTCGGTCCCGAGGCCTGACCTGTGAGAATCTGACAGACCGCACAGCAGGAGGACGACGCAGCCCTATGGCACGCACCACCAGCAAGCCCCCTCCGTCGTCCGTTCCCGAACGCATCATCGACGTCGACGTCGCCGAGGAGATGCAGGGCTCGTTCCTGGAATACGCCTATTCCGTCATCTACAGTCGCGCGCTGCCCGACGCCCGTGACGGCCTGAAGCCCGTGCACCGGCGGATCCTCTACCAGATGGTCCAGATGGGCCTTCGCCCCGACAGCGGCCATGTGAAGTGCGCCCGGGTGGTCGGTGAGGTGATGGGCCGCCTGCACCCGCACGGCGACACCGCGATCTACGACGCGCTGGTGCGGCTGGGCCAGACGTTCTCGCTCCGCGTGCCGATGATCGATCCGCACGGCAACTTCGGCTCGCTCGACGCGGGTCCTGCCGCGATGCGCTACACCGAGTGCCGGCCGTCGGCCGCGTCCGTCGCCCTGACGACGAGCATGCACGAGGACACCGTCGACTACGGCCCCAACTACGACGGTCGCGAGCACGAGCCGCTCGTCCTGCCTGCGGCATTTCCGAACCTGCTGGTGAACGGCTCGTCGGGCATCGCGGTGGGCATGGCGACCAACATGGCGCCGCACAACCTCGGCGAGGTGATCGCGGCGACGCGCCACCTGATCACGCATCCCGCGGCGACGCTCGACGACCTCATGCGCTTCGTTCCCGGTCCCGACCTGCCGACCGGCGGCCGGATCATCGGCCTGGAAGGCATCCGCGAGGCCTACGAGACCGGTCGCGGCACCTTCCGCACCCGCGCGACGGTCCGCATCGAGCAGGTGAGCACACGCCGCAAGGGCATCGTCGTGACCGAGCTGCCGTGGGGCGTCGGTCCCGAGCGGGTGAAGGAGCGCGTGGCGGAGCTCGTGCGCGGCAAGCGCCTGCAGGGCATCAACGACATCGTCGACTACACCGACAAGGACGGCACGCGGCTCGTCATCGAGGTGAAGACCGGTTTCGTCCCCGAGTCGGTGCTGGAGCAGCTCTACAAGATGACGCCGATGGAGGAGTCCTTCGGCGTCAACAACGTCGCCCTCGTCGACGGGCAGCCACGCACGCTGGGCCTGCGCGAGCTGCTCGTCGTCTATGTCGAGCACCGTTTCGAGGTCGTACGTCGGCGCTCGCAGTTCCGCCGCAGAAAAGCCCAGGAGCGCCTGCACCTCGTGCTCGGCATGCTGGTGGCCATCGTCGACATCGACGAGGTCATCGCGATCGTGCGCTCCAGCGACAACACCGCGCACGCCCGTGATCGCCTGATGCAGGTGTTCGACCTGTCCGAGGTGCAGACGACCTACATCCTCGACATGCCACTGCGCCGGCTGACGCGGTTCTCTCGCATCGAGCTGGAGACGGAACGCGACGAGCTCACGGGCAGCATCGAGGAGCTGACCGCAATCCTCGACGACGACGTCGTGCTGCGCTCGCTGGTCTCCAAGGAACTGGCTGCGGTCGCGGCAGAGCACGGCACCCCGCGGCGCACGATCCTGCTCGAGTCGTCGGGCACCGTGTCGACCAGGAGCGCCGCACCGCTCGAGGTCACGGACGACCCGTGCCGCGTCCTGCTCTCCAGCACCGGGCTGCTGGCCCGCACGCTCGATGTCGAACCACTGGCCTTCGACGGCTCCCGCGCCCGCCACGACGCGCTCGTGTCGGCGGCCACGACGTCGGCACGCGGCGAGGTCGGCGCGGTGACGTCCTTCGGGCGCCTGCTGCGGGTGGCCGTGCTCGACCTGCCCGCACTGCCGCAGACCGCTGCAGGCCCGCACCTCGCCGGCGGTGCCCCGGTGTCTGAGCTGCTCGACCTCGCGCCCCACGAGACGGTCGTGGCGGTGTGCTCGCTGGCGCCGGACAGCGTCGGCGTCGCGCTCGGGACCGCGCGTGGCGTCGTCAAGCGGGTGCTCCCCGACTATCCCGCGACGCAGGAGAGCTTCCCTGTCCTGCGCCTCGACGACGGCGACAAGGTCGTCGGCGCGGTCGAGCTCGTCACGGGCGATGAGGAGCTGGTGTTCCTGACCTCCGACGCCCAGCTGCTGCACTTCGGCGCCTCGGTCGTGCGACCCCAGGGGCGTGCCGCCGGCGGCATGACGGGCATCCGGCTGTCCCCAGGTGCGCGGGTCGTGAGCTTCACAGCTCTCGCTCCCGACACCGCCGACGCTGTCGTGGTGACCGTGGCAGGGGCCACCGGCGCGCTGCCCGGCACCCAGACGGGGTCGGTCAAGATCACGCCGTTCGCCGAGTACCCCGCCAAGGGCCGCGCCACCGGCGGCGTCCGATGCCACCGGCTGCTCAAGGGCGAGGATGCGATCCTGCTCGCCTACGCCGGGCCGGCACCGCGCGCGGCTGCCGAGACAGGGGTGCCGGTGGACCTGCCCACGGCGCTTGGTCGTCGCGACGGTTCGGGGCTCCCGCTGGAACAGCCCGTCGCTGCGGTGACGGGACCGCCCCTCGCGACGCTCTGACGCCCGGGTCGTGGCGCGTCACGGCCAAGCGGTAGCCTCACCTGTTAGAATTGGCTATATTTTTTAGATGACAGCACGGACTAACCGACCGTTCACCGACCGGGTCAACGTCATTCGCGACCGCGGCTTCCGCTACAGCGACCTGGCAAGAGGGTGTCAGGACGCACGATCATCCGCGTGGTTCAACAATTTGTGTAACTCAGGTGATCCCTGGAAGGTCGGACCGCCCAGCGCCAAGGCCATCCCCGACTTAGCAGGCTTGCTGGGTGTCAGCCAAAAGCATCTCAAAGCCATGGTCGCGGAGGAGTGGTACGGCGTGGACAGGGGCGACGAGGTCTCGGCCCGTGTGCAGGCCATCGGACCTGTGCTCGATGAACTGACAGAGGCAGACTATGCACGCATAGAAGACCTGGCGAATAGGCTCCATCAGGCGGACTACTAGCCCAGGGCTAGTGCCAGGTGCCCGCCGACAAGCCCCGACGTGCCTCCGCCGCACGCCGGCCGGTAGTCCAAGAGCCCTCCCATCGCTTGCCAGTTATGTCGACTAACTTCCGCGTACGCCCATATTGACTACAATGCTGGTCATGGAAACCCAGCCCCTAGCACTGGTGAAGGCCAACCTGTCCCGCTTCATCGACGCTGTCGAAGGCACGCACGAGCGCGTGACGATCACTCGCAACGGCAAGCGCGCTGCGGTGCTCATCAGTGCCGATGACCTGGACGGCCTACTGGAGACCCTCGACATCCTCCGCAATGCGGACACGGTGGCGAACCTGCGCCAGGGCGAGACAGACATCACGCGCGGAGACTCGACGGGCTTGGCCGACGCCAAGGCGTTGCAGCAGGAAATACGGAACAGGACGCCCCGCCAACCCGCCTCCTCGTGACCTACCAGCTGTCGCTGAGCCGCAGTGCTCGGCGAGTGATCGCCGAGAAGATGAACGATGCTGCCGCCCTTGCGGTCCTGGAGTTCATGACGGGAGCACTGCTTGAGAACCCGCGTCGGGTGGGCAAAGAGCTGCATGCACCGTTGGACGGACGGCTCAGCGCCCGGCGAGGCGACTACCGCATCATCTACAGCATCGACGACATCACAGACACTGTGACGGTCTTCCACGTGGACCATCGTCGAGACGTCTACCGTCCCGGCTAGACGGTCAGCTAGCGACGCCGCACAGTCACGTGTCGATGCGCGCCCGGTCCAGCGACTGCGCACCATCGACGATGAAGTCGCGGCGCGGGCTGACGTCGTTGCCCATGAGCAGCTCGAACACCCGCTCAGCGGCCGCGGCGTCGGCCACGCCGACCCGTCGCAGCGTGCGCTTGCCCGGGTCCATCGTCGTTTCCGCGAGCTGCGAGGCGTCCATCTCACCGAGGCCCTTGTAGCGCTGCGGTTCCTTCCACGTCAGGTTGCGCCTTCGCAGGTCCGCCATGGTGGCACGCAGCTCGGCGTCGGTGTAGGTGTAGATGTAGCGCTCCTGGCCCTTGCGCGGGCTGTTGATCTCGAGCCGGTGCAGCGGCGGCATCGCGGCGAACACACGTCCGGCGTCGACGAGCGGTTTCATGCTGCGATAGAGCAGCGTCAGCAGCAGGCAGCGGATGTGAGCGCCGTCGACGTCGGCGTCGGTCATGATCACGATGCGGCCGTAGCGGGCCGCCGCGAGGTCGAACGAGCGTCCAGAGCCGGCGCCGATGACCTGGATGATGGCCGCGCACTCGGTGTTCTTGAGCATGTCCGAGACCGAGGCCTTCTGGACGTTCAGGATCTTGCCTCGGATCGGCAGCAGTGCCTGGAACTCGGAGTTGCGCGCCAGCTTGGCGGTCCCGAGCGCCGAGTCGCCCTCCACGATGAACAGCTCGCTGCGCTCCACGTCCTCGCTGCGGCAGTCGGCCAGCTTGGCCGGCAAGGCTGAGTTCTCCAGCGCGTTCTTGCGCCGCTGGAGCTCCTTGTGCTGGCGGGCGGCGATGCGCGTACGCGCGGCCGAGGCCACCTTCTCGAGGATCGCCCCGGCCATCGTCTTCTCGGCGCGCTTGGTGCTCGACAACAGGGCTCCGAGCTCCTTGTCGACAACGGCGGCGACGATCCGGGAGGCTGCCGACGTCCCCAGCACCTCCTTGGTCTGGCCCTCGAACTGCGGCTCCGGCACCTTGACCGTCACCACGGCCGTGATGCCCTCGAGGACGTCCTCCTTGAGCACGTCGGGCTCGGCCGTCCGCAGCACGCGTGCATCGCGCAGGCGCTTGCGGACGACCTTGGTGATGCCGTTCTCGAAGCCGGTGAGATGCGTGCCGCCCTTGGGGGTGGCGATGATGTTGACGAAGGACCGCAGGACGCTGTCGTAGCCGGTGCCCCATCGCAGGGCGATGTCCACGGTCAGCTCGCGCTGCACCTCCGTGGAGACGAGGTGGCCCTGCTCGTCGAGGACCGGGATCGTCTCCTTGAAGTGGCCCACGCCCTGCAGACGCAGCACATCGCTGACGGCCGGGTCAGGCGCGAGATAGGTGCAGTATTCCGCGATGCCGCCCTCGTAGTGGAACTCCTCGACCTCGGGCGCTCCCCCGCGCTCGTCGCGCAGCACGATGCGCAGGCCGGGCACGAGGAACGCGGTCTGGCGGGCACGGGCACGCAACGCCTCGAGGTCGAGCACCGCCTCCTTGAGGAAGACCTGGGCGTCGGACCACCAGCGCACGCGGGTGCCGGTCACCCCCTTCTTGCACCTGCCGGTGATCCGCAGGCCGCCCACCGCGGAGAACGGCGCTCCCGGCCCCGAGCCGTCGAAGACCCCGGGATCTCCCCGGCGGAAGCTCATCTGGTGGATCTTGCCGCCGCGGTCGACCTCGACATCGAGCCGTGACGACAGCGCGTTGACCACGGACGCACCGACCCCGTGCAGACCACCGGACGCGGCGTACGAGCCACCGCCGAACTTCCCGCCGGCGTGCAGCTTGGTCAGCACGAGCTCGACGCCGGTGAGGCCCGTGCGCGGCTCGATGTCCACCGGGATGCCGCGGCCGTCGTCGAGCACCTCGACGGAGCCGTCCGCTCCCAGGATCACCTCGACGCGCGTGCAGTAGCCGCCCAGCGCCTCGTCCACGGCGTTGTCGACGATCTCCCAGACGCAGTGCATGAGCCCGCGGCCGTCCGTGGAGCCGATGTACATCCCCGGCCGCTTGCGTACGGCCTCCAGGCCTTCCAGCACGGACAGGTGCCGTGCGGTGTAGCCGGCCGTCCGATCATGGACGGGCAGGGACGCGGTTGTCACGAGCAGGTCTCCTTCGTGTAACTGGTAACGAATGCATGGTGCGCATCGTTGCGGTAGGTGTCAGGCTAGCGAGCGACCTGCCGATAGAAGTCCCATCGGCGCGTCGCAGACGTGCGGACCTCGATCTCGTCCGCCAGACTGTGAGATGGGGAACGGAACGCGCCGGGAGGACGTTCCGTTGAAACGCATAGCGTGGTAGATGTTGGGGTGGGTACCGCAGCAAGAACCGAAGGAGGAGGCAGCATGACAACCACACTTGAGGCGCGTGAGCTCAACGCAACGGACCGTTGTGACCGTTGCGGAGCACAGGCGTACGTCCGCGTCCTCCTGGCCAACGGCGGAGAGCTGGTCTTCTGCGCCCATCACGGCCGTGAGCACAAGGAGGCGCTGACGCGAGTCGCCGCCGACATCCAGGACGAGACCGGCAAGCTCAGTGGCACCACGCCGGTCGCTGCCGTCGAGGAACGCTGAGCGGCTCGACCCCTCGCGCGTAGGTGCGCACCCACAGATGAGCAAGGCCCCCGGCGCGCAGCGCCGGGGGCCTTGCTCATGCTCTGCGTGAAACGGCCGGCTCAGTCGAGGTAGTCGCGCAGCACCTGCGAGCGCGACGGGTGACGCAGCTTGGACATGGTCTTGGACTCGATCTGGCGAATGCGCTCCCGCGTGACGCCGTAGACCTTGCCGATCTCGTCGAGCGTCTTGGGCTGGCCGTCGGTGAGCCCGAACCGCATCGAGACGACGCCGGCTTCACGCTCCGACAGCGTGTCGAGCACCGAGTGCAGCTGCTCCTGAAGCAGCGTGAAGGACACCGCGTCAGCGGGGACCACGGCTTCGGAGTCCTCGATGAGGTCCCCGAACTCGCTGTCGCCGTCCTCACCGAGGGGCGTATGCAGCGAGATCGGCTCACGACCGTATTTCTGGACCTCGACAACCTTCTCGGGGGTCATGTCGAGCTCCTTGGCG
>CAXSDR010000122.1:0-9182 GCA_964236445.1 uncultured Motilibacteraceae bacterium | reverse complement strand
CGGCAACACGTTCTCCTACAACCTGCCCCGCCAGACTTCCGCCACCTTCACCTGGGGTGGCAGCACTTCCAGCACGGGCGGTGGCGGAACCTCCACCAGCTTCCCCGCCACGGCGGGCACCATCGCAGGCCCGGGCGGCAAGTGTGTCGACGTCGCCGGGGATGACGTCGGCGGCAACGGCGCGGCCGTTCAGCTGTGGGACTGCCAGTCGGGCGCTGTGGACCAGCACTGGACCCACAACGCGAGCGGAACCCTCACGACGCTCGGCCGGTGCCTCGACATCATCAACAACGGCACGGCCAACTTCGCCCAGGTCGAGCTCTGGGACTGCAATGGCAACGGCAACCAGAAGTGGATCCAGCAGGCTGACGGCTCGCTGCGCAACCCACTGTCCGGGCGCTGCCTCGACGCCCCCAGCGGGGCGACCGCGAACGGCACCCGCCTGCAGATCTATGACTGCAACGGCGCCGGGCCGCAGAAGTTCTCGGTCAACGGCGGGGGCCCGATCGTCGGCCCCGGCGCGAAGTGTGTCGACGTGGCAGCGGACGACACCGGCAGCAACGGCTCGGCCATCCAGCTCTGGGACTGCCAGGGCGGTGCTGTCGACCAGCACTGGTTCCACAACAGCGACACGTCACTGCGGACGCTCGGGCGCTGCCTGGACATCGTCGACAACGGCACGGGCAATGGCGCGAAGATCCAGCTGTGGGACTGCAGCGGGGGCGGCAACCAGAAGTGGACGCAGCAGTCGGACGGGTCGCTGAAGAACCCGCAGTCCGGCCGATGCCTCGACTCGCCGAGTGGTTCGACGAGCAACGGCGCTCGTCTGCAGATCTGGGACTGCAACGGCAGTGCGGCGCAGAAGTTCGCACTCATCTGACGCCCGATCTGACATGAGCTGCGCAGGGGGTTGGGGTGCGGCGTGGGAGGCGACGCATCCCACCCCCTGCGCACGGGTGACAGAAGGGCAGTGCCAACCGACTTCCGGGCAGGACGGTGCGCTCAGGCCAGTGCCCGTTGGGCCGCATCGACCGTGTGAGCGAGCAGGACGGCGATCGTCATCGGGCCGACGCCGCCGGGTACGGGCGTGAGAAGGCCGGCACGCGCGGACGCCGACGCGAAGTCGACATCGCCGGCGTTGCCGGCGTTGTATCCCGCATCGATGACCACCGCACCGCGACGCAGCCACTCGCCGCGGATGAGCCCGGGTCGGCCGACTGCTGCCACGACGATGTCAGCGCTCTCGATGAGGGTGGGGAGATGTTCTGTCTTCGAGTGGCAGAAGGTGACGGACGCATCCCTCGCGAGCAGCAGCATGCCGACGGGTTTGCCGAGAATGGCGCTGCGCCCGACGACGACAGCGTGTCGACCGGTGAGCCCGACGCCGTAGGAATCAAGCAGACGCAGAATGCCGGCGGGCGTGCAAGAGGCGAAGCTGGTTTTGGTGAATGGCGATTCACCGAAGGACATTGCAGCAAACGAGGTGATCGTGACGCCATCCACGTCCTTGCTGGGCGCTATGGCCTCGAACACGGCGCGTTCGTCGACCTGCGCTGGCATGGCGTGCTGCACCAGGATGCCGTCGACGAGCGGATCGTGGGTGAGCGCTTGCACGCACCTCACCACCTCTGCGGTCCCCACATCGACAGCCAGCTCGTGCCGTTGCGAGTCGATACCGGCTTCGGCGCAACGGTTCTGCTTCATGCGCACATAGGTCCGCGACGCCGGATCGTCGCCGACGAGCACGGTCGCAAGGCACGGCTTGCGCCCGCGCAGCAGAGTGACGTCGCGCGCCCGTCGGGCGGTGTCTGCCGCGATCTCGCAGGCGAGGGCTGTGCCGTCCATCAGGGCTGCCGTCATGGCGAATCCGCTCTCGGGGGAGCACCCAGGCGGTCGATGCCCCGAAGCTGAGCTCCCCGGTGGAAAACCACCTGCGCCAGTCGCGTTGCGGTCAGTCTAGCGTCAGCTCACCCTGCGCGACCCGTCTGCGGCTTCGGCGACGAAGAACTCGGGTGCCGTGAACGCGGCCGCCGCATAGGCCTCGGTGACCGCCGCAGACACTGCCTCGACCGCTGCTGCCTCGACCAGTGCGAGGACGCAGCCGCCGAAGCCGCCGCCGGTCATGCGGGCACCGTGGGCGCCGGCGGCGAGGGCGGTCTGCACGGCCAGGTCGACCTCGGCGACGGTGATCTCGAAGTCGTCGCGCATCGAGGTGTGCGAGGCCGTCATGAGCGGGCCGATCTCTCGCGGGTCGCGGCCGGCGTCGAGCACTGCGACGACCTCGAGCACGCGGTCGTCCTCCGTCACCACGTGTCGGACGCGCCTGCGGACCACCTCGTCGTCGATGCGGGAGAGGGCGTCCGCCAGCCCTTCTCCGGTGACGTCGCGCAGCGCCCGCACGCCCAGCACCCGCGCACCCTCCTCGCAGGAGCGGCGGCGCTCGGCATAGGCGCCGTCGACCAGCGCATGGTCGGCCTTGCTGTCGATGACGAGCAGCGCCAGGGACTGTGCCGCGAGCGCGAACGGCACCCGACGCACGGCCATCGTGCGGGTGTCGAGGAACAGCGCATGCCCCCGTCTGCCGTGCAGGGATGCCATCTGGTCCATGACGCCTGTCGGGGCTCCAACGAAATCGTTCTCGGCCGTACGCGCGAGGGCGGCCAGCGTCGTACGGTCGAGTCCGAGCTCGAGCAGGTCGTCGAGCGCCAGCACGACCGCGCACTCGAGCGCCGCCGAGGACGAGAGCCCGGCGCCGGACGGCACGTTCCCGTCGACCACGATGTCGAGCCCGGGGACGTCGTGGCCGGCCTCCTGCAGGGCCCACACGACGCCGGCCACATAGGCCGACCAGTCGTGCTCATTGCCGGGACTCAGCTCGGCGACACGCTGCACCGGGGTCGACGGCTGCTGCAGCGAGCGTACGCGTAGCTCGCCGTCCGCCCGGCGGGCGACGGCGGCGGCGGTCAGCTGGGGCAGGGCGAGCGGCAGGACGTAGCCGTCGTTGTAGTCGGTGTGCTCACCGATGAGGTTCACGCGGCCGGGCGAGACCCAGACGCCCTCCGGCGCGCGGCCGACCTCCTGACGGAAGGTGTCGGCCGCGCGGGTCTGCGGGTCGGGTCGCTGGGTCGGGAAGCCGGAGGTCATGGCTGACATCTTGCGCTACCCCTCGTTGCTCGACACCGATCGACGCCCGCCTCGATTCTCGCGGGGCGCGCGCCCCACCGTTAACGCCGACCCTGGGCTGGGCAGACCAGCAGAACACGACGGTGGACCGATATCGGAGCTTGCATGAGAATGTCGTTGTTCAAGGTGTTCGCGAGCGTCCGTTCGAGTCTCTGGCTCATCCCGGTGCTCTGCGTGCTCGTCGGCGGGCTCATCTCGCTGACCACCATCGCGATCGACCGGGCCAACAACTACACCCTGGTCCCCGCCTCGGTCGTCGGCGGACCGGACGCGGCGCTGCAGATCCTGACCACGGTGGCCACCTCGATGGTGAGCCTCACCGGATTGGTGCTCACCATCGTCCTCGTCGCGGTGCAGCTCGCGATGGGCCAGTTCTCGCCGCGGATCGTGCAGCGACTGCTGCGTGACCGGCCGAGCCAGTTCGCCATCGGCCTGTTCGTCGCGACGTTCGTCCACACGCTGATCGCCATTCGCGAGGTGGACCCCGGCGACCCCGGTCAGCCGGGACAGGTGCCCGGTGTGGCGGTGCTGGCCACCTTCGCCCTCTCGCTCGCGAGCATCGCCGTGCTGGTGATGTATGTGCATCACGTGGGGCATGCCCTGCGCATCTCTGCGCTCGTCGAGCTCGCCGGCCACGAGACGCGCAGGCTGCTCGACAAGCTCTATCCCGACCATGGCACCGACTCGGCCGAGGACGCCGACCCGGCTCTGCTGCTGGCCGAGAAGTCCGGCGTCGTCAATGTCGTCGCCCACAGCCAGCTCGTGGCGATCGCGCGCAAGGCAGGGTGCGTGATCGAGCTGGTGCCTGCTGTCGGCGACTTCGTCCCGGCAGGCGGGAAGCTGTTCAGGATCCACGGGGATCCCACTCACCTGGACTGCCGGAAGGCGAGCAACGCCATCGTGCTCGGTATGGAGCGCACCATGGACCAGGACCTGGCCTACGGGTTGCGGCTGCTCGTCGACATGACGGAGCGCTCCTTGTCGGACTCCCGCTGGCAGGACCCCACGACGGCGGTGCAGGCGATCGACCGGTTGCACGACTGCATGCGTCAGCTCGTCCGCCGCCCGCTGCCCGACGGCAAGCACTGCGACGACGCCGGGAACGTGCGGTTCATCGAGCACGTGATGACGTGGGAGGCCTATGTGCATCTGGCCTTCGACGAGATCCGCCTGGCGGGCGCGGGATCGCCGCAGGTCGCACGCCGGCTGCAGGCCGCGCTGCAGGACCTGCGCGACGTCGCACCCGCTGCCCGGCGGGGGGTTCTCGACGCGCAGCTCGAGCTGCTGTCGGCCGGGACCGCCGAGGAGCTCTCGGACGACCGCGACGTCGCGTTCGCGCAGCAGCCCGACACCGGCGGGATCAGTGCGGCGGCCGGGTCGGTGCGAACGCGCGGTTGAGGACCGCAGGTGGCGCCCGCAGCAGCGGGTTGCCGCCTCCCCTGCCAGGATGCGGGGCACAGCGCTGTGCCCCGCAGCGAGAACCGCGACGACAAGTGAGCCCGGCATGACCGCCACGCCCGAAGTCCAGGCCAAGCTGAGCATGCTGCGCGAGCTCATGGTGCGGCGCGACCTCGACGCGCTTGTGCTGCGCGGCATTCCGGCGACAGCCTGGGTCTCGGGCGGCGGACGCACCAACATCGCGGTGATGCAGGACATCGGCGTTGCCGACATCGTCGTCACCGCGGACGGCGTGCGGGTGGTCACGGCGGTCAACGAGGCGCCTCGCCTGCGCGAGGAGGAGCTCGCCGGCCTCGACGCCGAGTTCGACGTCATCGGATGGGACGGCTCGCAGCGCGCTGCCCGCGTGCCCGCGGGACGACGCGTGGGCGTCGACGTCCCGGACGGGCTGGGCTCGCTCGACGTGAGCGAGGACATCCTGGACCTGCGGCGTGGACTCACAGCGGTCGAGGTTGCCCGCGCCGAGGCCCTGGGCGCCGACGCCGCCGCTGCCATGACCGCCGCGGCCCTGCTCGTCGCCCCCACCGACACGGAGTACGCCGCTGCGGGCCACATCGCGCGCGAGGTGATGGCGCGCGGTGCCGACCCGGTGGTCGTCCTCGTCGCCGGCGGATCGCGCCTGCTCGAGCACCGGCATGCGCTGCCGACAACAGGCCCGCTGGGACCCCTGGCCATGCTCGTCGTCTGTGCCCGCCGAAGCGGTCTGATCCTGAGCCTCACCCGATTCGTCGCGTTCTCGCCGCTCACCGCCGAGCAGAACGACGCCTGGGGTCGCCTGCTTCTCGTGGATGTGGCGTTCAACGAGGCCAGCGTCGCGGGCTCCACGGTCGGTGCGGCCTTCCGGGCGGGTGCCGAGGCGTACGCCGCCCACGGCTTCGACCCGGACGAGTGGCAGCTGCACCACCAGGGTGGTCCCGCGGGCTATGCCGCCCGCGATGAGATCGGCACGTTCGCGTCCCGCACGCCGGTGGTGGACAGCGAGATCTTCGCCTGGAACCCGAGCGTGCCGGGCCTCAAGTGCGAGGACTCGATTCTGACGACCGCGGCAGGGCCGCGCGTCCTCACCGCCGACGGCGCCTGGCCCACGCGAGCGGTCGGCTCGCTGCTTCGGCCCCTCGTGCTCGAGCGCTGACGCACCCCGCCCCACCCGACCCAGCCCCCGCCCCACCGAGCCCCGCCCGGCTCCAGGTGATCATGAGGCGTTGGAGGTCGTGTGAGTGACGTCTACCGCCTCGTGAGTCGAGTGGCTTCGCCGCCCGGGACGTGACGCGCATCACTTATGGCGCTTACGGCCTTTGGGCCCAATAGGCGCCTTTTCGCTACGTTCCTGTAGTCACTCGGACACATAGCGCGAATTATTGCCAATTGGGCTGGTGAGAGGCGCATTCCACAGTTACATTCAGCAAACCTACGCCAGTGGAAGGACAAATCGTGAAGCGTCTGCTTTGTGCCGTGGCGCTGGCGGGCGCCCTCTCCGCCTGCGGGTCGAGCGCCTCTCCCGAAGCCTCGAACGTCGCTGCGGCCGGTCCGGCCGGCGCCCCCGTGCAGGCCTCTGCCAGCACGTCGGCCGAGCCCTCCGGCTCCGTAGCGGTGTCGCACGCGCCGGGCAAAGGCAAACGCGACGGCGACTGGGAGCTCGTGGCGGTCCACGTGGGCGACGACGGGCGTGGTGTCTTCGGTGGCAGCGCCCGCATCCGCTACGACGGCAGCGCTGGGAACGCCTCGGGCAACTTCACCCTCACGGTGATCAGCCGGCGCAGCGGGAACGCCGCCGCGACGTTCGACGTCCGGATCACCGGCGCCAACCCAGGCTCGGACACCGACCTGGCGCTGCAGTCAGCAGCGCAATATTTTCCAGGCCGCTACGACGTGCAGTTCAACAGCAACGGCTGAGCCGGCTCACGCGTGCACTCGGGCGGGCTGCGTCCGCGCGTACGTCACGGCGGTGAGGGCATACGCCGCCGCCATGCCGGCATAGAGCGGGCGGGAATAGCCGTCCCGCGGCACCGTCAGGACCGCGAAGGCGGCAGCAGCGACGAACGTGACGTTGAAGAGCATGTCGTACGCGCTGAAGACGCGGCCCCGGAAGTCGTCGGCCACGGACTCCTGCACCGTCGCGTCCACGCAGATCTTGATCCCCTGGGCCGCGATGCCCATGACGAAGGCGACCACGACGACCTCGGCCGGCGCTACGGGGGCGAGGGTCATGGTGAGGGAGGCGGTGCTGGCGATCGCGAGCAACGCGACGATCCACGTGCTCTTGCGCAGGTGTGACGTCACCTCGGGTGTGATCACCGCCGCGAGCGCGAATCCCGCGCCGCTGGCTGCGACGGCCGTGCCGAGGCCCGCCAGCGCCGCGTCGGTGTCGGCAGGGTCGTTGAACCGGTTGCGGAAGAGCAGCAGCGTGGCGATCGTGAGGATGCCGTAGACGAACCGGTGCGCGCCGATCACGGCGAGTGCCCGGGCCGCGGCGGGGCGGTTGTGCACGTGACGGATGCCGTCGACCACACCCCTGGCCACGATCCGCCAGTCGTTCTGCTGTGCGCTCGCGCCGTCGGGGCCGAGCAGATCGCGGTGCATGCGCGTGGCGAGCGCACCGGCCGCGAGCGAGGCGCACGCCGAGGCGCCCAGCAGCACGGCGCTCGACTCGTCGCCTTTGCCGATGAACGCCTGCGCAGCGAACCCGAACCCCGCTCCGACAAGCGCCGCCACTGTGCCGGAGGTCGTCGAGACGCTGTTCGCCATCACGAGCTCGCGCGTCTCGACGACATGCGGCAGCGACGCCGACAGCGCTGCGAGGAAGAACCGGTTGACCGAGAGCACCGCGAGGCCGCCCGTGAAGAACGCCGGTCCGGTGACACTGCCCGCCACCATGGCGGCGACGACGAGCAGCAGCACCGCGCGTACGCCGCTGGCGACGACGAGCACCTGGCGCCTGCTCCACCGGTCCAGCAGGACGCCCGCGAAGGGAGCCACGAAGCTGTAGGGGAGCAGCAGGCTCGCGAACGCCACCGCCACTGCGCTGGCCGACGTCTGGCGCTCGGGGGAGAAGAAGACGAACGACGTCAGCGCGACGGTCGTCACGCCGTCACCGAGCTGCGTCGTCAGACGGGTGGCGAACAGACGCCGGAAGTTGCGGCCCCGCAGCACCGCTGCGAGGTCACCGGCGAAGGACACCGGGGCAGGCTACGGGCTCGTTGTTGCAGGACCGTCAGCGCAGCAGACCGTCCCGCAGCGCGACCGCGAGTCCGGGCGCGAGCGGCAGGCGGGGGATCAGCATCGCCTGCAGCGCGTGGTAGACGTCGGGCTTGCCGTGCCAGACGACGCTCGACGGCTGCAGCTGCGGGTCGAGCTCGTGCCACCAGGAGCCGCCCACGTGGTCGAGGAAGACCTCCTGCACGTGGTCCCACCATCGTGCGAGCGCGTCGGCGTAGGCCCGCTCGCCCGTCGCTTGGTGCAACGCCGCAGCCGCGCCGAGAGCCTCGGCCGCGACCCAGTGCATCCGCTCGCGCACCACCGGCCGCCCGTCCCAGTCGACGGTGTAGACAAACCCCTTGCTCCCGTCGACCGCCCACCCGTCGCGAACGGCTTGGGCGAACAGCTCCCGCGCGTCCTCGAGCATCCACGGTGGTGCGCTGTCGCCGAGGGACGCGCGAAGGTGCAGCGTGAGCCGCGCCCACTCGAGCCAGTGCCCGATCGTGGCGCCATAGGGCCGGAAGGCGTGCTGCGGGTCCTCGAGGTTGTAGTCCAGCAGGGGACGCCACTGCGAGTCGTAGTGCTCGGGCAGACGCCAGCCGCTCGCGCGTGCATAGCCGTGGACTGCGCGCTCGATCATGCGCAGCGCACGCTGCCGCCAGATCTCGTCGCCCGTCGCGTCGGCCGCGGCGAGGAAAGCCTCGACGGTGTGCATGTTCGCGTTGATGCCGCGATAGGGCTCGCACGTGGTGAACGGCTCGTCCCAGAAGTCTACGACCATGCCGTGCGCCTCGTCCCAGAACCGCTCGTCGACCACCGCCAGCGCATCGGTGAGCAGTTGCGCGGCCGCCGGACGGCCTGCAACCGTGGCACTCGCTGCCGCGAGGATGACGAAGGCATGGGCGTACGCCGCCTTGCTCCGGTCGACCGGGCCGTTCGCGTCGACGGTGGCGAACCAACCGTCGTGCACCGGGTCGTGGAACCGGGTGCGCAGTGAGGCGATTCCGTGGTCGACGAGCTCGGCGCAGCCCGTCCGCCCGAGCAGGTGCCCCAGCGCGAACACATGCGTCATGCGGCAGGTGATCCACAGCTCGTCCGGTCGGTCGACGAGCTGTCCGGCGTCGTCGAGCCAGCCGAACCCCTGCGGGCTCCGTGAAGCCCGGGCGAAGTCGAGCAGGCGGTCGGTCTCAGCGGCGAGCGCTTGGTTGGCCATGACCGCCAACCCTAATCCGGCGTGTCCCGTTCCCCCGCGGCGATCAGCGGGCCGGCATGCGCCGGTGCGGCAGTGCGCAAGGACAACGAAACTGTCCGAGCTGCGCGCTCCGGATTCCCTACCAAGCCCTAGT
>CAXSDR010000121.1:0-9243 GCA_964236445.1 uncultured Motilibacteraceae bacterium | reverse complement strand
GAGCAGCTCGCGCCACTGCTCGCCGATCCAGGTCTCCGCGTCGGACTGCGTCGGGAAGTTCACCGACCGCGCGCTGGCCGAGTCGGTCTCCGCTTGCACAGCCATCTCATACCGCCACCACCAGGCCACCCGGGCACACTAGCGGGCGTGCTCCCACCGAACCGGTTGCCGTGCTGAGCGGCCTGCTCGCTCTCGGGGCGAGCAGCCTGCTCGTCGGTGACCGGCTGGTCGGGCGTAGCGATCCGGGCGTGCTCGCCCTGCTGCGACGCTGCGGCCGTTCCGACGTCCCGCAGTTCGGTCAGGCGCTGCGACTCGATGCGCCGGGCTGGCGGCTGCACGAGGGTGACGCGGCCGTGCTCGTGCTCGAGGCCGAGCCGTCGGCCCACGAGCTCGAAGGTCTCGCCGAGGCGCGCGCCCACGCCGTCGTGGTGGTGCCGGCCGACATCAGCCCGGCGACCCTGGGCGAGTTGCGGCGTGGGGGCGTCGTCGACGGCACGACCACGCTGGTCGCCATCGCCGACGGCGATCTCCCCCGCCTCGCCCAGTGGGGCGTGCAGGTCGTCCCACCAGGTGGTCGCGTCCGCCAGGGCTCGACCGCCGCCCCCGTCACCCGCACCCTGCTGCTCGGCGGTGCACGCTCGGGCAAGTCGGCCGAGGCTGAGGCGATCCTGGCTGCCGAGCCCGCGGTGACCTACCTCGCCACGAGCGAAGCGCGCCGCGGCGACGCCGAGTGGGACACGCGGGTTGCGGTGCACCAAGCACGTCGGGGGCCGCACTGGGTCACGGTCGAGACCGACGATCTCGTCGGGACGCTGCGCACGGTTCGACACCCCCTGCTCATCGACTGCCTCTCGCTGTGGCTTGCAGGGGCCCTCGACCGTGCCGGCGCGTGGAGCGAGGACCGCGAGGAGCAGGCGCAGGCCGTCGACGCCGTACGCCGCCGGGTGAGCGACCTGGCGCAGGCCTGGGGCGCCGCCCGGGTGCGCGCCGTCGCGGTGAGCAGCGAGGTCGGCAGCGGCGTCGTACCGGCGACGGCGAGCGGCAGGCTGTTCCGCGACGAGCTCGGCCGGCTCAACACGGCTGTCGCAGCGCGCAGCGATGTCGTCGGTCTGGTGGTGGCCGGTAGGGTCCTCGCCTTGTGAGCACGCAGCCCGAACCCCCTGATACCGCCATCGACGTGGCAGCGCTCGCCGCGCTGGTGGAGCAGCCCGACGAAGGCGCCCGCGCGCTCGCCCACGAGCTGCAGGCCCAGCTGGCCAAGCCCACCGGAGCGCTGGGGCGGCTCGAAGATCTCTCCGTCTGGCTGGCGGGGGTGCAGGGCATCAGCCCGCCGCTGCCGCTGAGCCGGGTGCGCGTCGTCATCTTCGCCGGCGACCACGGCGTCGCCAGCGAGGGCGTCTCGGCCTATCCCCCCGCGATCACCCGCATGATGCTCGGCGCCTTCCTCGGTGGCGGTGCCGCGGTGAGCATCCTCGCGGCAGAGGTCGGCGCGGGCGTGCGCGTGCTCGACCTCGGGGTCGACGCCGACTCCGACGACCTGCCGGCCGAGGTGACGCGCTTCAAGGTCCGGCGCGGAAGCGGCCGCATCGACGTCGAGGACGCGCTCACCCTCGACGAGGCCCGGGCCGCCTTCGCCGCAGGCCGCCAGGTCGCCGACGAGGAGGTGGACGGCGGTGCCGACCTGCTCATCCCGGGCGACATGGGCATCGGCAACACCACGATCGCTGCCGCTCTCGTGGGGGCCCTCGTCGGGACGGACGCCGCCGCTGTCGTGGGTCGCGGCACGGGCATCGACGACCGGGCCTGGATGCGCAAGACGGAGATCGTGCGTGACGCCCTGCGCCGGGGACGACCGCTGACGGGCGACCCGATCGCGCTGCTGGCCGCGATCGGCAGCGCCGACACCGCGGCCATGACCGGCTTCCTGCTCCAGGCCGCGATCCGGCGCACCCCGGTGGTGCTCGACGGGGTCGTGTCGTGCGCGTGTGCCGCTGTCGCCTATGCGATCGCGCCACGGGCCTCCCTCTGGTGGGTCGCGGGACACAGGTCCACCGAGCCCTCGCAGGCGCTCGCGCTACGCCACCTGTCGCTGTCGCCGCTGGTCGACCTGGGCCTGCGGCTCGGCGAAGGCACGGGAGCCCTGCTGGCCGTGCCGCTGCTGCGCGCGGCCCAGGCCACGCTCGCGGAGATGGCGACGCTGGCCGACCTCGGTGTCGGCGACGCCGGCTGAGATGCGCGAGCGCCTGCGCGACGCGCTGCGCCTGGCGCTCGGGACGCTGACGATCCTGCGCGTACGCCCGCCGGTCACGGTGGATCAGGGGGTCGCGGGTGCGGCGATGCTGCTGGCACCGGTGGTCGGGGTGGGCGTCGGCGGCGTCGCGAGCGGCGTGCTGCTGGGCGCACGCGAGCTCGATGCGCCGCCTCTGCTGGCCGGGCTGCTGGCCGTCGGCGCCCTGGCGGCGCTCACGCGCGCGCTGCACCTCGACGGGCTCGCCGACACGGCTGACGGGCTCGGCAGCGCCCGACCAGCAGCCGGAGCCCTCGAGGTCATGCGGCGCTCCGACATCGGCCCGTTCGGCGTCATCGTCCTGGTGCTGGTTCTGCTCGTCGACGCTGAGGCCACCACGGCGATGCCGGCCCGCGTGCTCGTCCTGGCTGTCGTCACCGGGCGCGCCGCGATAGTGCTCGCCTGTCGCCGGGGCGTGCCGTCGGCGCGGCCCGACGGCCTCGGCGCGGCCGTGGCCGGCACGGTGGGTCGGCCCGCGGCCGGCGCCACGGCTGTCGCCGTGCTCGCCCTCGGCGGTCTGCTGCTCGACTGGCGTGGCGCCGCTGCCGTCGCCGTCGCGCTCGTCGTCGCGGAGCTGCTGCTGCGTCGTTGCGTCCGGCGCCTCGGCGGGATCACGGGAGATGTCATCGGGGCCCAGGTGGAGACAGCCACGGCCGTCTGCCTCGTCACAGCCGGACTGCTCATCGGGTGAGCGCTCGTCGGCAGACCCGAGATGTCGAAGCACTGTGCCTTGCGGGAGTCGTGCCTGCGGTGAGCGTCCCGTTCACCTCTCGACCACTCGGTGCCCCAGGTCGTCCAGCTCGTTCTTTCTGGCGATCAACTGAGCAGTCACGTTGCGGTAGGCACTGGGGTCGAGCGGGAGCAACCATTGCAGGGCACGTCGCATCGGTCCGACGTTGCACCGGGCGTCATCGAGTATCTCGTCGATGTTGTGCAACGAGAAGGGGATGATGTTGGTGCCATGGGCGTGGTGTCCGTCAGTGCGCTCGTCCATCCACTTCAGCCTCACCGTCAGATCGCGTCGCTGCTCCGCTGACGACGGCAGCCGAAGGGCACCGAGCAGGTCGTAAGCGATCCAGATAGCGGCCATCTCAGCGCTGAGGGGGCTGAAGAAAGAGGAGTTGTAGCCGGAGAAATACAGCCGGGCGACGTCGACCGGCTTGATGTTGCGGAACAGCAGAAAGTTGCCGTTGTCGTCGGTGAGGCGGTGTCGCACATCGGCGGGCAGGAACGGCACCGCCTGAGAGAAACCCGTGCCGCAGACGATGAGGTCGGCGGGCACGACGCTGGAGTCGGACAGTTCGGCGCTGGGTTGCCCGTTCTCGACCAAGAGCCTCGTGATCTGGCAGTCGCGGTGCACCCGAATCCTGCCGTTGCCGACCCGCTGATAGAAGCCCTCCGTCGTCAAGCTCACGGTGCTACGCGCAATGTCCTCGAACGAGCCGCCGGGCAGCAGCCCGAGGTCGCGCAGCCTGAGCTGGCGCGTCGACACGGCCTGCACGCTGCCCAGCAGCTGTCGCCGAATCCTGTCGCCTGGTCCGTGCAACAAGCGCTCGAATCCGCGCGGACGCTGATAGCGGAAGAGACCTTCGCCCAGCCGTGTGAGCATGAGGTATTTGTAGTTGAGCAGTCCGCCCAGCTTTCGAGGCATCTTCCACAACAGCTGCCGGGCGATGACATCGGTGCTCGCGGCGACGTCGCTGAGGGGCACGGCTATATCGCAGGCCGATTTGCCATAGCCGACCACTACCACGTGCCTGTCTCGAGCGCCCTCGACGTCCTGGAGTTCACTGGCCGCCGAGATCCGCCCACCGGCTTCGGTGAACGCTTCCTGCCCGGGCAGTTGCGGCAGGTGCGGCGTGCTGAAGACGCCATTGGCGATGACCAGCTGGTCGAACTCCTCGGTGTCGGGGGTGGCCGCCGCATCGGAGTCGGCCCGCCGGAAGGTCACCGCCCAGCCCGTGCCGTCGGCGGTCGGCTTCGCGTCGACCACTTCGGTCTGCAGTCGCACCATCGGTTCGAGTCCGAAAGCTCGCATGTAGCCGATGAGATAGGCCTGCACCTGCTCCCCGGACGGCCACTGGGGAAAGGATCGCGGCATGGGGAAGTCCGACAGTGCGTACGTCCGCTTGTCGTTCTGGGTGCGCAGTCCCGGATAACGCCGAGTGGCGCTCCACACCCCGCCGATGTCGGGTGCCTTCTCGAAGACGCTGACGTCGAAGCCCACCGCGGAGAGCACCTTGGCGGTGCTCAATCCCGCGAAACCCGCGCCGATCACCGCGACCCGCATGCCGACCTCCGTCTGTCCGACACCGTCGGAACGCTAGCGAACGCCGGGTGCGCCGACACGCCACAAGTAGATCCCCTTGGTCGGTGAGTCACAAGGTTCGCACCCGCGGCCTTCGTGTCCCTAGCGCGGCGAACGGTCCACGAAGGGCGGCCGCACGACACGCATCGCCACTGCGCGGCCGCGTACGTCAAGCGCCACCTCGTCACCGACGCGCACCGAGGGCGACACGAGGGCGAGCGCCACCCCGACGCCCAGGGTCGGCGAGTGGGTGCCGCTGGTGACCTCGCCCACCGGGCGACCGCCCGCGAGAACGGCCATGCCCGGGCGCGGCACGGCGCGCTCCAGGGCCAGCAGTCCGTGTGAGACCCGGTGCGGACCCTCGGCGCGCTCACGCAACAGCGCCTCGCGACCCCAGAAGGCCTCCTTCGACCAGCCGACGGCCCAGCCGACCCCCGCCTGCAGCGGCGTGATCGCCAGCGAAAGCTCCTGCCCGTGCAAGGCATAGCCCATCTCGGTGCGCAGCGTGTCGCGCGCGCCCAGCCCGCAGGGCACCGCCCCCGCGGCAACGGCGGTGTCCCACAGCCCTGGAGCGGCGGCGGCCGGAGCCACGAGCTCATAACCGCGCTCCCCGGTGTAGCCGGTGCGGCAGACGGTCACGCTCGCATCGCCGACCGCGACATCGACGAACGCCATGTAGGACAGGCCGTGCGGCAGTCCGATCGCCTCGAGCACCTCGTCACTGCGCGGGCCCTGGATGGCCAGCACCGCGTGCGCGGTGTGCACGTTCTCGACCTCGACGCCGACCGGAGCCACAGCCGCCAGCCGGGCGACGACGTCCGCGGCGTTGGCGGCGTTGGGGACGAGCAGCACGTCCTCGTCGCTGCGCAGATAGACGATCAGGTCGTCCACGACGCCGGCCGTCTGCGCGTCGAGGCACAGCGTGTATTGCGCCTGCCCGGGCCCGATGCGCGACAGGGCGTTGCTCAGCGCGGAGTCGAGGAATGCGCGTGCGCCGGGACCGCGCACCGTGGCGGTGCCGAGGTGGCTCACGTCGAAGATGCCGACGCCGGAACGGACTGCCAGGTGCTCGTGCAGCACGCCGGTGTAGTGCAGCGCCATGTCCCAGCCGGCGAAAGGTGCCATGCGGGCCCCGAGCGCGCGGTGGCGCGAGTCGAGAGGCGAGCGCACCAGCTCCTCGGAGCCCTCGTCCCTGTCGGCCATGGCGACGGACGCTAGCATCGGCACCCCGACCGAGGAGACTCAGGTGAGTCGGCTGAGCAGCGTGGAAGTGGTGGCGTCGTGGCCGAACTGAGCTTGAGTGCCAAGGCGCTCCCCCGCGTGAAGGCCGACGCGATCGTCGTCGGGCTGTGGAAGACACCGAAGGGCGCGCAGCTCGCGGGCGCCGCCGAGCTCGACGCGGCGTTCGACGGCCGGCTGCTGCGGGCACTGTCAGCGGTAGGTGCCACCGGCGCGCCGGGGGAGGTCACGCGGGTCCCCACGCCGGGCTCGATGTCGATCCCTGTCGTCGTCGCCGTCGGCCTCGGCGATCAGACACCCGCAGCGGGCGACCCCGCCGTCGCGCCCGACCGGCTCGAGTCCCTGCGTCGTGGTGCCGGCGCCGCCGTACGCGCTCTGGCCGGCACCGCGCGGGTCGCGCTCGCCCTTCCGGCCGAGAGCGTCGAGGACATCGGCGCGGTGGCCGAGGGTGCCCTCCTGGGCGCCTATGCCTACCTGCGCTTCCGGACCACGACGCAGGGTGTGAAGCGACCCGTCGCCACACTCGTGCTGCTCACGGGTCTGGCACGCGACCGGGGCGCAAAGGTCGCCGCCGAGCGCGCGGCGGTCGTGTCCGAGGCGACCAACGTCGTACGCGATCTGGTGAACACACCCCCCTCGCACCTGCACCCGGTGGAGCTCGCGGCTGCCGCGACGGCGGCTGCCGCCGGCCTGGACGTGACGGTCGACGTGCTCGACGAGCGGGCGCTGCGTCGGCGCGGGTTCGGCGGGATCCTCGGGGTCGGGCAGGGCTCGGCGAACCCCCCTCGGCTCGTCCAGCTTTCCTACTCCCCCGCCGGCGCGACCCGTCACGTCGCGCTGGTCGGCAAGGGCGTGACGTTCGACTCGGGCGGGCTGTCGCTCAAGCCGCCGGCGGCGATGGTGACGATGAAGTGCGACATGGGCGGTGCGGCCGCCGTGATCGCCGCCGTCACCGCGGTCGCGAAGCTCGGCCTGCCGTTGCGGGTGACGGGGTGGGTGCCGATGGCCGAGAACATGCCGAGCGGGTCGGCGATCCGCCCGTCCGACGTCCTCACGATGTACGGCGGCACGACCGTCGAGGTGCTCAACACCGACGCCGAGGGCCGGCTGCTGCTCGGGGACGCGCTGGCAGCAGCTTGCGAGCAGAAGCCCGATGCCGTCATCGACATCGCGACACTCACGGGAGCACAGCTGATCGCCCTGGGCAGCCGGGTCGGCGCGCTGATGGGCAACGACGACGACCTGCGAGATGCGCTACGCACAGCCGCCGCCCGCACCGGCGAGGCGTTCTGGCCGATGCCGCTCCCGCCCGAGCTGCGTCCCTCGATGGACTCGCCGGTCGCCGACATCGCCAACATGGGCGACCGCTACGGCGCAATGCTGGTGGCCGGGCTGTTCCTCCAGCACTTCGTGACCGAGGGCACCCCCTGGGCGCACCTCGACATCGCCGGGCCGGCCTTCAACAGCGGCAGCGCCCACGGCCACACCCCCGTGGGGGGCACCGGCATGAGCACCCGCACGCTGATCGCCCTGTGCGAGGACTTCGCCGCTCGGGTCTGATGCCATGGCGCCGGCTGGCTCAGGCGCCGTCGGCCCGCCGCTGCTCGCGCTCCTTGGCCTCACGGGCCCGGGCGGAGTTCCAGGCCCGCATGCGCTGCGGATAGCCGACCACGGCCGCGTCATAGCTCGGGATGCCGAGCGTGTTGGCGAGCTGGTGCAGCGTGCGGGCGTCGGGCACCCGGCGCCGGGTCCACTCGCCGTCGTGCGCGACGAAGACCACGGTCGTCGGCGTCATGGCGGTGGGAGGTTCCACGAACGCCTCGACACCGCGATGGGTCCTGGCGAACTCCACGAGGTGGGCCTTGTCGCCGCCGGCGGACCCTGCGGCACCCGACGCGTCGGGGCCACCGGCACCGCGCCGCAGCCGTCGCGCGAGCCGATTCAGCATGTCCTGCCCTTCGTCACCCTTGCCGCGCCGCGCTCGACGCGCGCGACCGTCGGGTCGAACGCTAGGGCACGGACGCCTCGACCCGCACCGCCGTACCGTGGTGGACAGTGACAAGATGTCGCGTCGGTGAAGCTTTGAAGGGTCAAGGAGCAACGTGACGGCGAGCAACGAAACTCCGATCTTCGACGTCGTCATCCTCGGTGGCGGCAGCGGCGGATATGCCTGCGCCTTTCGCGCCGCCGAGCTCGGCCTCTCGGTCGCGCTCGTCGAGAAGGACAAGGTCGGCGGCACGTGCCTGCACTACGGCTGCATCCCCACCAAGGCGCTGCTGCATGCGGCCGAGCTCGCCGACGGCGCGCGCGAGGGTGAGCAGTTCGGTGTGCGGAGCACGTTCGAGGGCATCGACATGGCGGGCGTCAACAAATACAAGGACGGGGTGATCAGCCGCCTCTACAAGGGGCTGCAGGGTCTCGTCCGCGCCCGCAAGCTCACCTACGTCGAGGGCTGGGGCCGGCTCGTCGACGCGCACACCGTCGAGGTCGACGGTGTGCGCTACACCGGCCGGTCGGTCGTCCTCGCGACCGGCTCCGTGCCCAAGTCGCTGCCTGGCCTCCAGATCGACGGCGAGCGCATTCTCAGCAGCGACCACGCGCTGCGCCTCGACTCGGTTCCGCGCTCGGTGATCGTGCTCGGTGGCGGCGTCATCGGCGTCGAGTTCGCGAGCGTCTGGAAGTCGTTCGGTGCCGACGTCACGATCGTCGAGGGACTGCCGCACCTGCTGCCCCTCGAAGACGAGTCGAGCTCCAAGCTGATCGAGCGCGCCTTCCGCCGCCGCGGCATCGCGTTCGAGCTGGGCAACCGCTTCAGCGGCGTGGAGCGCACCGAGGACGGCGTGCGGGTCACGCTCGAGAACGGCAAGACCGTCGAGGCCGACCTGATGCTCGTGGCCGTGGGCCGTGGGCCGGTGTCGGCGGGGCTGGGATATGAGGAGGCCGGCGTACGCCTCGATCGCGGCTACGTCGTCGTGGACGATCACTGCCGCACCGCGGTCCCGGATGTCTATGCGGTCGGCGACCTGATCCCCACCCTGCAGCTGGCACACGTCGGCTTCGGCGAGGGAATTCTCGTGGCCGAGCAGATCGCCGGGCTCCCCGTCGCTCCGATCGACTATGACGGCGTCCCGCGCATCACCTACTCCGAGCCCGAGGTCGCCTCCGTCGGACTCGGAGAAGCCAAGGCCCGCGAGGTCCACGGCGAGATCGAGACCCTGGTCTATGACCTCGGCGGCAACGGCAAGAGCCAGATCCTGCGCACGCAGGGGTCGGTCAAGCTCGTACGCGCCAAGGACGGCCCCGTCGTCGGCGTGCACATGGTCGGCAGCCGGGTCGGCGAGCTCCTCGCCGAGGCCCAGCTCATCGTCAACTGGGAGGCGCTGCCCATCGAGGTCGCCCAGCTCATCCA
>CAXSDR010000120.1:0-9376 GCA_964236445.1 uncultured Motilibacteraceae bacterium | reverse complement strand
GGCTTCCGCGAGGTCACACGTCCCTTCCGGCGACTGCAGGTCGAAGCGGCCATCCGCTGACGTTGGCGCGCGTCTCGTTCAGCCACCGTGCGACGTCGGCCTGGCGGTAGTACGGGCCGTGCTCGTCCAGCGGATGCGTGGCCAGACTCCCGAGCATCCTGCTAGCGACCTCATCGGCGTTGAGCGTCGTCATTACCTGGTCGCCGTAGCGCTGACGCATCTCGCCGCGCCTGTCGCTGGCCCCGTCACGCACGTGTGCAAGCAGAGCCGCCAGAAAGGTCTCGGCCGCCGCGCCGGAGTCTTCCCTTACATCTTGGGCACTGCTCGCGCGACCGGTCGTCTTTATCTGGAACACCACCCGGGCGTCCGATCCCGGAACCTCGATGACGATGTCAGCGCCCCGGCCCGCCTGATTCACGACCATGCCGGCACCCGTTAGTGCCGCCAGCGCCACCCTCGCCGCTGATCGCGTTGGGGTCGGCAGTGCCTGCAGAAAGCTTGCGACCGCCTCCTCCGGCATCGGTCCTGCCGCTGTGCTCGCGGCGCGCTTGCGAGGGTGACCGCCGCCTTCGCTGCCGGCTCGCCCCTCAGCCGCCGGCGCCGGGATTCGCCGGTCGGCGCTGATCTTGCCCTTGCGTCGGCGCGTGTCAGCGCCCTTATTGACCTGCGTATCCATGGTGCTCCTGTCAACTGTGTCAACTTCGACTGGCATTTCGCGTTCACCTGTCGGCCGCGAAGCGGGCGCCGCTACCACCCGCGCAACATGACGATGAAGGTCGCGTGACGACGCTCCGTGCAGCGTGAAGGAGCACTCGCGTCCCATTCGCGGGTGACCGGCGGCCTGTGTGCGCAGTTGCCCCGGGGTGGGGCCGTTGGACGTGGCGACTAGCGCGCCGGTCTCGGGCGTCGCCGTCGCCGTCGCACCACCACGCGCGTACGAAGGGTGACGGTGGCCAGCAGGGCCGCGATGACGGTGGCAAGGACCAAGCGCGGCAAGGACCCGAGCCGGGACGCGCTCACGCCGGCCGCCAGGACGCCGGCGGGTGCGGCCTCGGCGGCGCCGCCCGCGGTCGAGGCGGCCGGCGGTGGGGGAGTGAGCGAGGCGCGGCCGACGAGCTGGCCGACCGGGCGGGCCGTCGCTGCATGCGCGAAGTACCAGTCTGCGAGCTTGGTCGCGTCCTGCCATGCCCGCGACTTGTCGCCGAGGATGGTGACGATCACGGTGTGCCCGTCCCTGCGCGCGACGGCGATCAGCGTGTTGCCCGCGAGATGGGTGTAGCCGTTCTTCAGCCCGAGCGCGCCCGGATAGTGCTGCACGAACTTCTGCTGCGACCACAGCACGAATGTCTTGCGCCGACCGGACGCCACCGGCTTGCCCGGGAATGCCACGTGCAGCGTCGTCGCATAGCCGGAAAGCGCGGGGATGCGCAGCGCCGCTCGCCCGATGAGCGCCAGGTCGTACGCCGAGCTCACCTGGCCGTCCTCGTCGAGCCCGTCGGAGGTCACGACGTGGGTGTCGAGCGCCTGCAGGTCACGTGCTTCGGCGTTCATCTCGGCGACCGTCGCGGCGACGCCGCCGTTGGCCACCGCCAGCGCATGGATGGCGTCGTTGCCGCTCTGCAGGAAGACCGCCTGCCACAGCTGGTGCACGGTGTAGGTGCCGCCGGGCACCACGCCCGCCTTGCTGCCTTCGATGTTGGCGTCCTCGGCGGTCGCGGTGATGACCCGTCGCAGCGAGATCGAGTTGAAGATGGTGACGGCCGTCAAGGCCTTCAGCGTGCTCGCCGGCCGCAGCACGAGGTGGGGCGACTTCGCCGCGAGGACGCTGCCGGAGTCGGCGTCCGCGACGACGTACGCCAGCGCCCCGACGATCGGCGGCGGGGGAGTGCCGGCCGGGCGGCTCGTGACGAGACCGAGGGCGCCCAGTCGCGGCCCGCCGACCGGGTCGGCGGCGTACGCCGGTGCGGGCGACCACGCGGCAACGGTCACGGCAGCGGCGCACGCCGCCATGGCGGGCCATGTGCGGCGCAGTCGCAGGAACCGGGACATCGCCGATCACCCTAGCCGCGGCAACCCGCGGATACGGGCAGGATGGACGGTGTGGTCCTCTCTCGGCGTACGTCCGTGTTCCTGCTCCTGGTCGGCGTCTGGACCTGGCTCATCTGGCCCCGGTTCGCCAAGGCGATCTGGGACGACCCGCGGTCGTGGCGGGGCGGGGCGGTGGGGCACGGCGGTGCAACCTCGTTCCTCGAGGTGCACACGGTTCTGGTCGCGGTGTCCCTCGCGCTGGGCACGGTTGTCGGAGTCATCGGCTGGCGCGGGTGGCGATGGTGTCGATGACCGACCGGCTCGACCGCTTCCAGCAGCGCCACAGCTGGGCCGGGTTCCCGCTGGCGGTGATCTACAAGTACGCCGACGACCAGGGCTACTACCTCGCGGCACTGATCACCTACTACGGCTTCGTGTCGCTGTTTCCCCTGCTGCTGCTGCTCTACTCCGTGCTCGGCTTCGTGCTGCAAGGTCATCCGCAGGTGCAGGAACAGCTGTTCCACTCGGCGCTCAGCCAGTTTCCCGTGATCGGCGACCAGATCAAGGAGCAGGGCCTCAAGGGCAGCGGCATGGCCATCGTGGTCGGCGTCATCGGGCTGGTCTATGGCGGGTCCGGTGTCGCGCAGGCGCTGCAGAACGCGATGAACACCGTCTGGGCGGTCGCCCGCAACCGCCGGCCAAACCCCGTGCTCTCGCGCATCCGGTCGCTGCTGCTGATCGTGCTCGTAGGAGGCCCACTCGTGGGCACCACGGTGCTGTCCGGGGTCGGCAGCAGTGCCGGCTCGTTCGGGGCGAGTGCCGGCGTCGGTGTCCGCGTCCTAGCGATCGCGGCCTCCGTCGTCCTCAACGTCGTCATCTTCGTCGCGGGGTTCCGGGTCGCGACCGCAAGCCGGCTGGGCACGCGCGAGTCCGTGCCGGGGGCGGTGACCGCCGCGATCGTGTGGCAGCTCCTGCAGATCTTCGGTTCGGCCTACGTCGCGAGAATCGTCAAGCACGCGACCGCGACCACGAGCATCTTCGCCTTCGTGCTCGGAACAGTCGCGTGGATCTACATCGAAGCGGTGACCGTGGTCATCTGCAGTGAGATCAACGTCGTACGCGCTCGGCGGCTCTATCCGCGCTCGTTGCTGACACCGTTCACCGACGACGTCAATCTGACACGCGCAGACCAGGAAGCCTATGAGGGTTATGCGACGGCCCAACGCAACAAGGGCTTCGAGCAGGTCGACGTGACCTTCGACCATGATGGCCAGAACGCGTCAGCGAGACGACGTCGCGGGGAGCCCGAATGAGCGCACGCGAGAACTGGGCCGGAAACATCTCCTTCCAGGCGTCTGAGCTGGTGCGCCCCACCTCCGTCGAGGAGCTCTGCGAGGTGGTCGCTTCTCGTCCGCGCATACGTGCCCTGGGCACAGGACACTCGTTCAACCGCATCGCTGACACCGAGGCAACGCAGGTCTCGTTGAGGTCCATGCCGCGCGTGCTCGAGATCGACGAGAACGCGCGCACCGTGACCGTTGACGCCGGTGCTCGCTATGGCGACTTCGTGGGCGAGCTGAACGCCCACGGCTGGGCGCTTCACAACCTCGGCTCGCTTCCGCACATCTCCGTTGCGGGAGCCTGCATGACGGGGACGCATGGCTCCGGAGTGCTCAATGGGAGTCTGTCGTCTGCCGTGGCGGCGATGGAGCTCGCCGGCGCCGATGGCAGTCTCAGTACGCTGCATCGGGGGGACGACGACTTCCCGGGCGTCGTCGTGTCGATGGGGGCGCTCGGCGTCGCGACGCGCCTGACGCTCGACATCGTCCCTTCCTTCGATGTGCGGCAGTGGGTCTACGAAGACATGCCCTGGGCGTCAGTCATCGACAACCTCGACGACGTCCTGTCCCGCGCCTACAGCGTCAGCCTCTTCACCGACTGGCGCACGGGTGACATGAACCAGGTCTGGGTCAAGCAGCGCATGTCCGAGGGCACGGCGGTGGCACCACGCCAGTGGCTGGGTGCGACGCTCGCCACGGTGCCTCTCAACCCCGTCCAGGACATGTCGGCAGCCAACTGCACCGAGCAGGGCGGTGTTCCGGGGGCGTGGTACGAGCGGCTGCCGCACTTCCGGCTCGGGTTCACGCCGAGTGTCGGTGACGAGGTGCAAGCGGAATACTTCGTGGCTCGCGAGCACGCGGTAGGAGCGCTCACGGCGCTTCGAGCGATCGGGTCGCGCATCGCTCCCGTCCTGATCGCGTCCGAGCTGCGCACCATTGCCCGTGACGACCTGTGGCTCAGTCCGTTCTATGCGCGCGAGACCTTCGCGGTGCACTTCACGCTGGTCAAGGACGAGGCAGCTGTCACGCCGGTCGTGCGGTCGATCGAGAGTGCACTCGCTCCGTTCTCCGCGCGGCCGCACTGGGGCAAGGTCTTCACCAACGAGGCAGACCAGGTGCGCTCGCTGTATCCACGCATGGCTGACTTCGTCGCGCTCGCTTCGCGCCTCGACCCGAGCGGCAAGTTCACGAACGACTACACCCTGGCCTATCTCGGTTGAGGTCGTGCGCGGCTCATGCGTGCGTGAGTCGCTCGCGGATCTCAGGGAGGTTGGTGAGCAGCCAGGCGCGCGATCGCTGCTCGATCTGCTCGCCTCCGTGCCGCCAGTGTGCGGTGAACGTGGAATGGCCGCGGGTGACCGCCGCGCGTACGATCCCGTGGCACCAGTCGTGCGTCGCCACCACGGCATCGGCGACCCGCTCACGGTCGCGTGAGCTCAGTCCATAGGCACGGACGAAGATCTCCAGTCGGTGCAGCACGTGGTCTCGTCGGTCGTCATCGATGTCGTGTTCATGGCGAAGTGGTGCCCAGAGCAGAAGGGCGTTGGCGACGTCCCACACCGCGGATCCCGGGCTCGCGAGGTCGAAGTCGATGAGTGCGACCGGCCGGCGATTCCGGAAGATCACGTTGTCGAGGTTGAGATCGTTGTGCGAGACGATGCCGTCGTTGAACGGGGCATGCACAGCGTGCGGCCAGACGTATGCGGAAGGATCGAAAGACTTCACCGCAGCGTGATAGCTGCGCAGCAGCTCGGCGACGCCTGTCAGGGCCTCGTCGGTGAGAGCCCAAGCGGGGGCGGGGTCTATCGCGGCGCTGCCTTCGATGTAGCCCAGCACCTCGCGGCCTGCGTCATCGACGCCGAGCAGACGCGGCGAGCCGGCGAAGCCGACATCCTGCAGGTGTCGCAGCAGCGCATGCGTGGCGGCGCTCGTGGGTCGAAGCGGGCGTCTGACCGTGTCACCGATGCGGGAGACCAGGCCGGCGTTCGTCGTGCCGCCGTGCAGCAGCTGTTCCTGAGGCTGTGACCGTTCGGGCATCGCCTTAGACCTCCGCGAGCAGTGCCTCGGCCATCGCTGCATGAGTGACGAGGCTGGTGACGAACCCGCCCCGCACGGTGGCGCGTACGGCGTCGGCCTTCTGCGCGCCATAGACGATGGCGATCACATCGGGGACGGCGCGCAACGCCGCCGCGTCGACACCGATCAGGCGCTCTGACAGTGCCGTCTCGACCGGCTGCCCTTCGCCGTCGAGCTGCACCCCGCACAGCTCGGCACGAACGCCCATGGCGTGCATCTCCCTTCGCTGCCGGTCCGTCACCGCGTCAGCCACCGTTGACTCGCCCTTGCGCCAGGCGCCCACACCGACGACGGCCTTGGTGACCGAACCGAACAGGCTGAACGCGCGCGCCACCTCCGGCTGCGTCTTCATGGCGATCGCCGTGGCTGCGTCCGGCACGATCATGGGGGCGTAGAAGAAGAACGCCGGACCGTTGGAGATGCGCGCGACGTCACGCACCAGCTCGATGGAGCTCTCGTCCACGTCTGGCCTCGACAGCGCGCCGGTCAGCTGGACGACCGGGCACGGCGCCAACTGCTGCAGCGAGCTTCGCATGGCCATGAGAGATCGCGCCCACGCCAGTCCGAGCACGTCGTCGGGTCCTACGAGCTCTGTCAGCAGATCTGCGGCGGCCCGGCCCAGGTTGCGGAGGAGCACGTTCGTGTCGTCCTCGGGTGCCTCTATCACCACGCAGTTGCGCAAGCCATAGGCCGATCCCAGGGCCACGGACAGGTCGAGGTGCACCTCCCCGTGGTAGTCGAGCTCGATGCGCACGAGGCCGCTCGAGCGGGCATCGTCGAGGAGTCGCGCCACCTTGAAACGGCTGATGCTGAGCTCGGCCGCGATGTCGCTCTTGCTGCGTCCCTCGAGGTAGTAACGCCTGGCCACCCGCGCCGTCATGACCAAGGCCGCAGGCCCCGGCGGGCTGGTTGGCAAGGTCGCCTCCTCCGACGGGCGCTCAGATGAGCGCCTAGCGCTCATCTTGTCACGGGCCGTTGACTTTCACGCACGTGGAACTCAGGCTGCTGACTTCAGAAAGAGCGACGGTGCGCTCATATGAGCGATCCGTGCAAACGAGGAGGACGACGGTGAGCTCACGCACGGTCAAGCGGACTCTTGTGGTGACGGGATCGGTTGCCCTTGCGCTGGCAGCAGCCGGCTGCTCGGGCGCCGGTGGCGGCGGCGGTGCGAAGTCCAGTGGCGGAGCCTCGGGTGGTGCCACCTCGGTCAATGTCCTGATGGTCAACAACCCGCAGATGCTCGATCTGCAGAAGCTGACAGCGGACAGCTTCACCAAGGACACCGGAATCAAGGTGAACTACACGGTGCTTCCCGAGAACGACGTACGCGACAAGATCAGCCAGGAGTTCTCGAGCCAGGCGGGGCAGTACGACGTCGCCACGATCAGCAACTACGAGATCCCGTTCTATGCCAAGAACGGTTGGCTCAGCCCGCTCGACGACACCGTCGCCAAGGACGCGGAGTTCAACCAGGCCGACGTCTTCCCCTCGATGACGCAGTCCCTCACTGCCGCTGACGGGAAGCTCTACGGCGAGCCGTTCTACGGCGAGTCGTCGTTCCTCATGTATCGCAAGGACGTCCTGGCTGCCAAGGGCATCACCATGCCGGCCAAGCCGACCTGGCAGGAGGTGGCCGACATCGCCGCCAAGGTCGATGGGGCCCAGCCCGGAATGCGTGGCATCTGCCTCCGCGGGCTGCCGGGCTGGGGCGAGGTGATGGCACCGCTGACCACGGTCGTCAACACGTTCGGCGGCACGTGGTTCACCAAGGACTGGCAGGCCCAGGTCAACTCGCCGGAGTTCACCCAGGCCACGCAGTTCTATGTCGACCTGGTGAAGCAGCACGGTGAGTCGGGTGCTCCGCAGTCCGGCTTCGCGGAGTGCCTCAACAACCTCGAGCAGGGCAAGGTCGCGATGTGGTACGACGCCACCTCTGCGGCGGGCAGCCTCGAGGGTGCTGACTCCCCGGTGAAGGGCAAGCTCGGCTATGCGCCCGCGCCCGTCGTGAAGACGCCCAGCTCCGGCTGGCTCTACACGTGGGCCTGGGGCATCCAGAAGGCTGGGAAGAACCAGAGTGCCGCGGCGAAGTTCATCGCCTGGGCGTCGAGCAAGAAGTACGAAGAGCTCGTCGGCGCCAAGGTCGGCTGGGCCAACGTGCCCGCGGGAAAGCGGCTCTCCACCTACGAGAACGCCGACTACAAGAAGGCGGCCGCGTCGTTCTACGCGGCGACCGAGGAAGCGATCAAGAGCGCCGATCCCAAGAACCCGGGCGTCCAGCCCCGACCCACGGTCGGCATCCAGTTCGTGGACATCCCGGAGTTCTCGGCGCTGGGCACGCAGGTCTCGCAAGGCATCAGCTCCGCCATCGGCGGCAAGACCTCCGTGGCGAAGGCGCTCGCCGAGGGTCAGACGCTCGCCGAGAAGGTCGCGCAGAACTACGCAGGCAAGTAGCCGTGCGCACCTCGGTCAGGCCCGGGCGCGACATCGGCCTGAGCACGGTGGACGAGGTCGGCGACCGACCCGTCGTCATGACCGCGGGGGGCGCCCCACCACGTCTGAAGGCCGATCGAGCCGCGGCCTGGGCGAGGCGAGCGCCGTTGATGCCTGCACTCGTCTTCATGATCGTGGTGACACAGCTGCCCTTCGTGGCGACGCTCGTCATCTCGCTGACCCGGTGGAACTCGTTGTTCCCGAACGACCGCGGCTTCGCCGGTCTCTCCAACTACAAGCAGGCGTTCAGCGACGCGGCGCTGCGCAGCTCGATCATCACCACGGTGCTGCTGACTGCAGGCGTCGTGCTGGTGAGCCTGTTCCTCGGCCTGCTCCTGGCACTCCTGCTCGATCGCACGTTCCGCGGACGGGCGTTCGTCCGCACCATCCTGATCGCACCGTTCCTCGTCGTGCCCGTGGCGGCCGCGTTGCTGTGGAAGCACGCGCTCTACAACCCTGAGTACGGCTTGTTCAACGGAACGCTGCACTGGGTCTGGGCACTCTTCGGGTCGAGCAACCCGCCTCAGCCCGACTGGATCACAGCGTCGCCCCGGGTGGCGATCGGAGCGGCGCTGGTGTGGCAGTGGACGCCGTTCATGATGCTGATCCTGCTCGCAGGTCTGCAGGGTCGCCCGCTCGACGTCATCGAGGCGGCGCGCGTCGACGGCGCAACCTCGTGGCAGGTCTTCCGCTATATGACGCTGCCGCACCTGCGACGTTATCTCGAGCTCGCAGGACTGCTGGGCTCGATCTATGTCGTGCAGAACTTCGACGCCGTCTTCACGATCACGGCAGGCGGTCTCGGCAGCGCGAACCTGCCCTACACGATCTACCAGACTTTCTATCAAGCGCACGACTACGGGTTGGCATCCGCTGCAGGAGTCATCGTCGTCGCGGGCACCATCGTCATCGCCACCTTGGCGCTGCGACTCGTCTCGACTCTGCTCAGGGAGGAGCAAGCATGAGCACCGCCAGCAGCGCCAGCGTCGGACCGCAATTTCAGCGTCGCGGCCGCAAGACGGGAGCGGTGTGGGGGCTGGTCGCCTGGGCCGCCGGACTGCTGTTCGTCAGTCCCGTCGTGTGGATGGTTCTGACGTCGTTCCACAGCGAGCAGGACGCCGCGACCAACCCTCCGTCGATCCTGGCACCCCTGCACCTTGGCGGCTACCGCGAGTTCTTCGGGTCCACGAGCGGGGCCAGCCCATGGCCGCCGCTGATCAACTCTGCGACGGCCAGCATCGCGTCGACACTGTTTGTGCTCGCTCTGTCGATCCCGGCGGCCTATGCGCTCTCGATCAAACGCATACGCAAATGGTCCGACGTCATGTTCTTCTTCCTCTCCACGAAGATGTTGCCGCCGATCGCCGGACTGCTCCCGATCTATCTTGTGGCGCAGAACCTCAAGCTGCTCGACAACATCTGGATGCTCGCCGTGCTCTACA
>CAXSDR010000119.1:0-9418 GCA_964236445.1 uncultured Motilibacteraceae bacterium | reverse complement strand
GCAGACCACGGGTGACGTTGCGCCCCCCACCATCGTCGGTCGTCGTGAGCCACACATTGACCGTTTCACCGGCTGCATGCGCGCTGGGCGAAGCGAGAAGTCCGAAGGCGGCCAGGGATCCCGACAGGGTGATCGCCGCCGCAGCCGACAGTCGTCGGCCGCGACGGGGTAGGAACAAAGTCATGAGTACTCCAGTACGGGGGGAGGCAGCCGGGGACCCGGCTGCCGTGGCACAAGTGCTGCTGCGCTCGGCAAGATGGAGCCGGTGGTCAACGACCCGCGACGTACGCACGTACGTCGGCGACAGACCACCAGCTGCCATTCGCCTCCGTCAGGGTGAAGCGAATGTAGCGGATTCGGGCACCACTCAGCGAGACCGTCGCGAACTCTCCGGAGCCGACTCCGGTGACGGCAGGCTTCCAGTCGCGGCCGTTCGTGCTCGTCTGCACGGCGTAGCCACGCGGGAAGTCCCCGGTGCTGGCGCCGGTGTCGACGACGAACTTCGTCACTTCTTCGCGGCTGCCCAGGTCGACCGTGATGTACTGCCCGGGCGCCTGCGAGGCACCGGAGGAGTAGCGGGTAGACGCGTCGTCATCGATCGCGTTCGCCAGGACGTCACCGGCGCAGCAGGGATTGTCCGGGCCTGTCGGCATTCCCGTGATCTTCCAGTCCGACGGGTCGAGCTGGCGCAGGTGCGAGGTGTTGGTGCCAGCGCCGCCCCAGACGAATGTCGCGAGCGCCCCGCCGGGAAGGTTGTAGGTGAAAGCTTTGCCGTTCTCACTGACGGCGAACGACTGCGGGTTGTCGTTCTCGTTGTGGGCCACCATCACGGTCGAGCCGTCCGGGTTGCGGAATGTCACGTCCATGACCTGACCGTTCCAGCCGACGGTGCCGAACGAGGTGCTCGCGATGCGCACGGCGCCT
The DNA here is from genome assembly GCA_964236445.1 of uncultured Motilibacteraceae bacterium. Taxonomy (GTDB): domain Bacteria; phylum Actinomycetota; class Actinomycetes; order Motilibacterales; family Motilibacteraceae; genus CAXSDR01. Next base: position 8,494 of record CAXSDR010000119.1, on the reverse strand, counting down.
GGCTTCACGAAGCGGCTGAGGTGGCCCAGCGTGTAGTACTCCGCGTTGCGGGTGACGTTGCCGTCCGGCGCCACCGTGACAACGGCGGTGCAGGTGCCGCAACCGCCGACGTGCGGGCCGCCGGTGGGGTCGAGCGCGAGGTTCCAGTTGACCACCGATTTGGCCCAGTTGCGAGTGGCACCGATCACGAGGTTGCGGGTGTGCCACTTGAGCGTGTCAGAGAAGGTGTTGGCCGGAACACCGGACACGCTGCCCGAGCACTCGGTGAAGTAGATGTCCTCGGTGGGGTACAGCTTGTGCAGCGCCGTCATGGCGCTGGGGTCGCCGTAGTAGCAGTGGAAAGCGACACCGGAGATCCAGTGACGGGCCGGCGAGTCGAGCACCGCCTGGGGATAGCGGTTGATCTCGGACACCTCGTCGGGGGGCGTCACCGCCGCGTCGTTCGGGTGCTCCATCCAGTTGTGGTCATAGGCGAGGATCTTGGTGTGCAGGTGGGCGCCGCGCAACAGGGAGCCGAGCTTCTCGATGACCTTGGCTTCCTGGGCAGCCGACAGGTCGGTGCCGGGATAGCCGCTCGGGGTGCGGTTCTGCGGTTCGTTCTGCACGCTGATCAGGTCGACGGGCACGCCTGCCGCGCGATAGGCCTCGATGAAGCGCAGGAGATACAGCGCGTACGAGTTATAGATCTTGGGGTCGTCGATGAGCTTGCCGCCTACGAGCGACCCGCTCGTCTTCATCCACGCCGGCGGGCTCCACGGCGTGGCCATGACGGTGAGCTGGGGGTTGAGGCGCTTGGCTTCGCGCAACAGCGGCAGGATCTGCGCCTCGTCGTGCGCGATCGAGAACTTGCTCTGCCGGTAGTCCGTGGCCCCGGCGGGCAGGTCGTCGTAGGTGTAGTCCTGCGTGGCCACGAAGTCGGACGCGCCGATCGGTTGGCGCAGCATGCTCAAGCCGTCGCCGTTCACAGGGTCGAACAGGTCACGCATCGTCGCGGCCCGCGCCGCGGCCGAGAGACCGTAGAGCACTGATGCCGAAGAGTCCGTGATGGAGGCGCCGAAGCCCGTCATGGTCTGGAAGGTGCGGCTCGGGTCGACCACGACCGTCGGAACGGTCGGGACGTCGCTCGTGAACGGCACCGTTCCCTGGTCGCTCATCTTGAGCGAGCCGTCGGGCGTGGTGATCCAGACATGAGCGGCGCCCGGCGTGGCCGCAGGTGCGGCGGTTGCCGCCTGCGCCATGTTGAGGCTGACCAGACCGAGCGCGGCAACCGAGAGGGCCGCTGCAGCGGTGGATAGATGGGCTCTCATTGCAGACTCCTAGGAGCAGTTGACCCTGGTGTCACAACACGGCGCCGGGGATCGTCGTGTCGGGCTGACAGATGTAACAGGTTGGAACACAATGGAACGTTCCCGGGGAGATAATCAGCGGAAAGGAAGGATGTCAAGAGATGACGAGATCTTCGAGCGCGCGAGCGACGGTCCGTGACGTCGCTGCCGAGACCGGTCTTTCGATCGCCACCGTCTCGAGGGTTCTCAACGACCACGCAAACGTCGCGCCACACACGCGGCAGCTGGTGCGTCAGGCGGTCGACAGGCTAGGAACCCAGGCGCCAGGACCTCGCAGTGCGCGGGGGCGAGCCGCCCCCCAGGTCGAGGCGGCGGTGTATGTGCGCTGCCCTTACCTGCTGACCGACTACTTCGGTTTGATCGTCTCCTCGATCGCCGAGACCCTGGAACTGCACGGCAGGCAGCTCGTGCTCAACGCGGGAGAGGCGAGCCAGGAGGCCGCACTGCTGTCGAACATCCCGGACCGCCCCGGTGTCGGCTCCGCGATCATGATCCTGCCGCCCGAGTCGAGCATCGAGCTCGTGCGCTTGCAGGCACGGGGCTTCCCGTTCGTCGTGGTCGACCCGCGGACGCCGCTGCCCCGAGACATCTCCGCCGTGTCGGCCGCACACTTCGCCGGGGCTCGGAGCATGACTTCACACCTGGTGGCACGCGGCCATCGACGCATGGGCCTCATCGCCGGACCGCAGACGTGGACGGCGAGCGACGCCCGCCTGTCGGGACACTCCGCTGCGCTTGCCGAAGTCGGCTACCTCCAGCCACCCGAGCTGATCCGCAGCGTCGAGGCGACCGCGCAGTGGGGTTATCGCGCCGCCTGCGAGCTGCTCGACCTCCCGGAGCGCCCCACCGCTCTCGTGGGGTTCAACGACAAGGCCGCTGTCGGGGCGATGCAGGCGGCGCATGAGCGGGGGCTGCGCGTGCCTGAGGACCTGTCGATCGCGGGCTTCGACGACATCGACCTCGCCACAGCGACCTGGCCCATGCTGACCACCGTCCGTCAGCCCCTGCAAGAGATGGGTCGCATGGCGGTCACCCAGCTCATGCGCATGCTGGAACGCCACACTCTCGAGGCGCTGCACGTGGAGCTCGCCACCGAGCTCGTCGTGCGTGGTTCGACAGGACCGGTGCCTGCCGCGGCTGGATGATCCGCACTTCTAGCTCACGGGGCCGAGGTCCCGCTCTGATCGGCCCGTCTAGGACGACGCCTGCTGCTGGGCCGCGGCATATTCTGCGCGTACGGTCGCCATGTCCAGCGCCCGTGCCTGCTTCAGCAGGTCACGCAGCGCGGGTTCGGGCAACGCGCCAGGCTGACCGAAGATCGGGATGCCGTCGCGGAAGATCATCAAGGTCGGGATCGACGTGATCTGGAAGGCCTGTGCCAGCTCCTGCTGGTCCTCGGTGTCGACCTTGGCGAAGGTGACGTCCGGGTTGTCGTCCGAGACACGCTCGAAGACCGGGCCGAACTGGCGACAGGGGCCGCACCAGGCGGCCCAGAAATCGATCAGGACGATGCCGTCGGACACCGTCTCGTCGAACTTGTCGTGCGTGAGGGTCATGGTTGTCATGGTTCGTGAACCGGAGGAAAGGCGCGGAGCATTCCCGCCGACGCCGTCGTCGGCTTCGACGACGGGTGGCTGCCTGGAACTCGACGTGACATCGGTGAGACGTCGACCTGCTTAGCTCTGCCTGTGGACTCCTTCGCCGAGCTGGCGCTTCGCGAGCGCATCATGACGACGCTGGCCATGCGAGCGGCGGCCAATGGCGGATATGTCACCAGGGCCGAGCTCAGCGCCTTCCGGTTCGGCGCCGGGGAAACGATGCGGCTGGTGGACAGCTCACGTGGCATCCGGAACCCGCGAGAGCTCAGCGCCACCCTCACCGTCATGAGTTCGGCCGACGGCCCCTATGCCGACACTGAGCTGGAAGATGGTCTCTTTCGCTACGACTACCGTGTCGGCTCGTCCGGCGGGGACAACGCGAAGCTGCGCCGTGCGTACGAACTCCAGGTTCCGATCATTCTGCTGCGCAAGATCGAGCCGGGTGTCTTCGTTCCGATCTTCCCTGTGTTCGTCATCGCGGACGATCTTGATCACCGGCAGTTCGTCCTGGCCCTGGACGAGAGCCTGCGTTTCCTGGCCCACCCGTTGGCACCAACCGAGAACGAGCGCCGGTATGCCGAGCGAGTGGTACAGCAGCGACTTCACCAGCCGGAGTTCCGCGGGCGCGTGGTTCGGGCCTACGAGACCCGCTGCGCGATCTGTTCCCTGCGCCACGGCGAGCTGCTCGATGCAGCGCACATCATCGGTGACGGTCAAGCGCTCGGGCAGCCCGTCGTCCGCAACGGGGTGTGCCTGTGCAAGATCCACCACGCCGCATACGACCGCAACCTGCTGGGAATCACCCCCGACTACGTGGTGAAGATCAACGCACAGCTCCTGGCGGAAGTCGATGGCCCGATGCTCAAGCACGGCCTGCAGGACATGCACGGCAGCCTTCTCGTCCTCCCGGCTCGCGAGCAGGATCAGCCCGATCCCGAACGGCTCGCGCTGCGGTTCGGGCAATTCACCGGTGGCCTGGACCAGGCTTGAGCCAGCGCCCGGTGTGCTTGACGTCAGAACAAGGCAGCAGAGCGGTCCACCGCCGGAAGACCCCCAGACCGTCGGTGGCGTCCGATAGACCTTGCCTGCCCGACGGGAGGAACCCGCCGGTGCCTGTGACCAATCCACCACCGAGCACGTCAGCCACTGTTATCTTCCTCAGGGAAGATGAACTGCGCCCTAGGTGTTACCCGATCGACGCCGGAGCTGTCGTGCCGTCGGAAGAAGCTGAGCACCCCGCACCCCGGGGCCGCACGAAGGAGTCCCTGTGACGAGAAATACCGACCCCACGACGACCACGGGGGCGACCGCCACCGCTGAGGTGCCGGCCGATCCACGCCGGTGGATCGCCCTCGGTGTCATTGCCATCGCGCAGCTCATGGTCGTGCTCGATGCGTCCATCGTGAATATCGCGCTCCCCCGCGCGCAGCGCGACCTCCACATCAGCAACGCTGACCGCCAGTGGGTGCTGACCGCCTACACCCTGGCGTTCGGTGGGCTGCTCCTGCTCGGGGGTCGTATCGCCGACTACGCCGGCCGCAAACGCGCCTTCATCGTCGGCCTGCTCGGCTTCGCCGCGGCATCGGCTCTCGGAGGCCTCGCACCGAATGCCGGACTGCTCTTCGCGGCCCGTGGCCTGCAGGGACTCTTCGCGGCTGTCCTGGCGCCAGCGGCGCTGTCCCTGATCACGGTGACGTTCACCCTTCCCAAGGAGCGAGCCAAGGCCTTCGGGGTTTTCGGTGCCATCTCCGGCGGCGGCGCGGCGATCGGCCTCGTCGTGGGTGGCGTCCTCACGCAGTACGCCTCATGGCGCTGGTGTCTCGGGGTCAACGTGCCGATCGCGATCGTGACGGCCATCGCCGCTGTCCCGCTGGTTCACGAGAGCAGGGCGCATGGCGACACCAGCTATGACATCCCGGGCGCGGTGCTCGCAACCGCGGGCCTGGTCTCGCTCGTCTACGGGTTCACCCAGGCGGCAAAGCCCAACATCGGGTGGACCGGCATCGGTTCGCTCGGCTTCTTCGCGGCTGCCATCGTGCTGCTCGCTGCGTTCGTCGTCTATGAGAGCAAGATCACGAACCCGCTCCTGCCGATGCGGATCCTGCTCGACCGCAACCGCGGCGGCTCCTACCTGGTGTTCCTCTTTGTCGGCGCGGGGCTGTTCGCGATGTTCCTGTTCCTCACCTACTACTTCCAGCAGACGCTCGGCTGGTCCCCGCTGAAGTCCGGTTTCGCCTTTTTGCCCTTCAGTGGCGGCATCATCGTCACGGCGGGCATCTCGGCACAGCTGCTGCCGCGCGTCGGGCCTCGTCCGCTCTTGCTGGTGGGCCTCGTCATGGCCATCGCCGGCATGCTCTGGCTGACGCGGATCGGGCCTGAGTCCTCCTACGTTCTTCACGTCCTGCCCTCCGAGCTCGTGATGAGCGCGGGGCTGGCACTGGTCTTCATCCCCGCCTCGAGCACCGCTCTTGTCGGCGTCGGCGGCCACGATGCAGGCATCGCCTCGGCGGTGCTCAATACGTGCCAGCAGATCGGCGGGTCGCTGGGTCTCGCCTTGTTGAACACCATCTTCGCGTCGGCGGTCACTGCCTACGCGAAGGACAACGCGGGCGGTGACCCGCAGACTGTCGGGGGCCTGGCGCTCATTCACGGCTATCACGTGGCCTTCTTCTGGGGCGGCATGCTGCTCTTCGCCGGCCTCGTCGCCGCCGTCGTGCTCGTCACCGCGAAGAAGGATGACGTCCCCGCCGACGGCGCGTTGACTGCCGTGTGACAGCCGAGGTGTTGCGTCACTGTGCTCTCACTTGGGTAGCTAAGTGAGAATAAGGTGGGGCGGTGACCTCAGCTACAGACGCCTGGCCCGCAGTGAGCTACGAAACGCTCTGGTGGCGCAGCGGCGGAAGTCTGACCTCGGCCTCCCGTCGTGACATCAGGCGCCACCAGGGCCCCTACGAAGCCGCGATCGCCGCCAACATCGAGCAGGCGACCCTGCACCTGCCCGCAGATGTCGGTGCAGCGATGGAGGACGCCTCCAACGAGATCTCACGATTCGACACCGAGATGGGCGGTGAGATCGCCCCGTTCAGCTCTGTGCTCTTGCGTTCCGAGTCCGCCGCAAGCTCGCAGATCGAACACCTCACGGCGTCAGCCCGAGCCATCGCCGAGGCAGAGCTCGGAGAGACCGGTCGGCGCAATGCCAGTGAGATCGTGGCCAACACCCATGCCATGCAGGCAGCGATCGCCCTTTCGGACCGCATCGACGCCGAAGCCATCCTCGAGATGCACCGCGCCCTCATGGAGCCCACGGACCCCGGCATGGCGGGTCGCTGGCGCCAACAACAGGTGTGGATCGGCGGCGGTCGGCTCGGACCGCACGAGGCGCTCTTCGTCCCCCCTCAGCATGCACACATCGCAGGAGCCATCGCCGACCTGGTCAGGTTCACCGCCCGCAACGACCTTCCCGCCCTCGCGCATGCTGCCCTCACGCATGCACAGTTCGAAACGATCCACCCTTTCCCGGACGGCAACGGGCGCACCGGTCGAGCCCTGCTCCACGCGACCTTGCGCGCGAAAGCGCTGACGCGCAATGTCACGCTGCCCATCTCCGCTGGACTGCTCAATGACACGCAGACCTACTTCGACGCTCTGACCCGCTACCGCGAGGGCGACCCGACCGCGATAGTCCTCCGCGTCGCGGATGCCTCCTTCGCTGCGATCGGCAACGGACGACAGCTCGTGTCCGACCTGCGCGCGATACGCGCCGACTGGGACCTGCGGGTGAGCGCCCGCCGTGATTCGGCGGTGTGGCGGGTGGCTGACCTGCTCGTGCGCCACCCCGTGGTCAACTCGGCCATGCTGACGCGCGAACTGACCATCCGAGCCAACAATGTCCCTCGCTATGTCACGACCCTCGAGCATGCCGGCGTGCTCATCGAGTTCACTGACAGACGCCGCAACCGCGCTTGGCGCGCACCCGAGATCCTGAGCGCACTCGATGCCTTCGCTGCTCGGGCCGGACGCCGGCACGGTTAGTCCAGAGCCTCGGCATGTCGTTGAACAGCCTGGACACCGCGACGTTGTTCTGACGGGATGCGATCTGCCCAGAGTGCTTGCGCATTCGGAAACGGCTGTTCCAGGCGGTGGTGGATGGCACTCGGCGCGCGATCGTCGCCGAAACGAGCAGGGCATCGGACCATGGTCGCATCGACGGCGATCGCGAACGCGAGCCCGACGCTGAACATCTTGATCGTCGGGCGTCATTGGGCACGAACGCCAGAAAGCCCCCCACCATGATCGACGCTGCAACGGTGATCACGCTCCACGTGTCCGTCTGGCCATCGCGTAGTGATCGCACTATCCCGGTCCTGTCCAGTGCCGTTGGACAGCGGGAGCAGAGACTACTCGTAGTCCATCGACAGGCCGAACAGCAGCGCGAAGAGCATGGGTGGCAGGTAGCTCGAACAGGCACCGGGCCAGACAGCCGAACCAGGTCACGCCGCATCCCCACCGCCGTAAGTGCGCCATAGGCAGCGCCGATGGCGATGAGGTCTATCGCGGCTGCTTTCGCTGCGAGCAGCGGGCGTGCCAAGGCCGGCAGCGAGATCGCCATCGACAGCAGCAGCACTGCTCCGAGCAACGGTGCGCCACCACAATTCATCATCGCGTAGATCCGGGGCTCACCTTGAACGCTGGCACTATTCGCGCGCCGAGTTCGATGGTCACGACATCGAGTTCACTGACGGGAACCCATCAGCCGCTGAATGTCCTGCGCCACCCCGGACGACGTCAGTGGCGCCCAGCGGGCGAAAAGATCCCGGAAGTAGTCGCCGTGCTTGACAAACAGCGCCGGATTCGCCTCGATGACGTCGAGTTCGTTGACGATGCTCAGATCCACGAACGGCCCTAAGTGAAGCGGGTCGAGGACTTCTTCCTGCCCGGTGAAGCGATCATGCACGGTGGAGGTGGTGACCAGATCCGGCCAGGTACGGTCACGGTCACAAGCGCCGTACAGATAGACGAGTTGCTCGGCTTCCGGGCCGATCACGGCTCGGAGCAGGTCCCGGTCGGTCCAAGCGATCAGCGCCAGGTCGAAACCATCAGTGCTGTAGGCAGCGTGGGTGAGACCGGCCAGTTGCACGTGTGGGGCGGCACCCACTGCCGTGAGGCGCTGTTCCACTCGGCACAGGTGGGCGTAAAGAGTACCGCCGGGATGCTCGATCGACTCTGCGCCGTGGTCTCGCAGAAACGCCCGTGCCGCGCTACCGAAGGTCATAGGCGTGACCCTAAGCGCATCGACACGCACGGGGAGCAATAGTCAAGACCTGTGGATCGGCTCATCTGGGGTGGCCGGCTTGATGCCGAACTCGGCCAGCCTGGCGAGCAGTTCGCCGCGGTGGGTGTGAGCCAACCGACCGCCAGTGAAGCGGGCGTCGTTGGTGACCTCGGCGACGCAGTACGAGGGCGGGACGAACGAGTCGCAGGCGGTGTCTGAGGTGAACTCCGCTTCGGCCATGACCAGGCCGTGGAGCGGTCCACGGAAGACGTCGATGC
>CAXSDR010000118.1:0-9623 GCA_964236445.1 uncultured Motilibacteraceae bacterium | reverse complement strand
ATCTCTTGCACAACGAGGCTTGCACTGAGACGCTGGAGGCGTGAACCAGTCGCGTGACATCCGGCAGATAACTGACTCGAGGGTGCTCGCGGCCATGGCCCATCCGCTGCGGCGACGGCTACTGGACGTGCTCAAGGTGCACGGGCCGGGAACAGTGAGTGTGCTCGCCGAACACACCGGGCAGCGAGTGGCCAACGTCAGCCACCACCTGCGGGTGCTCGCGGACGCCGGCCTTGTCGCGGAGGCATCGGAGCTGGCACGGGACAAGCGGGAACACTGGTGGCGGTTGATCGCCCCAGCTGTGCGCTGGTCGACAGCCGACTTCTCGAACGACCCGGCAGGGGCTGCGGTGGCACAGGCCGCGCAGTCGCTGAGCCTGAACCGGCACACCGGTCTCGTGCAAACGTGGCACGCCGCTGACGAGGACGAACGTGGACGTTGGGAGGATGCGGACTTCTCGACCGACAGGTGGCTGCATCTCACTCCGGCCGAACTCGCCGAGCTCTCCGCTCAGGTCACTGCTCTGTTCGATGGTTGGGGCGAACGGACCGTCCCCGCGGACGGTCAGCGCCGAGAGCCCGTGATGGTCTTCGCCTATGGCGTGCCTGCCCGTCCATGACCGTGGGGAACTTCCGGTTGCTGTGGGCGGGCGAGGGCACCAGCGCCGTTGGTTCCGCGGTCACCCAGGTCACCCTTCCGTTCGTGGCCGCGACGGGCCTTGGCGCGAGCACTCTGCAGGTCAGCTTGCTGACCGTCGCTGCCTGGTTGCCTTGGCTGGCCATCGGGCTGCCCGCAGGTGCCTGGGTGGACCGACTACCTCGGCGCAAGGTGTTGCTCACCTGCGACGGTGCTTGCCTGCTGTTGCTCACCAGTGTCGGGATCACAGCGTGGGTCGGTTCACTCACGTATCTGCCGCTGCTGGCAGTAGCGCTTGCCCTCGGGGTGCTGGGGGTCTTCTTCCAGACCGCCTGCCACGTCTTCGTCTCGGATCTCGTGGTCGCGGAGGACCTGGCCAGGGTCAACGCCAAGCTGCAGGGCAGTGACGCCACCGCTCAGATCGCAGGGCCGGGTCTTGCCGGGCTGCTGACACAAGCGGTCGGTCCGGCTAGCTGCCTGCTTTTCGACGCCGCGACGTACGCCGTGTCCGCTGTCTGCCTGTCACGGATCCACACCGAGGACCGTCGAGCGCCCGTCCCCAACTCCAGCCTCCGCGCAGAGATGCATGAAGGACTGCGTTTCCTCGCCGGCGACCCCTACCTGCGGACGCTCGCCGGCTACGGTGCGGCCTGCAACTTCGCGCTCACCGGATACCAGTCCCTCCTCGTGGTGTTCCTCCTGCGCGAGGTGGGCACCACGCCGGCCATCGCGGGTCTGCTCATCTCGGGCATGGGTGCCGGAGGGCTGCTCGGGGCGGTCAGCGCGAGCAAGGTGGGCGCACGCTTCGGCAGCGCCAGAGGCATGCAGATCTCTAGTCTGGTCGCCGGACCTTTCGCCCTGCTCCTCCCCTTGACGGCACCGGGATCACGTCTTGCACTCGTCGTCATCGGAGGAGGCGGCCTCAGCGCCGCAGTAGTGATCGGCAACGTGTTGAAGAACAGCTTCCGGCAGGCCTACACGCCCCGCCCTCTCCTGGGGCGCGTTCTCGTCGGCATGCAGTTCGTCAACTACGGCGCCATGCCTCTCGGCGCTCTGGTCGCCGGCGTCCTCGCCACACTGCTCGGCGTGCGGCAAACGATGTGGATCATGACCGCGACCCTTGCCGTGGCTCCGCTGGTGCTGCTGCTCGGCCCGGCGAAGCGCCACCGGGACTTCCCCTCCTTGGCCGCAAGAGGAGGTGCGAGCGGGTGAGCCGGGGGGCGACAATGCCGTCCGGTGCCGTCCCGAGCCCCGGTAGCGCGTACGGCGAACGTCACGTGCGTCCATCTCGTCACGCCTTCGACGGCGACAAGGTGTCGAGGGATATTGAGTCCACGACTTCGATGCCTCGTCTGCGCCGCACGGTGGACCTGCCCAGTGATGCTGTGCGCCACGGCGTCATCGGACGTGCGTTGCCGGTCAGACCTTGGCGCAGAAGGGGCAGCGGCGGGCGGAGTAGGGGCGGTCGCTGAGGAGGATGGCATTTTCGGGGTCGATGCGCGCGCAATGCCGGTCCTGGTGGAACATGACCCAGGCCCGCTCCTCGCTGTCGGTGGCTGAGGGCCGTTCGATCCAGCCGACGGGCGGGGTGTAGGCCACTTCGCGTTTCCTCACTGTGGAGCCGCACATCCCGGTCGATTCCGGGTCGGCAAAACTCTCACATGCGAGTCGACGTGACGCGACTTGAGACCCCGGCCGCCTGTCGAGCTGACCGCTGAAGAGGCTGCGGCGCCCGGCGAGGACCACAGCACGGTGATCGTGGCGCACGGCGAGCCGCTGAGCGGGCCACTCACTGGGTGAGGTCGAACCTCCTTCGCTCGGGCTTCGCGCTCGAGCACGAGGTCGCCCTAGTCGGCCTGCGCGGGGGCAGCCTTGCCGCGCAGCGGCACCTCGTGGACGAAGTAGGCGGCGATGAGTCCGGCGACGGCGATGATGGCTCCGGTGAGGAAGATGTGGTCGGTTCCGGCAGCCACCGAGTGCAGGTAGGCATCGCGGGCGGCAGCGGGCAGGTGGGCCAGTTGCGTGGCGGTGGGCTGGGTCGTGGCGCCACCCGGCAGCCCGGCGGTGAGTGCACGGGTGAAGAGTGAGCCGAACAGCGCGACGCCGACGGACCCGCCGACGGTGCGGAACAGTGTGACGGCGGCAGACGCGACGCCCAGATCGGTCATCGCGACGCTGTTCTGGGCGATGAGCGTGGTCATCTGCATGGTGCAGCCCAGGCCGATGCCGACCAGGACCATATAGAAGCTGGTAGCGGTGCGGCTCGTGTCGACGCTCATGGTGGACAGCAACGCCATGCCGGTGATCAGGAAACCGGCGCCCAACAGCGGGAAGACCTTGTACTTGCCCGTCTTGGACATCACCTTTCCCGCGATCTGGGAAAGCAGCACGATGGGCATGACCAGTGGCAGCAGCAGCAGCCCGGAGCCGGTGGCGTTGGCGCCCTGCACGCTCTGCTGGAACTGCGGCAGATAGACCACGCAGCCGAACATCGTGGCTCCGACCACGGCGGCGATGACCGAGGCCAACGGCAGGTTGCGGTTGGCGAAGATGCGCAGCGGCAGGACCGGTTCGGCGACGTGCTGCTGAGACACGACGAACGCGGCCAGCGCCCCGACCGCCAGCACGCCCACGCCGAGCACCTGCGGTGAGGTCCAGGCGTAGGAGGTGCCACCCCAGGTCGTCACCAGCACAAGGCCGGTGATGGCGACCGCGAGCAGCGCGGTGCCGAGCCAGTCGAGCCGTGCCGCCCTGCGCTTGGCCGGCAGCTGGAGCATCACCTGGCACCAGCCGAAGGCCAGCATGCCCAGCGGCACGTTGATGTAGAACGCCCAGCGCCAGCCCAGGTGGGTGGTCACGACTCCGCCGAGCAGCGGGCCACCGATCGTGCCGAGGGCCGTGACGCTCGCGGTCATCCCCTGATAGCGGCCGCGTTCGCGGGGCGGCACCATGTCACCGATCAGCGCGAACGCCCCGACTGCCAGGCCGCCGGCGCCGAGTCCCTGCAGTGCCCGGAACCCGATCAGCTGAATCATCGACTGGGCGGCACCGGACAGCACCGAGCCGGCCACGAAGACCACGATCGCGCTCAGGAACACCTTCTTGCGGCCGCGTAGGTCCCCGACCTTGCCCCATACGGGAGTGGAGATCGCGGTAGCCAAGGTGTAGGCGGTCACCACCCACGCCAGGCGGTTCAGCCCACCCAGATCTCCCACGATCGTCGGCAACGCGGTCCCGACGATGGCATTGTCCAGCATGGCCAGCAGCATCGCGAGCATGACCCCGACCAGGGTCACCCTGATCCGGGTCGAGGACATCGCCGGCAAGGTGGGTGAGGCGGTCGGGGACGGGATGGACGGGGTGGACGCGGTCGACGAGGTGGACGGGGTGGGCGGGGTGGGTGGGATCGGTGGGGTGGGTGGTGACGCGGCGGGGGCCGAAGGGCCGGAGGACACGGTCATGATCTGCGCTCCTTGACGTGGTTGGGAGGGTCGACGGGCGGGCGCGACAGGCGCCGCTCCAGTCCCTGCGATGTCTACGAGACCATAGTTGCACAAAAAACGCAACGCCTACGGTTAAGTATCAACTCTGATCTGCTGTACCGTTCGATGCATGACGGTGACCGAGGCGACAGTGGGTCGGCGCGAGCGCAAGAAGGCGGCAACCCGGCGGGCGATCGCGGACGCCGCGCTCCGGCTGTTCCTGCAGCACGGCTACGACTCGGTCAGCGTCAAGGACGTCGCCGACGCCGCGGACGTGGCCGTCACCACGCTGTTCCAGCACTTCTCGAGCAAGGAGGCGCTGGTCTTCGACCAGGACTCCGACAGGGAGGCCGCGCTCGTTGCGGCCATCGGCAACCGGCCAGCTGGTTCCTCCGTGCTCGACGCCCTGGAGGCCTACTACAAGGAGTCGCACGCCCTGACCCTGGACCCGGACCTGAAGGACTTCCTTCACCTGGTACGCAGCACACCTACGCTGCGCGCCTACTCCCGGCGCATGTGGACCCGGCATGAATCCGCCCTGGCTCTCGCCATCGCCGAGAGCATCGGGGCGGTCCCCGACGACCTCGGGCCCAGGGCGCTGGCCCGCTTCAGCCTCGAAGCCCTCGACCTCGCCGGCGACCGGCCTGAACCACGCAGTGCCCTCGCTCAGACCTTCGCCCACCTGCGGGAGGGGTGGCGCGACTACGGCCGCGCGGAGCCCCGCGGCGTACTCAGCCAAAACCGCACTGATGACATTTATTGACTGACTAGTGATTCGTGTCGTACGGTGTCGCCATGACATTGGAAAACGCAGGTCGACGCAAGCAGTCAGAAGTCACCCCCGGCAACGCCTTCCGGCTCGGGTTGCCGTTCGTCCTCCAGAACCAGTCGCTGTTCAACTACTGGGACGTCCGCACCGGTGACCACTTCATCGAGATGGAAGGCCAGCACTACGGCTGGGACAGCGCCACGGTCCAGATAGCGGAGACCGGTCCTGGCGTGGGTCCCGGAATGCACGCCCACCCCGTCGAGGAGATCTTCGTGCTGCTCGAGGGGGAGGTCGCCTTCACCGTCGACGGTGAGGTCCTCGACATGAAGGGCCCCGCGCTCGTACGAGTGCCCCCCAACACCTCCCACAACGTCACGACTCTCGGCACCGGCCGCAACAAGCTGATCACCTTCTTCTCGTCCAACAGCCCCGGGGCGTCCCTCGTCGAGGACGCCGACCCGTTCGCCCACATCAAGGAACAGGGCACCGCCGAGCGCAGCGCGATGATCGCGAACTTCAAGAAGGTCCTCGCCGACTTCGACGCCGACGGTGACGGGAAGCTCTCCCGCGAGGAGGCCCCGATCCTGATCCGCGAGCAGTTCGACCGCTACGACACCGACCACGACGGGTTCATCTCCCTCGAGGACGCGCAAGGCTGGGACTGACCGGGCCCGTCGCCGAGGTTCTGCGCTTCGCCTCAGTCCGTGGTGGGCTGCAGACGCTGGGTGCCGAGCACCCCGAGGAGTTGGAGTCGTAGGTGGCTCTGGGTGCCGGGGGGGGCGGTGAACACGAGCAGGGCTTGTTCCTGGTCGGGGTCGAGCAGGCTCTGACAGTGCAGGTCCAGCTCACCGACCACCAGGCGGTGCGTGAAGCGCTTGGACTCGGTGTGGCTCAGTCCGATCTCGTGGCCGTCCCAGTAGGCGGCGAACTCCGCGCTGCACTCTCGCAGCTGGCCGGCGAGCTCGGCAGCGGGTGAGCCGGTGCCGTGTGCGGTGGCGGTTCGGCGCAGCTGGGCGGCGTAGATGCGGCCGTGCCGTGGGTGGTCCTCGCGAGGGTGGATGTCGCGCGAGGACAGGTCGGTGAACCAGCGGTAGACGGCGCTGCGCGCCGGGCCGGTGTGCTGGGTCTGCTCGCCGAGCAGGGCTCGCGCCAGGTCGGTCTGGACCAGGGTCTCCCCGGTGCTGCTCATGACCTGCGCGGCGGTGCCTGTGAGCTGGTCGAGGATGCGCATGTGTCCGGGGCTGACGTGGTCGCCGCGCAAGACGTGGCGCGCTGCTCAGGACCGGGCGAGCCCGCCCGACCCGAACTCCGCCGGACCGACGTCAGGGCTCGAGCAGTGCCAACGCCGCCCGAGCGGCGAGGTCCTCGGCGAACGCGACGTCGGCACGGTCGTAGTGGCGGTCGCCCGAGAGGATAAGGGTCAGGGCACCCAGCGTGCGGTCGCGCGCCCGCAGTGGCGCGATGATCACGCTGGAGATTCCCAGCATCAGCAGCATCTCGAGGTGCTCGGGGTCACGGTCGAGGTCGGCGCCGAGCATGTCGTCGGTGACGACGGAGTAGTGCAGGGAGATGCCGTCGCGCACGACCTGACCGACCCCGGGTCCGTCGAGCGGCTCCGGCCAGCGCACCTGCACCTGCTCGGCGAGCGCGACCCTCGCCGGGTCGGCGTGCAGCACCACCAGGGGCACGAGCCCACCGTCGCGCAGGACGTGGATCACGCACCAGTCGGCGAGGTCGGGCACGGCGAGCCCCGCCACGTGGCGCAGGCTCGCCAGGACGTCGTGACCGCTGCCCAGCTCGGCCGACGCGTGTGCCAGGAAGGCCAGCTGTGAGCTCGCGCGCGCCAGCCGCTCCATCGACTGCGTGCGCGCGAGCGCCTGCGCGCACGACTCGGCCAGCGAGCCGAGGAGCTCCAGGTCGGCTTCGTCGATGTTGCGCGTGGTCGTCGACGACAGCGAGAGCGCGCCCAGGACGGTGTTGTTGGCAACGAGCGGCAGGACGACCAGCACGTGCTCTTCGCGCAGTCCGACGCCGACCAGCTCGGGCCAGCGGGCGTCGCGCTCCGCGATGCTGGCCACGCTCACCATCCGGCGCGTGCGGATGACCTCGGCGGCCGGCACGTCGTCATCGACATCGAAGGCGCGCCACCCGACGGCCGCGTCGGGGTCGGGGCTGCGCATGCGGACCAGGCGCACGGTGTGACGATCGTCGTCGAGCAGGCACAGTGCGCCGACCTCGGCGTTGATCACCGCCGTCGCCTGCTCCACCACCACGTCGCCGACGTCCTCGGTGCCGCGGGCGCGGGCGAGTGCCGTCGTCACTCGCTGCAGGATGCGCAGCCGCTCGGTGAGGCGGGCCTGGCGTCCTTGGAGCAGGCACCGCTCGATCGTCTGCGCACCCATGCTGGTCAGGGACTCGAGGTAGTCGCGCTCGGCGTCGTCGAACAGCCGCGTCTCGGTGAAGTTCAGGCGCAGGACGCCGATGACGCGCCCGCCCGCGCACAGTGGCAGTGCGGCGAAGGCGGTGATATCGGGTTCGAGCGTCGCGAGCAGCGGGAACGTCGCGTCGCGTTCCTCACGCGACTCGACCCAGAGGGGTCGGCCCGCGAACGCGTCGCCGACCGGGACGACTTCGCCGCTGTCGAGGGCGGCCTTGAGCCGCTTCCGGAGCCCGGCGTCATAGCCGACGTCCAGCATCGAGGGGGCATCCTCGCGTCGCAGGATCACGGCCGCCCGTGTGGCGTGCATGCCGCGCACCGCCTCGTCGAGCAGCGTCCGGGTGGCCTCTGCGACGGTCACGGCGCGCGAGAAGGCGGCGGATACCCGCTGCAGGCGTGCCGAGCGCTCGGTCGCGCGCTGCAACCCCGCGAGCGCGTCGAACTCCGCGAGCACGAACGCCTCGAACTCGACGGTCTCGGGCACCGGCCCGCCGGCGGCGGCGGCCCGCAGGGCGCGTACGAGGGAGCCGACGTACCACCGCCGGAACACACGGTGCTGCGGTGGCGCCTCGAGCGTGAGCAGGCGGGCGTCGCGGGCGTAGGCGTCGGCCGCTTCCAGCGCCGCGAGATATCGCTCCCCGGCGTCCGCTGCCTCAGCCGGGAGCGTGAGGACGAGGGTGGTGCGCCGGTCGCCACGGGTCGCCGCCGCGGCCGCCTGACGCTTGATCGACTGGCGGGCCTCGGAGAACTCGGAGCTCACGGCTTCGACCAGCGTGGCCAGATGGGCGGGCACCCGAGCCGTCACACCGCTGGCAGCTCCGCGTGTGGTGAGGATGAACTCGCGCAGCAGCGAGTCGACGTGCACCTTGGCCTCGAGCAGCAGGGCCGTCGGCACGTCGCCGAGGGTGACGGTGTGCCGCTTCGGGCCGGCCGTCGCGTGGCTGCTCTCGAGGTCGGGCAAGCTGCGCAGCAGGTCGTCGATGTCGCCTACGTCGGCGTTCTGAGCGGCGACGCTGGCACCCGTGAGCTCGACGGTGATGCGCTTGCCCTCGTCGGTCGCCGCGACGCTCCAGCGTTCGGCGAGGGCGTCGATCAGCGAGAGACCACGACCGGTCATGCCGGTCTGCCCGTCGCGTCGGGGCGCCGGTCGCACCGGGAGGCTGCGCGAGCGGTCGTAGACCTCGAGGGTCACGTGCTCGGCGTCGCGGACGTCGACGTGGAGCCTGACCTCAGGCCCGGCGTGCAGCACGGCGTTCGTGACCAGCTCGCTCGTCACCAGCTCTGCCGCGTGCACGATGTCGTCGGTGCACCTGCCGATGAGCCGGTCGCTCACCCACCGCCGGACGGCCGGGACGTGCTCCGTCCCCCCGCGGACCACCAGGTCGTCGACGGACATGGCTGGCGGGGTGGTCGGCGAGGTGTCGTGGGCTCCACTGCTCACAGGGGCAGCCTAGGCGAAGTTGCCCCGACGCCCCGTCGGGCAACGATCTGCGCGCGACCGCCGAGAACTGGCCGAGAAATGCAGAGAACTGCCGAGAAGTGCATAGGCGTCGAAGCGCGATGTCGCGTCTAGTGTGGCGACGTGAGTACGCCCGTGTCCGCTGTGTCGGCTGTGTCCGCCGTGCCCGCCTCGGCTGGGGGGCCGTCGGCCGGCCCGCGGCTCCGCCCGGAGCTCGACGCGGTCCCCAGCTATGTGCCCGGCCGCCCGGCGCGCCTGGGCGACGTGCGGGCGGGCGACGGCGAGGGGGCGCCCGGCGACAAGCTGTCGTCCAACGAGAACCCCTACCCCCCACTGGCGAGCGTGCAGGACGCCCTGATCCGTGCGACCGGCTCCGTCAACCGCTATCCCGACCTGGCGGCGACCGAGCTCGTCGCCGCCCTCGCCCACCGCTTCGGGGTGCCGGTCGAGCACGTCGCGACAGGCACGGGCAGCGTCGGCGTGCTGCAACAGCTCGTGCAGGCGACGGCGGGTCCCGGCGACGAGGTGCTGCATGCCTGGCGCTCCTTCGAGGCCTATCCGATCGTCACGCGGGTCAGCGGCGCGACGTCCGTCGGCGTGCCGCTCGCGTCCGGCGGTCGCCACGACCTGCCTGCCATGGCGGGGGCCCTCACCGTGCGCACCCGCCTCGTGCTTGTCTGCACGCCCAACAACCCGACCGGCGCGGTGGTGCACCGCGACGAGCTGGTGGCCTTCCTCGACGAGGTGCCGCCGGACGTGCTCGTGGTGCTCGACGAGGCCTATACCGAGTTCGTGCGCGACCCCGACGCGCCGGACGGCCTGGAGCTCTATCGCGAGCGG
>CAXSDR010000117.1:0-9644 GCA_964236445.1 uncultured Motilibacteraceae bacterium | reverse complement strand
TCGCACCGGAGGAGAACGGGTTGTTGCCCGGGCGGGGACCGCTCGGGCGTCCCATACCGGTGCTCGCACCGGAGGAGAACGGGTTGTTGCCCGGACGCGGGCCGCCGCCGGGGCGTGGCGCGCCCCCTGCTGCCGGTGCTGCCGGTGCTGCCGGGGTGGCGGGAGTCGCTGCTGCGACCGGGGCCTCAGGAACCGCCGGAGCCGCCGGAGCCGCACTCGCTGCGGCGGCGGGTGCGACCGGCGCGGGTGCGCTGGGGGCTGCCGGGGCGGCGGGTGAGGGAACAGCGGTCAGCGGTGCACCGGGGCGGGGGCCGGCGGGGCGTGCCGTGGTCTGGGGGGGCTCGGGCGATGCAGGGGCGGCCGGCGCGGCCGGAGCCGTCGCTGCGGGCCCTGCGCCGTCGACGGGACCGGGACGCGCCTGGCTCGGTGTCCCGCTCGGACGTGCCGCGGGACGATCCGGGGACATGGTGGGGGTGGGTGCGGCTGTGCCGTCACTGCCACCTCGCGGGAATGTCTCTTTGAGCTTGCGCACCACAGGTGCCTCCACGGTGGAGGACGCTGAGCGCACGAACTCGCCGAGCTCCTGGAGCTTGGCCATCACGACCTTGCTCTCGACGCCGAACTCTTTCGCGAGTTCGTAGACGCGGACCTTCGCCACTGCTCTCCTTTAGTGACCCGGGCCTCGTCGGCGCCGGGTGCGTTAGTGCTGGGTCATCGCTGGACTGTCATCGCTGGGTGCTCATCGAGCGCTCATGACTCTCGACCCGCCTTCAGTGCCTCGGACAATGCATGTGCCTCTGCCGCCCCGATGACCACGCGCAGCTCCGTGAGATCGAGCGGTCCGGAAACCCGTAGGGCCCGAGGTGCCGCTCGCCGACGCTCCGCGAGGTCGAGACAGGCCGTGCGGGGGTGCACGTAGGCACCCCTGCCCGGCATACCGGACCGCGGGTCGGGGACACAGCGACCCCCGACTGCCACGAACCGGATCAGTTGTGCCTGGTCAGCACGCTTGCGACATCCCACGCACATGCGGATCGGACGTGCAGGAGCCGAGGTCGTACGACCAGACACCGACCAGCCTACCGCGACGCACCGCGGGCGTCAGAACGCGACGGGCCCGCTGCTTCGTCGGCTACCCGAACCGGGGTGGATGTGCCGCGGTCGGGCTGGCCCTCGGCGTCGGAGTGGATGTCGATGCGCCAGCCGGTGAGCCGCGCGGCGAGCCGGGCGTTCTGGCCCTCCTTGCCGATGGCGAGGCTGAGCTGGTAGTCGGGCACCACGACGCGCGCAGCGCGCGCCACGGGGTCGACAACCTCGACCGAGGTCACACGCGCCGGGGACAGCGCGCTGCCGACGTAGGCCGCGGGGTCGT
This sequence comes from uncultured Motilibacteraceae bacterium, assembly GCA_964236445.1. GTDB lineage: Bacteria > Actinomycetota > Actinomycetes > Motilibacterales > Motilibacteraceae > CAXSDR01. Next base: position 8,272 of record CAXSDR010000117.1, on the reverse strand, counting down.
CGAAGTAGTCGACAATGTCGATCTTCTCGCCGCTGAGCTCCGCCATCACGGCGCGTACGCGCGACCCCATGGGTCCGATGCAGGCCCCCTTGGCGCCCAGGCCGGCCCGGTGCGAGCGCACCGCGATCTTCGACCGGTGCCCGGCCTCGCGGGCGATGCTGACGATCTCGACAGTGCCGTCGGCGACCTCGGGCACCTCCATCGCGAAGAGTTTGCGGACGAGGCCCGGGTGGGTGCGGCTGAGCTGGACCTGCGTGCCGCGCGCGCCCTTGCGCACGGCCACGACATAGCAGCGGACGCGCGAGCCGTGCTCGTGCACTTCACCGGGCACCTGCTCGTGCGGCGGGAGGAGACCTTCGACGGGGCCGAGGTCCACCATCACGTCGTGGGGGTTGCGGCCCTGCTGGACGATGCCGGAGACGATGTCGCCTTCCTTGCCTGCGAACTCACCGAAGGTCACGTCGTCGGCGGCTTCACGCAGCCGCTGGAGGATGACCTGCTTGGCCGTGGTGGAGGCGATGCGCCCGAAGCCGTCGGGGGTGTCGTCGAACTCGCGCACCTGCGGACCGTCATCGGTCTCGACGGTCTCCTGCGCCCAGATCGTCACGTGGCCGGTCTCGCGGTCGAGGCTGGCGCGCGCTTTCGTCGTCGATCCCTCTGTGTGCTGGTAGGCGACGAGGAGGGCGTGCTCGATCGCCGACACGAGCATCGGGAAAGAGACCTCCTTCTCGCGCACGAGTCCGCGCAGTGCGCTCATGTCGATGTCCATCAGGCCTCCTCGCTCTCGTCGTCGTCGCTGCCGCTGTCGTCGAGCTCGTCGACCTCGGGCTCACCGGGGCGTGAGAACTCGACCTGCACTCGGGCGTCGCCGATGTCGGTCAGGGACAGCACCGTCTCGGTGCCGCTGACGTCGAGCGTCGCGCCGTCAGCGGTGGCGGCGGTCACGCGCCCGAGGACGGTCTGCCCGTCGGTGCGCCGGGCCTCGACCAGCCGACCGATCGCCCGGCGCCAGTGCCGCGGCAGCGTGAGCGGCCTGCCGATGCCGGGACTGGAGACCTCGAGGACGTACGGCGCGTCTCCGACGGTGGAAGAGACGTCAAGCGCTGCGGACACCGCCGTCGCCACTTCGGCGACCACGTCGAGGTCGACGCCACCGTCGCGGTCGACCAGCACGCGGACGACGCTGCGGCGTCCCGCCGAGGTCACTTCGATGTCTTCGAGGTCGCAGCCCGCGGCAAGGACGACGGGCTCGAGCTCGGCCAGGAGTGCTTCTCGCGACAGCCTTCTGGCCATGTCGGCACCTCCTGTGCGGTTGTGTGTGCGGTTCGCGAGCTTCGTAGGTCTGCGGTGGCCAGCCTAGTGCCCCCGGCATGCAAGGGTGGTCACGTGAGCGACCGCTGGACCCGCCGGCGCCTGCTCACTGCGGGCCTCGGGCTCGGCACAGGATCGCTCCTCACGGCCTGCCGCACCCGCAGCACCGCGGTGCCGGCTCCGTCGCCGCCGGCCGATCCCGATCTGGCGCTCATTGCCGCGGCGATCGCGACCGAGGAGCAGCTGCTGGCGGCGTACGCCGCGACCCTCACCCGGCACGCCGCCCTCGCGCCGCGACTCTCCGCCCTTGCCGCCGAGCACGACGCCCACCTGCGCGCACTGCAGCGGCGCGCACCCACGCCTGGCCCCGGTGGCGCAGCGACGACGCCCCCGCCCGACGCGACGAGCCCGGCCAGCTACGTGGCAGACGTGCCGGCCGACGCGAAGGTCGCGCGGCAGGCGCTCGCTTCGGCGGAGACTGCGGCAGCCACCGAGCGAGGCGCGCAGGCCCTGGCGGCTTCACCGGTCCTCGCGCGACTGCTCGCGTCGCTGGCGGCGGCCGATGCGGTGCACGCCGCGCTGCTCGAAGTTGTATGACCGAGATCGAGGCGTTGCAGGCGGCGCTCGCCGGCGAGCACGCGGCGGTCTGGGCCTACGGAGTCGTCGGCGCGCGGGTCGTGGCCCGGCGCGTGGGTGAGGCAGGCACCGCTCTCGACGAGCACCGTGTGCAACGCGACATCCTCGACGCGTTGCTGCGGTCGATGGGCACCGAGCCGGTCGTCGCTGAAGCGGCGTACGCCCTTCCCTTGCCGGTGCGCACGTCGAGCTCGGCGCTCGCGCTCGCGGTGCTCCTCGAAGAGCGGCTGGCAGCGCTCTACGGCGATGTGGTCAGCGCGTCGACGACGCGCCCCGTGCGGGTCCTGGCGGTCGCCGCGTTGCGCGACGCAGCCCTGCGCGCCGCGCAGTGGCGTGGCGGCTCGGTGCCCTTCCCGGGGCTCGTCAGCAGCTGATCGACCTCAGGACGTGACGAGGTCGATGCCGAGACGGACGAGAAGGACGGCGACGACAACCAGGAAGACCGGGCGGATGAAAGCCGCGCCGCGCTTGATGGCGCTCAGTGCACCGAGGCGGCCGCCGACCACGTTGCAAACCGCCATGACGAGACCGAGACGGTAGAGCGGTGCGCCGTGCGCGACGAAGATGACGAGCGCCCCGGCGTTGGTGGCGACGTTCACGATGCGCGCCTTGGCCGACGCCTGCACGAAGGAGTAGCCCGCGACAACGACGAGGGCAAAGACGAGAAAGCTGCCCGTGCCTGGGCCGAAGAGCCCGTCGTAGGCGCCGATGGTCGCTGCGGCGCTCAGCGTGGCGATGACGTGGGCGCGTCCGGTGAAGCGCAGCTTCTGCGTCTCCCCCATCGACGGCCGGAAGAACGTGTAGGCGCCCACGACCAACAGCAGCACGAAGACGACAGGGCGGAATAGCGATTCAGGGAAGTGGGCTGCTGCCGTTGCACCGAGCAGCGAGCCCACCAGAGCGGCGAGCGACATGGGAAGTGCAGTTCGCAAGTCCGGATGCACGCGGCGCCAGTAGGTCACGGCCGCGACGGTCGTGCCGGAGATGCTGGAGAGCTTGTTGGTCGCGAGGATCTGGATCGGTGTCGCGCCAGGCAGCAGCAGGAGCATGGCCGGCAGCTGGACGAGCCCTCCCCCACCGGCGACCGCGTCGACCCAGCCGGCGAGCAACGCGGCCGCACCGAGCCCGGTGTAGGTCAGGGCCGACGGGTCGTGCACGGGGCCACGCTATGCGGTGCTCGTGCGACGATTGGGCCATGTCGGATGGCTGCCCCATGCCGGTCGGGGTCTCCCGCCGTGGGCTGCTGCAGGGACTTGCAGGCGTCGTCGCAGGTTCGGCTCTGAGCGGCTGCCTGGCGGACGACGACGCGACGGCCTCGCACCCCGCCCTGTCGCTGCCCGAATCACACAGCACCGTCGCTTTCCTTCGAGTCACGACCGACAACCCCGCAGCCACGCGGGACGTCATGAAGACGCTGGCCGACCGGGCCGAGCGAGCTGGCGGTGAATCGTCTGCGGCGTTGGGCTTCGGTGCCTCGGTCTTCACACGCGCCGGGCTGCAGTCTCGACGGCCGCGACAGCTCGTGGAGATGCCCACCTTCGTGGGGGACATCCTGCAGCCCGAGCGTGTGACGGCTGACCTGGTGCTTCAGGTGGGCGCCTCCAGCGCGACCAAGGCCAGAGCCGCGATGGCTCAGACGCTGGCCGGCGTCAGCGGGATCTCCGTCGCGTGGAGCACGGCCGCCTTCCGGCCCGAGAACACGCGCAGTCGCGGGCGTGCACTGACGCGCAACATCTTCGGTTTCACCGAAGGCCATGCCAATCCCGACATGCGCAAGCGAGCCGATGTCGACGCCATGGTGCTTGTGGGGCGGGGCGGAGGTGAGCCCGCATGGGCGGCCGGCGGCAGCTACCTGGTCACCCGCGTCATCAAGGTGTCACGCGACCTGTGGGATGCCGACACGGTGGCAGAGCAGGAAGCGGCGATCGGACGCCGACGGGACGGCAGGTGGCTCGACGGCACCGACTCCATGAGCGAGCCAGACTTCGCCCATGACCCGGAGGGCCGGATCGCGCCGCTTGACTCGCACGTCCGCCGGGCGAACCCGCGCAAGCCTGGCGACGAAGTCCCGCGTCTCGTGCGCCGGAGCTGGTCCTACACGACGACTGACGCCACCGGGTCCGCGGAGCAAGGACTGCTCTTCATGTGCTATCAGGCCGATGTGACTCGTGGCTTCGCCGCGGTGCAGACGCGCTTGACAGGGCAGCGTCTCGACCGCTACGTCCTCGCTACCGGCGGCGGCTACTTCTTCGTCCCGCCGCCGCAGAGCACGAGGTGGCAGAGCGGGCTCTTTGCTTGACCGGTCAACAGTTTTCGTCGAGCAAAGCGAGCATCCGAGGGGTTTCCTCACCGTCACACGGCCATGATAGTTTGCGGCGGCCCTCCCGGGCGCTGCATCTACGGGGGGCGGCATGACCGCCCGGAAGCGGAGCCGTCGTGTCTCGTCGCCTCGTCACGTCCGTCGTCACGCTGACGGTCGCCATCAGCACCGTGACGGGAACAGCGGGCCTAGCTAACGCCGCACAGCCGTCGTACCACCCGGTGGCAGCGGTCAAACCCTCGTCAATCGTGAAAAGTGCACAGACCGCGACAGTCCCGACCGCAACGAAGCAGGCCGTTGCCACGAACGTCACGACGGCATCGGGTGGTCCGGCCGAGTACGAGTACGACGCCACAGGGCGAATCGTCGGCGCGGTGCAGAACGGCACCGACGTGGCCAGCTACACGTACGACGCCGCCGGCAACATCACCAACGTGGCGCGGTACGCCGCAACTCAGCTATCCCTGCTGTCCGTGGTGCCTGCGTCGGCGCGACCCGGCGCAACGCTGGTGCTGCACGGCAGCGGCTTCTCCACCACGGCAAGCGCCGTCACAGTCAACGGCGTCGCTGCGACCGTGTCAGCGGCAGCAACGACGTCGCTCAAGATCACGGTTCCGGCGGGTGCGACCACCGGGCCCGTGAAGATCGCGGTCGGCGGCGTCACGGCCGTCGGACCGACGTTCACCCTCGCGCCGGTGCCGCCGTCGATCAGCGCCGTGTCACCCAGCAGCGGAGCGGCCACGACGACGGTCACGATCAACGGTGCCGGCTTCGACCCGGGCCTCGCCAACGACGTCGTCACCTTCAACGGCGTGCGGGCACAGGCCACCGCTGCCACCGCGACCTCGCTCACCGTCGTCGTTCCCACCACGGCCAGCTCGGGCCCGCTGCTCGTTCTCACACCGGCGGGTCAGGTGACGTGGTCGGGCGACTTCACTGTGCCCATCGCCGGCATCGACCCCGCCACCATCGAGTCCGCCCGCCGTGTCAACGTCGGCGCGGCGCTCACCTCCCTGCCCGTGGCCACGGCGGGGAAGCTCGCGCTGGTGCTCGTGGACGCGCCGCCGAGCGGGCGGCTGGACATCGGCCTCACCGGGAGCACGTTCGGGGGCTCGGTCTCCTACCAGGTGATCGGTCCGTTCAACGACGTCGTCGCCACGAACACCTACAGCACCGACGACTCATTCCACCTGACCGGACTCACCGCCGGCCGGACTTACCAGCTGGTCATCGACCCGGGCGGCACTCTCACGGGCCAGGTCGGCGTCACGATGTCCGACCCCCTCAGCCTGGGACAGCTCACCAGCACCGGGGCCGGCACGGCGATCAGCATCACGCGCGCCGGCCAGTCGGCTATCACGGCACTGTCGGGCACCGCTGGCCAGGCGCTGACCCTCGGCGTCACCTCGAACACGTTCTCCAAGACGACGTACGTCTACGTCTACCGCCCCGACGGCACACCCCTCGGCTCGACCTACTACATCAGCTCGACGAGCAACACGGTGCTCGATCTCGGCAGCATGCCGACGACCGGCACCTACCTCGTTTATCTCCGACCGGCGTACGCGGCGACTGGTGCGCTCACGTTGACCTCGTCGAACCGGGTCGCCGCCGGGGCACTGAGCCTGACCGGCGCCGGCACGACCGTGACGCTGGGACGCCCGGGCCAGGAGGCCGGCGCGACCGTCGCCGGCACCGCCGGGCAGGCGCTCACGATCGCCTTGACCGCGAACACCCTGACCTCCTACAGCTACGTCTATCTCTACAACCCCGACGGCACTCAGCTCGGCAGCAGCCACTACGTCAGCTCGGCCAGCTCGGCCGTCATCGACGTGGGCACGCTGACGACGACCGGCACCTACACCGTGGTGGTCCAGCCGCAGTCCGCAGGCACCGGGACCATGACCGTGACGGCGAGCACCCGGGTTGCCGCCGGGGCGTTGAGCCTCACCGGCGCGGGCACCACGGTCACGCTGGGACGTCCCGGCCAGGAAGCTGGCGCGAGCGTCGCCGGCACGGCCGGTCAGGTCCTCAGCATCGGCCTCACGGCGAACACCGTGTCGGCCTACAGCTACATCTACGTCTACAACCCCGACGGCACGCAGCTCGGCAGCAGCCACTACATCAGCTCGGCCAGCTCGGCCGTCATCAACGTCGGCAGGCTGGCGACGACCGGCACCTACACCATGCTGGTCCAGCCGCAGGCGCCCGGCACCGGCGCCATGACGCTGGCCGCGAGCACCCGGGTCGCCGCCGGAGCCCTGAGCCTGACCGGCGTCGGGACGACCGTCACCCTCGGACGCCCCGGCCAGGAAGCCGGCGCGACCGTCGCCGGCACCGCCGGGCAGGCGCTCAGCCTGGCAGTCACGGCCAACACCCTGTCCGCCTACAGCTACGTCTACGTCTACAACCCCGACGGCACCCAGCTCGGCAGCAGCCACTACGTCAGCTCGGCCAGCGACAGCGTCGTCAGCGTCGGCGTGCTTCCCACCACCGGCACCTACAACGTGCTTGTCCAACCGCAGTCCGCGGGCACCGGGACCATGACCCTGACAGCGAGCACGCGCATCGCCGCAGGAGCGTTGAGCCTCAACGGCGCCGGCACCACGATCACCCTCGGCCGGCCCGCGCAGGACGCGGGCGCCACCGTCGCCGGCACCGCCGGACAGGCCCTCACGATCGGCGTCACCGCGAACACGCTCTCCACCTACAGCTACATCTACGTCTACAACCCCGACGGCACCCAGCTCGGCAGCAGCCACTACGTCGGCTCGGCCAGCTCCGCCGTCGTCAACGTGGGCACCCCCGCGACGACCGGCACCTACAGCGTGCTGATCCAGCCGCAGTCCGCGGGCACCGGGTCCATGACGCTGACCGCGAGCACGCGCGTCGCTGCCGGGTCGATGAGCCTCAACGGCGCCGGCACCACGGTGACCCTCGGCCGGCCCGGCCAGGATGCCGGCGCCGCCATCGCCGGCACCGCCGGACAGGCGCTCAGCATCGCCGTCTCCGCCAACACCATCGCGGCGACAACCTACGTCTACGTCTACAACCCCGACGGCACCCAGCTCAGCTACGACTACGTGAGCGCAAGCAGCAACGGCGTCCTGAACTTCGGCGCTCTGCCGGCCACCGGGACCTACACGGTGGTGGTGCTGCCCCAAGCCGTCGCGACCGGAGCCCTGACCCTCACGGCATCGACGCGGGTTGCTGCCGGAGCACTGAGCCTGACGGGCGCGGGCACCACCGTCACCATCGCCCGGGCGGGCCAGGAAGCTGGTGCCACGTTGTCCGGCACCGCCGGACAGTCACTGACGATCGCGGTGACGGGCAACACCATCGCGGCGACGACGTACGTCTATGTCTACCAGCCCGACGGCACCCAGCTCGACTACTCCTACGCCAGCGCGAGCAGCAACGCAGTCCTGAGCTTCGGCACCCTGTCGGCGACGGGCACCTACACCGTCGTCGTGCAACCACAGCTCGCGGTGACCGGTGCGCTCACACTGACGGCCTCGACCGCAACGGCTCTCGGCGGGATCAGCCTCACTGGTGCCGGCACCGCTGTGACGCTGCCACGCGCCGGCCAGAGCGCCACGGGCACTCTCTCCGGCACTGCGGGCCAGCGCCTGACGGTGGCCGTGAGCGCCAACACCTCCACGACATCGACGTATGTCTACGTCTACAAGCCCGACGGCACGACCCTGGACTACTGGTCGTCGAGCGCAGGCAGCAACTCGGTCCTCAACTACGGCGTCATGCCAGTGACCGGCACCTACACCGTGACGGTGCGCCCGATCTCTATCGGCTCCGTGTCGCTCACGCTGACGGCATCGACCCCGGCCGTGGCGGCCGCACTGACCACGTCCCCAACGACGGTGAGCAACGTACGGCTGGGTCAGGCTGTCACCACCACGTTCGCCGGGTCCGCCGGTCAGACCGCGTCTCTGAACGTGTCGAGCGACACCATCTCCGGCTACACCGACATCTACGCCTTCAAGCCGG